>JACZJQ010000277.1 GCA_014860455.1 Bryobacteraceae bacterium | reverse complement strand
AACCAGGTTCGCCGCCAGGATCTGAACACCGGCTTCACCTTCAAGATGAAAGGCGCCCAGCTCTCCAACGGCCACTACCTGTTCAATTCGCCAGAGCAGCTTGTCACCAATCTGCTCGCGGCCTCGCCGAATGCAACCGCGGCGGAGAAATACAACCAATACCGCGGCGGCGTCGGCCACCAGAACGTCACCTCAGTGCTCGACAACCGGCGCATCGAAATCGGCATCCGCCTGAAGTTCTGACAAAAGAACGGAGCGCCTGAAAACCAACGGCCCCGGATCCGCTGCCTGAGCGGGTCCGGGGCTGGTTCATTCCGGCTGAAGGCGGGAGTTTACAGGTTGTCGGCCCGCGGTGGCGGGGCCGGCGTTCCGGTCTTCGGCGGGGCCGGCGGAGTGGGTGGCGCCGGCACAGCCTTTCGAACAGTGAGCGACCCGCGCTCAGTCTTCAAAGTCACCACTGGCGCGCCCGGCGTGTTGGCGGTCAACTTCCCGCCCCGGCCGGAACTTTCTTCCTTCACTTGGCCGCCGAAGTCGTTCATCACCTCGCCCCGCTCAGTCTCGGCATCGAGCGAAAAACGGGCTGCTTCGGGCAGGGCCACCTCGATGGCGCCCGACCGGACCTTGACGTCGATCTTTGCCACGTCCGGCCGGCTCTGGACCAGATCCACATCGCCCCGATCAAGCTCGATCTGGATCTGCCCGGTCACGTCGGCCAGGCGCACATCTTTCGACCGCGCCTTCACCAGAACCGGTCCTGTGATGCCGTTGCCGGTGAGCGCCGACAGCGTCAGATTCAACGTGCCTGGAATCTTGCCGGCGCGGAGCTCGGTCACCGAGCTGTCGAAGCGCACCTGGCTTCCTATGTTCCGCATGATGGTCTCGCCGGAATAGCCGCCCTCCACCATCACCTGCCCGGTGACGTTCTCCAGTTCAATGTCGCGGCCGCGGCCCCGCAACTCCACATCGTTGCGGACGTTGACGGCCCTGATCAGGTCGCTCGATCGTGTATCGATGGTCACCTTGCCGCCCACGTTCTGGATGCGCACGCCGCTGCGCTCGGAATCCACCAGTACGCGCCCGTCCACTTCGGACAGGTCCAAATCCACATTCTGGCCCTGACAGGTCACTGAAGCGCCCTTGGGCACCGTGATCTCAACGTCATAGGTGACGCGGATGTTATCCGGCTGGTTCATGCCGGCCCGGATCACCACCGTTTCGCCCGTCGCCGTGGCGGTAAGGGGCGTGTCCTTGTCGGCGCCGTCGGCAACTCTCTTGTTCAGCGCGCGGATGCTCTTGCGGGCGGTGATCTTCACCTCGTCGGTATCGGCGCCGACCACTCGCGCCGAGCCGCGGCCGATGTCGACCGTCACCTGCGGCGTTTTGCCGGCCTTCAGGCTCTTGGCCTCAACTGGGTATTCAAAGCTCTCGCCGAACACCTCGACGCCGCCGATCCGGATGCGTCCAAGACCCTCCTGGGCGAAGTGCTGCGCGCTCCACACACCCGCGCCCATGATCGTGATGATCACCACCAGCGCCCATTCGCCTCCCGATAGCCCGCGCGCCGGCAAAGGCCGCCCGGCGAAGTGCGCAACCAGGATCTCGATCACGCGCAACACGCCCCAGCCAATCAACAGCACTGGCCACCACGTGAACAGCGTCTCGAACAGCGGCCACTCGGGCCGGATATTCCTCACCAGGAAGACCCCGCCGATCAGGATCAGCAGGAGCGGAGCAATCACGGAACCTCTTCTCATCTCACACCTCCTACCCCTAGCTCCGGCCGCGGCCCGCGGTCCGGTCAACCAACTGCCACACGCCGATCGCAACCAGAATCAGCGGCCACCAGTCCGATACCAGCCGCCACAACGGCGGAATGTCCACCCACTTCCTCATCAGGAAAAAACTGCCGATGCCGATCAGGATCAGCGGTCCGGCCAAGCTCGCGCGCCTCACTGCGCGCCTCCCGCCATCCCAGGCGGTTGCACTTCGCCAGCCGTCGACGAAGCCATCCGATGGAAAAGCTTCATCAGCCCAAAGACGATCAGAAGCACAGGCCAGGTCTTGCTGAACGTTACCTCGCTGAAACGGTGCGCGGTCAGAAGCCCGCCCAGCGTCATCAGCATCACAGGCCCGCGCAGCGCCCCGAGCAATGCCGCCGTCCCGGTGTTCACAGCTCACCTCCGGCTTCGTCTCCGCCCTGCCTGTCGCCGTTCTCGGGCCGCGTCCGGACCCACAGCATGTACGCGCCTGCCAGGATCAGCGCCACCGGCCAGTACTTGAGCAACTGCGCCAGGTACAACACTTCCAGGTTGTTGAGCAGGAACAGCACGCCCAGCGCGATGAGAACCAGAGGCAGCACCGGCAACCGGCCCGCACGGGCATCCATCTGCACCAGCGAACTGAACTCGTCCACCGGTTCCCCAGCCAAGCGCTTGCGCGCCGTGTGGTAAGCCTCGAAGGCCATGTAGAAATAGAAGACCGCCATCAACATGCCGAACAGCGGTTCCAGTCCGCCGGCGGAGTTGGTGTTCATGATGCTGATCAGCAGGCCCAGAATCAGCACATGAACGACGCCCTTGGCATACTGCCCGTTGTAGATGGCGCCGACGCCCGGGATCAACCCGAGCACGAATGCCAGGCCAGGCGAGACTCCGGGATTGGCCATTGGGGTCGCCGCCGCCGCGGCTGCCTCATAGCGAGGCGGCTCGGCTGCGGGCACATGGTCCTCGCAATAGACCGTACCCTGTGCCAGCTTCACGGTGTCTTCCGTCAGCGCCTTCCCGCAGACGCGGCAGTAGGCGGTGACAGGTTTCGGATTCTCACTTGCTGTTGTCATTGCGCCTTCCCTCCCTCTTGGGTTCCATTCCGGTCGTTTTGTCCGGGCCTCTTTTCGATGGGCCCTTCGTCGTGCGCGCCGCCCTGCTGGGCAGAGCCCGGCGGTAGCGGATCTTCATTCGACCCGCTCCAGTCGTTCATCGTCTGCTGGATCTCATAGACCACACGCAGGCTTTCGTAATATTTCTTCGCCCGGTCGTAAGTCCGGTAGGCCTTGTCCTCGAGCGTCGCCCAAATGCGGGCCGGTTCCAGATCGGCGGGCTTCAACTGCCGGATCGGCACCCCCGCAAACCGCCCGATCATTGAGAACGAGAGGATCGTCATCGCCATGCCCATGGCAAACTTGGGTTGCAGCACCGGCTCGAACAGCTTCGCCACCCATCCGCCGGCCTTCTTTTTCAGCACCGGGCCCTTGGCTTCGTTGCGCAGCTCGAACAGAATTCCGTTCACCAGCGCCGGCGGCACTTCCACCTCGGCCGCGCTCTCCATCAGCGCGACTGCCGCCTTGGCGTCGGCCACCAACTCCCGGCACGCCGCGCAGGAGTTCAGATGCAGTTCAACCGTGGCCTTCTCGGCAGGCGACAACACGCCGTCGACGTAATCGCAAAGCAGGATTTCCAGGTCGACGCACTTCATATCGCTACCTTGTGCTTGCGCAGCACGCGAGCCAGCTCGGCCCGCCCCCGGTTCAGCCTGGACTTCACCGTCCCCTCGGGGATATTCAGCACCTCCGCGATCTCGCGGTACTCCAACTCCTCCAAATCGCGCAGGATCACCGTTTCACGCAGGTCCGGCGAAAGCCTTGCCAAACCCGCCTGGATCAATTCGCTCGCCTCGCGCCCGGCCAGGATGCCGTCGGGCCGCGCCTGCATGCCGTTGCGTTGTTCAAGCACCGGCAGTTGGTCTTCAATCGAATCGGTTGCCCGTTCGAGCTTCGTCCTGCGGTAGTGATCGATCAGCAGGTTGCGCGTCAGCCGCGTCAGCCAAACCACGAAAGACCCTTCGCCGGCGCGGAAACTCTTCAACGAACGGAACACACGCAGGAAGACATCCTGCGTCAGGTCCTGCGCTTCGGACTCCCGGCCTGTGAACCGCAGGCAGATGGAATACACGCGCCGCGTGTGGATCTTAACAAGATCCTCCCACGCCGACTCCTCGCCAGCCGTACACCTTTCCACGAGTTCTGTGTCCAGGTCGAAAGCGCTCATGGGAAACGGACCGGCTCCTCCAGCCGCTCGCCGTGCATTCGGCGATCCAGCTGCCTGGTAAGCAGCTGTGCCGCCGCCGGCGGCGATTGCGGTATAGCCCAAAATGTGGGGCGTAGCCATGTCCTCATCCCTCTTGCGATCATCTCCGGCGTCTCGGCCCGCTCATTGCTGGCCAATCTCGCCTTCCGCTTAGAGGAACGAGGCTTTATCATTAAAAGTTCAATCGATGTAGAGAGCAACCGCCGCGGCCTCCCATTTTATTCCAATTGGGGGCTCCCGCGGCGCGCGCAGCCGATGCAGTTTACAAAACACCGCCGGTTCATCCATCTCAGTATGCTGCTGGCCGCCCTGGCGGCGACGGCCGGCGTGGCGTGGTTCGTTTGGGAGGCCCGCAAGGAAGGATTCGAGTCGGCCGAGTTCTGGGCCACCATGGGCCGGGCAGACTGGCGCTGGATGCTGCTGACGGCCTTTCTGATGATCCTCTCCTACTACGGTCGCGCCCTGCGCTGGGCGGTGATGATCGAACCGTTGAAGCCCCGGCCCAGCCATTGGAACCTTTTCAAAGCCACCGCCATCGGGTTCACAGCCGTGGTGCTGCTGGGCCGGCCGGGCGAGATCGTCCGTCCCTACCTGATCGCCCAAACCGAATGCGTCCCATTCCCCTCGCAACTCGCCGCCTGGTTCATTGAGCGCGTCTACGACATCCTCATGGTCGTCGGCCTGTTCGGCTTCGCCCTGGCCTATATCGGAAGCACCTCCGATATCCCCCGCGCCGCCCAACTGGCTATGGAGACCGGCGGCTGGGTGGCCGGCCTCGGCGCCATCATCTGCCTGATGGTACTTTTCGGACTCCACCGCTATTCCTGCGACCTGCATACCCGGCTCTCCGATGTCATCCGGGCCTTTGGCGCCGAGGTGCCGCCGGCGTTGGAGGCGAAACTCCAAGCGCTCAGCAACGGGTTGCACGCCACCCGGACCATCTCTAGCGTGCTGCGCCTGCTCGTCTGGTCGGTGCTGGAGTGGGCGGTGATCTCGGCCGGCTACGCCGCCTTCTTCCGCGCCTTCCCGGAAACCGCTGACCTGACGCTCGCCCAAACTCTGGTCTATGTCGGATTCGTCGCCTTCGGCAGTATCATTCAGATACCGGGCATCGGCGGCGGGATTCAAGTGGTCTCCACCGTTGTCCTGGTGGAATTCTTCGGCGTCAGCCTGGCCAGCGCCACCGGCATCTCGATCCTGGTCTGGGCCGTCGCCATGCTTCTGGTGGTGCCCATCGGTCTGGCGCTCGCCCTCCACGGCGGGCTGAAATTGGCCAAATTGAAGTCGATCGCGTCCGAGATTGAACCATGAACTGTCCATTTTGCGGCTACAGGGAAGACCGGGTGATCGATTCGCGCGAAAGCCGCGAAGGCGAATCCATCCGCCGGCGGCGGGAGTGCCTCCAGTGCCTCCGTCGTTTTACTACATATGAAAGAATTGACGAGATCCCCTACCTCGTTATTAAGAAGGACGGCCGGCGCGAGAAGTTCGACCGCCAAAAAGTCCTGTCGGGATTGCTCAAGGCCTGCGAAAAACGGCCGATCAGCATGTCTGTACTCGCCAATCTGGTCGATGAAGTCGACGGGTTGCTGGCCGAAAAACCTGAACGCGAGATATCTACTACTGAAATAGGAGAATTCCTGATGGGCAAGCTCGCCCAGTTCGACAAGATCGCCTATGTGAGGTTTGCCTCGGTCTACCGTGACTTTCAGGATGTCGAGGCTTTTCTGAGCGAGCTGAAGGAGTTGATGCGCAAAAAGCGGCGCTGATCCGGCGGTGGATCAGCGGGTTGTCGCCGGGCGGCCTGGCGTGGAAGGAAGACTTTTTAACCTGCCTGGGTGAAACTGTACCCGTTCGAGTGCATCTTATTTAAATAGAACCTTAACAATAGGGGCCGTTTCATGGTACCCTTATGCGGAGCGCTGCGCCATCTACGACGACCTTGCCGTAATCACGCTATCCCTGTCTACCCCTCCTGGGGTAGCTCCCAGCGGAAGCACCGGCGATCCGGCCAGCCAGCCGCTCTCGTTTTCTGGCAAGATCAACAAAACAAAGAACAAAGTAAAGCAATTCGCATTTTTCCCGAGCGTCCTTGTGGCGTCTCGTGATTGCATTGTGAGGTGAGCCACCAGTGGACAATTACGACGATCACTTTTTAGCCGATTCGCATGAGAGCCTCCAGTTGCCGACCTCATTCGACGAGGACGCCAACTTCTTCCACCCTGGCGATGTGCAGGAGGAGGACTTTCATGCGGCCCAGCACGTCGAGGAGTCGATCTACACCGACGATCCGGTTCGCGTTTATCTACGCGAAATGGGCGCCGTACCCCTGTTGACGCGCGACGGCGAAGTGGATCTGGCGCGCCGCATGGAACGTGGCAAGTTGAAGATGCAAAAGGCCATCAGCCGTTCGGTGCTGGTCCATTTGCAGGTGCTCCACGTTGCCGAGCAGATGAAACTGGAGGACTCAGACCTCGGCGCCTGGGTGGACACCGGCGATATCGAGGAAGGCACCACCATCCATCTGAAGCGCCAGGCCGACATTCGAAGACTGTTCGCCGACTTTGCTGGCCACCTCAAGCGCCAGCACCAGGCGGAGGAGAAACTGGGCGCCGTCCCGGCGTCTAACAGGAAGCTCAAGAGGAAGGCCCAGCAGAAGTTCTACCGCTCGCTGGTCGAAACCGCCCTCCATATTCGCCGCGTCCCATGGTTGCTGCCAAAGTGGAGGCAGTTCTCACTTGCCATCGAGAAGGCGGCCGAGGAGATGGCCCATCTCGACCAGGAGATTCGCCGCCTCGAAATCCGCAAGTCCGACAACCAGGCCAAGATCCGCGAACTGAAACGCGAAATCAAGCGCCGAGAGCAGCAGGCCGGAGCGCCGTTGGGCGACTTGCGCCATACGTTGGCCGTCATCCGCCAAGGCGAACTCGAAGCTGAGCGGGCGAAAAAGGACCTGGTGGAGGCCAACCTCCGGCTGGTGGTTTCCGTCGCCAAAAAGTATGTCAATCGCGGCTTGCATCTTCTTGATTTGATTCAGGAAGGAAACATCGGCCTGATGCGCGCGGCCGACAAGTTCGAGTACCGCCGCGGCTACAAGTTCTCGACCTACGCCACGTGGTGGATCCGTCAGGCGATCACGCGGGCCATTGCGGACCAGTCGCGGACGATCCGCATCCCGGTGCACATGAACGAGTCGATGAACAAGTTCCTGCGCGCTACCCGCGAACTGGAGAAGGAGCTTGGCCGAGCTCCTACAAATGAGGAAATCAGCCGGCGGATGGACATCCCGGTTGAGAAAGTCCAGAAGCTGAAAACGATCAGCCGCGACCCGGTTTCGCTTGAGACGCCTGTCGGG
The DNA here is from genome assembly GCA_014860455.1 of Bryobacteraceae bacterium. Classification (GTDB taxonomy): domain Bacteria; phylum Acidobacteriota; class Terriglobia; order Bryobacterales; family Bryobacteraceae; genus PNKE01. The sequence continues at coordinate 38,241 of JACZJQ010000277.1, read as the reverse complement.
CGCGATGGCGAGTCGGCTTTGGGCGACCTGATCGAGGACCGCTGGGTGAGTTCACCCGTGGAGACGGTTATCGACTCGAACGTCCGCGATGAGACGGCGGCGATCCTCAAGACGCTGTCTCCGAAGGAAGAAAAGGTGATCCGGCTTCGTTTCGGCATTGGCTGTGACCGTGAGCATACGCTCGAAGAGATCGGCCAGCAGTTTGACGTGACGCGTGAGCGTATCCGGCAGATCGAGGCCAAGGCATTGCGCCAGTTGCGGTCGCCCGAACGGGCCAGGCATTTGCGCGCTCTGCTCGCCGCACGGTAATAGAATCAATAGGTTGGATAGAAGTCCGGGCCCGTCAGGGTCCGGGCTTTTCACTTATGGGCGGAGGTTTGAGTTCGGCCATGACGATGGATGCGAGGATGAGGCCGGCGCCGGCGAGGGAGAAAATCGTCCAGCGTTCGCCAGCGAAGGCCCAGGCGACAAGGCCGGCAAAGACGGGTTCGAGAGCGAAAAGAAGGGCGGCGCGAGTGGCCGTCGTGTGCCGCTGCGCCCAAGTGTAGAGGGCAAAGCACAGGGCGGTGGCAAGCGCGGAGGTAACAAGCAGGGCGGCGATGAGGCGTGGGGTCCAGTTGATTGCAGGCGTCTCGGCCCACCAGAAGCTGGAGAGCGAGAGGAGGGCGACACCTGCCACCTGGAGCATGGTCAACCACTCGTAGTTGATGCGTCCGGACCAGTGGGCGACGGCGACGATGTGGGCGGAGAAGGCGGCGGCGCAGCCGATAGTGAGCAGGTCGCCGTGGTTTAGCGGAGCCAAGCCCAGGCCCGTCATCAGGGCAGTGCCGGCGAAGGCCAGGGCGCAGGCGCTCCACTCCACCCTGCCCACCCGCTTGCGCTCGTAGATCGACGCAAACACAGGCACAAGAACAACATAGAGGCCAGTGAGGAAAGCGGAATTGGAGGCTGAAGTGGACCGCAGGCCGGCGGTTTGTAACGCAAAGCCGACGAAGAGAAACATCCCGCACACGGCGCCGCCGAGCCAGGCCCTACCGCGCGGAATAGCCGATGTGAGCCGGGTGCGGTAGACCAGAAACAGGAACAGAGTCGCCAACGAGAAGCGAATGGCGAGGAAGGTGAGCGTTGAGGCGTCGGCGAGGGCGGACTTTACTACTACAAACATCGCACCCCAGATGAGGGCGATCAAAATAAGGACCAGTTCGGCCCGCAGACGGAGGCTCATCCTCAGTCCTGTTCCGCGAGCAGCAGGCAAAGCAGAAGCGTGATTCGACGCAGGCCGAGGGCGCGGCCCTCGCAGGAATACCACTCGCCGGGCGTGTGCGCGCCGCCGCCTGCGCCGCCGGCTCCGATGGAGATAGCATCCAGGCCGAGGCTCAGCGGAACATTGGCGTCAGTGGAGGCGCAATCGGGCCAGGAGCGGATGCCGAGATACTGATCCACGGCTCGTATGTAACTGAGAATACTAGCCGAGTCTCTCAGCTTTCCACCGGGCCGCGAACCGGTTTCGCGGATGGAGGCGGTTACACGTCCAGCCGTCGCAATCTGATTCTCGGCTAATTCGGCCGACTCGGATGCTGCCGAAAGGTCGTCCACAAGGCCGTCCAAGGTGAGCGGATCGGCTGAGCGCAGATCGGCCTTCGCCCGCGCCGATGAGGGAATGGCATTCACCGTCGAGCCGCCGTCGATGACGCCGAAGTTGTAGGAGCATCGTTCGGCAGTCCTTACGGCTGACCTCATGTCTATAAATGTAGTAATCAACCGGGAAAGGGCATGTACCGGATTGGCGGTACCATGGTCGGCCCAGGAGTGGCCGCCGGGGCCGGTCATGGAGATTTCGAAACGCCGGCAGGCGAGAGCTTCGGAGGTGATATGTTCCACCGACGGGCCATCGAGGACGACGAACGCCCGGATGCGGTTCAGCAGAGGCGACGGGCGGCAAAGGAACCTCATGCCGGAGAGGTTGCCCTCGCCTTCCTCGCCGACGTTGGCAACGAACAGCGGCGTCGCGGAGCCTGCTGAAAGTGGGAGTTCGGCATATGCGCGCGCCAGGGCGAGCAGTGCGGCCAGTCCGGCGCCGTTGTCCGAGACGCCGGGGCCGTGAAACTTGCCGCGGGCGAACTCAATCTGGGCCGGGTTCGAAGGGGCCAGGACGGTGTCGAGGTGGGCGGTAACGGCAACCAGGGGCGCCGACCGCGGAGCGTCGGAGCGGTGGGCCAGCACGTTGCCGGCGCGGTCGAGCCGGGCCGAGAGGCCGAACGAGGAGAACTGCTCCAGAAACCATTCAGCCCGGGTGCGCTCATGGAAGGTGGGGGCCGGGATCCGGCAAATGGTGAGGTGTCGCTCGTCGATCCAGCGTGCGTTGTGGTCAAAGAAGCGGAAGGCGTCCCGGACCGGCGCCGAGGCGACAAGGCCGTCGAGCACCCCGATGCCGCCCGGCAGCGCGCAGTCGGCTGTTTTGCTTGAAGGAACAGGCACTTAGAGGTATCTTACCAACCTGGACCAAACGCAGCGCCAGCCCTATCGGGCCGCCGCCGCTGCATCGCGGCCGAAAAGGCCGAAGTGGCTCAAGGAATGGCGCGGGCGGCCGATACGGAAACTGGAGGAGGCTTGGGCACACAAGCCTTTGAGTAAACCTGAATGTTCGTAATCATCGGGATCATCGTCGTATTTGGTTCAGTGGCCGGCGGTTACGTGATGCACCACGGCAACCTGCTGGTGTTGTATCAGCCTTCGGAGTTCATTATCATCGGCGGGGCGGCGTTGGGATCGTTGATCATTGCGAATCCCCTGCATGTTCTGAAGGCGGTCATCTCCGGCACGTTGGGCTCGCTGAAGGGCAGCAAGTACTCCAAGGCGTTCTACCTCGAACAGCTGAAGATGCTGAACGAGATCTTCGTCTATGCGCGCAAGAACGGCGCGGCGAAGCTGGAGGCCGACATCGATGAACCTGACAAGAGTCCGCTGTTCCAGAACTATCCGAAGTTCCTGGCAGACCATCATGCACTGGAATTCTTCTGCGACACGGTGCGGATGTCGATCTCTGGCGGCGTCGGGCCGTTTGAACTCGACCAACTGATGGAGTTGGACATGGAGGTTCAACACCATGAAGAGACGGTGCCGGTATCGGCTCTGTCGACGGTTGCAGATGCGCTGCCGGGGCTGGGCATTGTAGCGGCTGTGCTGGGCGTGGTGATCACGATGGGTTCGCTGGGCGGGCCGCCGGAGGAGATCGGACAGAAGGTGGCGGCAGCATTGGTTGGAACCTTCCTGGGCATTCTGATGTGTTACGGGCTACTGGGGCCGGTGGCGTCGCTGATGACGAAGCAGGTGCAGGACCGGGCCGAATATATGCAGTTCCTCAGGTTGGGCGTGCTTGGATTTCTGAAAGGGCTGGCGCCATCGCTTTCGGTGGAATTTGCACGGCGCGGAATCCCGATGCATGTCCGGCCGACGTTCAAGGAAACCGAGGCGTCGATCAAGGGCGCTGCGGCTCCGCAGGCCCAGGCCAAGGCAGCGTAAGGAGAGACAGTCATGGCCACTGGAACGCCGAACCATCCGCCGATCATCGTAATCAGAAAGAAGAAGGGCCATGGCGGCCATCACGGCGGCGCCTGGAAGGTGGCTTACGCCGACTTCGTCACGGCAATGATGGCGCTGTTCATTGTCTTGTGGCTTCTGGCCTCGGATGAAGAGGTGAAAAAAGCCGTCGGCGGGTACTTCACCGATCCCTCCGGCCAAGGCAACCTGATGGGTTCGACGATGTCGGGTTCAGGGGACTCGCTGTCGGTGGCGAAGGAAGATCTGGACAAGCTGCTGGAAAAACTGGAGCAAGCGGTTAGAGAGTTGCCGGAACTGAAAAAGTTGGAAAAAAACGTCCAGATGACGATCACGCAAGAGGGGCTGCGGATCGAGTTGCTGGAGAACGAAGGCGGACTGTGGTTTGAGAGCGGGAGTTCATCGCTGAAGGATAGCGGACGGGAGATGATGACGTTGCTCGGCGCGCAGTTGAAGTCGCTACCGAACAAACTGGTGGTGGAAGGACACACCGACGCCAAGCCGTATGCGACTTCCGGCCACTACACGAACTGGGAGCTTTCGGCCGACAGAGCCAACACCGCCCGCCGGCTGCTGGAGGAGGCGGGCATCCAACCCGGCAGGGTGGCACAGGTGAGAGGGTTCGCCGATGTGGTGCTGAGGAACAAGGCTGACGCCCTGGACCCGGCCAACCGGCGCGTTTCGGTGATAGTTCAGTACTCCGAAGGCGCGTCGAAGGTCGGCAAGGATGCTACGGGCAAGGCTGCGGGCGAGGCTGCGGGCAAAGACGCAGACGCTCACCAGTCCGAGCACGGCGCGAAGCCGGGGGAGACGAAGAAGGCCACCAGCCATTGAGGCGGTGCCGTGGGGTGCGGCGGCGTGAACGGACCAGCGTGGGCTGCTAAATTGAAGATGTATGCCGATTGAGCAGCATCCCGCACTGAGTCCAGAGAGAGAACAGGTCCGCGCCAAGTGGAACTTGCGCGCACTCAATGCCGAGGAGACTGGCTGTCCGCTGGCCAATCTGCCGGAGGGGGTCTACGGTTTCACGACCTCGGCCGCAACCTCTGAAGTGGCCATGTTCGACAAGCCGGTCTTCCGCAGTTTTGAAGTGCACAAGCTTCGGGGCGGCGAAACGGTCTATCTCGGCTACCTGACAGAAGCCGATCTGCAGGCCCTTGAAAGCGATCATCCGGCGACGGTGGACCTCTATCCCGATCCGCACGAGGCGGCAACGCACCTGGCCGAGGTTCCCGACTCAAGGATCGACCGCAAGAAACCGCCTCTACGCGACCAAGGCAGCCCGATGAAACTGGAGATCGCGGCGAAACTGTAGCTGAGGCTAGGCGGCTCCGTCGTTACCCTGGCAAGAGGGCTCCACGGACTTGTCACGCAAGAGAAGGCCGCTGAGTAACCCGGCCGCCAGACGCGCGTTGGTGCGCGCGGTGCCGGACAGCGGACTCCCCAGGCCGAAGTCGGTTCCGGGAACGCGAAGCTGCCAGGCCGGACCCTTGAAACCATAAAGCCGGCGGGCGACGGCGACAAGGTCGCAAGGCCGCATGGAGTGCGTCATCGGGCCGGGATGGCAGGCGACCGGCGAAAGCGGGGAGATGGACGGTTCACCGCCGCGGTAATCAGCGTCGATGAAGACCAACCGTTCAGCGCCGGCAACATGGTCTGCCATCTCGGGCATCAGTTCCATGGTTTCAATGATCTTCCAGTCGCCCTTGCCGACCATTGCGCAGACTTCGGAGGCGACGCCATCATCGCCGCGCTGAGAGTTGCCGATTGCGAACAGCAACGTCATCCAGTGATACCCAAGCGCAGAAGCTCGATCTTGAGCCGGCGCGGGCTGACCCAACGCAGGATCTGGCCGTCCTCAACCATGGCCGGGGCGGCGGCGCAATGGCCTATACAAGCCCTCGATTCGGCGATCCGGACATCCACATCGCCTGAAACGGGCGCCTGCTTGAGGTAGTCGAGAAGTTCCTTCGACCCTGCGCAGCGGCAGTGCTCACCGCCACAGACGACAAAGACGTGGCGGTCGCGCTTGACGTAGACGGAGCCGTCGCTACAGCGGCAGGCCTTCATGGCTGGACCTCCCCAGGCCGAGCGGCAGCGTTCCGCGGTTCGTAGATGCAGAACGGCTCTTCTTCCATATAGTTACCGGTAATGCCGTAGGCGCGGGCGCGGCAGCCCATGCAAACCTGCACGAACTCGCAACAACCGCACTTGCCCTCGAGCAGCGAGAGGTCTCGCAGTTCGGTGAACAGCGGCGAGCTTTCCCAGACCTCTGAGAACGGTTGCTTACGGAGGTCGCCGGCCTCGACGGGCAGATAGCCGCAGGCCTGGACGACGCCCCTGTGGGAGATGAAACAGACGCCGGAACCGGCCAGGCAGCCGCGGGTCATCTGGTTAAGCGCGGTCGGATCCTGGGCGCCGGGGTGGTGCGAGTGGCGCGGATGGGGCATCATCCCGGCAACTTCGCGGCCGGCGCGGCGGTCGTCGGCGCGGCGCTGGCGGACGATGCGGTAGTAATGCGGCGCGCAGGTGGCCTTCAGTTCCATACCGGAATCGATGCTGCGGTCGTAGAACCAGTTGAGAATCTCTTCGGCCTCGGCGCCGCCGATGGACTGGTCTTCAGCGATGGTGAGGCCACAGCCGACGGGGACGAGGAGGAAAAGGTGGAAGGCGTCCACTTTCAGAGACTTGGCCAGTTCCAGGGTCTCTTGGAGTTGGTGGGCGTTGTGCTTGGAGACGGTGGTATTGATCTGGGTGGAGATGCCGAGGTCCTGGAGGAGGCGGATGCCTCGGATGGCGGAATCGAAGGCGCCGTCGTGGCCGCGGAAGGCGTCGTGGGTCTGTTTATCGGCGCCGTCGAGGCTGATGGAGACGCGGACGATGCCGGCATCCTTGATGCGCATCGCCATTGCTTCATCGATGAGGGTGCCGTTGGTGGCCAAGGCGACGCGGAGTCCCTTGGATACGGCGTGACTGGCGATGTCGAAGACATCCCGGCGCCAGAGCGGTTCGCCGCCGCTGAGCACCAGGATGAGTGGGGCATATAACGCAATCTGATCGACAATCGCCAGGCATTCAGCGGTGGAAAGATCATCGGGACTCATCAACTCGGTGGCCGAGGCGCGACAGTGTATGCACCTGAGATTGCATCCTGTTGTCAATTCCCAGAAGACCAGGCGAGGACGGTAGCCGGAGGTGGCGCCCGCAGGATTCATATGACTGGTGTATGCAATCTTGACGCCACAGTATCCAAGCATCTAAGTTATTGAAATCACGTGAGCCATGTAGCGGGGCTCTGGGGGAATATACGCAATCGGGGCGGTTGGGGCGCTGGGGCAGCGATGAGGAGCAAAGAAAACGGGCGGCCCTGGGGAAGAGCCGCCCGTTTGAGGTATCGAAAAGAAGGCCGGACCGGTTAGAAATCGTACCGGAGAGCCAACTGGAAGATTCGAGGGCCGATCGCGCTGCTGATCCTGCCGAAGGTGGCGGGAGTGGTGATGCCGACGGTCGGGTTGCCGAAGTTGGTGTGGTTGAAGATGTTGTAGCCTTCGGCGCGGAAGGTGATGCGGTGGTCTTCGTAGATCCGGAAGCGCTTCACGATGGAAACGTCGGCGTTGAAGTACCGCGGACCACGGAAGGCGTTACGGCCGGAGTTGCCGAGTTCGCCGGCGCCCGGGAACGAGAAGTTGTTGACGGTATTGGGATCATAGAACCAGATCCCGCCGTCACGGCGCTGGACGCCGCCGATGTTGCGGTCGCCGGAGTAGTTGGCCCAAGTGGTGATACCGCCCCAGGTGGTGACTCGGCCTGAGGCGGTTGTGAAGTTACTGCCGCTCTGCCATTGCGTGAGGCCGCCGAGTTCCCAACCGCCGATGGCGGAATCGAGCCATGCAGGCATGTCGCCGCCGAGAGCCTTGCCCCTGCCGATTGGCAGGACATAGATGATGGAAGCGTTGAAGGCATGGGGACGGTTCCAATCGCTGCGGGCGCGGCCGAGGATCATGTTGAGGGGATCGACGGGCGCGGAGTAGCCGTTACCTTCGGCCGAGCCGATGTCGATGCTCTTGCTGAAGGTGTAGTTGGCGAAGATCTGCAGCGAGGCCATGTTACGGCGGACGCTGATCTGGGCCGAATTGTAGTACGACCGGCCGTGGTTGCCGCCCTGGATCACCTGGTTGAACTGCGGATAGTTGCGCAGGTAGTGGTTGGACAGGCCGGCCGAGGCGTAGCGATTATAGATCGACGAGGTGCGGTCGATGTTGGTGGCCACGGTGCCGACGGCGCCGTTGGCGAGGTTGGTGGCGCCGATGCCGGAGACGGCGGCCGCGGCGGAGCCGAACAACCGGACCAGGGTGTTGCTGGGCGACACCGGAGTGGCGGTGTTCAGTTGATAAGCGCGCAGCTCCTTGAACGCGGGCAGCAGGTCGGCTTCGATCCGCTGTCGGTTCAGGTCGGTGTTGAAGAACAGCTTCACGCCGCGGCTGCCAACGTAGCCGATCTCAACCACGGTGTTTTTCGCGATCTCGCGCTGGAAATTGAGGTTGAACTGCTGGACGTAGGGGGTGGCCAGGTCCGGATTGAAGATGACGATGCTGGTGGCTCGGGTGAGCGGCAACTGCATCACCGGGGCCGCGGGCTGCACCGGCATCGGGATGCCATCGGCGATTCGGACATCGCCGCCGGCCTGGTTGGGGAAGGCCTGGTTGGCCTGGGCAAAACCGGGGGTGTTGCCGTCGGCGAGGCTGATGGTGGCGCCGATCAGGCGGTCGAAGTAGATGCCGTAACCGCCGCGAACGGCCATTTTGCCGTCGCCGTTGATGTCCCAGGCGAAGCCAAAACGGGGGGCGAAGTTGTTCCAGTCCTTCTTGTACCACTGGTTGGACTTCTGGATCTTGAGGTCGGTGAAGCCGACGGCCGGGCTCATGAGATCGGCGCGGTCGAGCGTCCCTTGCAGTCCGTCCTGTTCGGTCGGGATGCCGTTGAATTCCCAGCGCAGGCCGAGGTTCATGGTGAGGTTGCGGCGGAGCTTCCAGTCGTCCTGGATAAAGAAGGCCTGTTCGCGAACCTTGAAGTTGCGGACGCGAGGAGTGCCGGGCGCCTGCCACGTCTCCAGGTCGCTATAGAAGGTCTGGGTGACCTGGTTGATGCGGCCGAGGTAATCGTTATAGAGACCTTCGAAGACCTGGCGGTTGGCCGAGGAGATGACGGACGCGCCGGTCGGTCCGATGGAGGTCGGGACATTGTTTCCGAACGTGATGCCGGTGGTGACGTTGGGGTAGATGCCGGCCTCGTTCACGCCATACTGCTTGGTGTAGCGGAACTGGCCGCCGACTTTAATGGTATGGGCTCCCTTGAGCTTGGTCAGGTTGTCGGTGACTTCCCAGACCGGTGAATTGCGTGCCTGGGGGAACGCGGGATTCAGCGGGTCAGTGAAATAGTTGGTGATGACCATCGGGCCGGGCAGGCGGCCGGGGCGGTTGAATGCGCTGTTGGCGCTCTGCGTGCCGACGCGGAGTTCATTCACCAGGGAGGGGGTGATGACCCAGTTAGACCCGGTGGAGAAGCCTGAGCGGATGCCGCCCTGGTTGCCCTGGGGTTGGCCGGGGAATGTGGCGTCAGCGCTGTTGAGAGAGTCGATCGAAAAGGTCTCGAACCAGCTATAGCGGAAGAACAGGTGGTGGCCATCTTTCAGGTTGTGATCGGCCTTGAGGGTGTACTGGTCGTTCTCGCTGCCGGCGGGGTTGTTGAAGCGGAAGCCGGCGTAGTTCAGGCCGTCGCCGACGTCGAAGTTGTTCGGATTCGGGTAGAGTGCCCAGATCTTGGCAACTTCGGCGTCCTGGCCTTTCCCGCGAGGATCGTTCTGGGCGATGTTGAAGGTGGAGATGGCCGTGGAACCGGGCGAGCGCCAGCGGTAGAGGCCCTGCTTCATCTCGACTGTCGGGACCGTGCGGTTCCGGACCACTTCCTGGGCGACGCGGCTGGCCTGGTAGTTAAAGAAGAAGAAGGTCTTGTTCTTGATCACAGGGCCGCCGATGGAGCCGCCAAAGAGGTTCTGGATGTACTTGGGACGTTTGACGCCCGATGCGTTGTTGAAGAAGTTGTTGGCGTTCAATACCGTGTTGCGGTGGTAGTCGAACAGGTTGCCGTGGAACTGGTTGGTGCCTGAGCGGGTGATCAGTTCCACCTGGCCGCCGGCGTTGCGGCCGTATTCGGCTTTTCCGCCATTGGTGACCATGCGGAACTCGCCGACCGAGTCAGTATTGTTGGCATTCATGGCCAGACCGAGGCGGGGGGCGACGGCGTCGTTGACGTCGATGCCGTCCAGCGTGGTATTGTTGCTGCCCTGGCGGGTGCCATTCACGTAGGCGAACGAGGTGTCGCCGGCGTTGGAGACGACGCCAGGCTGAAACACGGCCAGCGTGATCGGGCTGCGGCTCAATTGGGGCAGCGTGTCGATGTCGCGCATCGTCACCGACCGGCCCAACTGGGCATCAGCGGTCTGAACACGGACGGCTTCGGCTTCAACCACAACGCTCTCAGTCACTTGGCCGACCTCGAGCTTGACGCGCTGGGTTGTCGAAACCGAGACGTTCAACTCGACATTGCTGATGACCGCCTTCCGGAAACCAGCGGCCTCCACTGAGACTGTATACATGCCGGGCTGAAGCGACGGGAAGACGAACAGGCCCTCCGGCCCGGTGGTCATCTCGGCTCTGGCCTGGGTTCTGTCGTTGACGGCAACGACCTTTGCATCCGGGACGATTGCTCCGGACTGGTCCTCGACAATGCCGTCCAACCGGGAAGTGGAGACCTGGGCGAACCCGAGGGCCAAAAGAAAGACACTGATCGCGATGGATCGGATCACACTGCTCATGAGGAAATACTCCCTTCGACGCACACAGGAATTAACTTGTGTAACGCCCTTGCGAACTAATGAGATAAAGGATAGCTGCCTTGGACTCTTGCGTCAAGCAATTCCCGTCCCCGGGGTAGGGATTCGTCGACTCCTGCATGCCACCTGCCTGGAGGCGAGTTGGAAGGCAGAAACGGCAGCCCAGTTTGCTGCTGGGATCCGCACGTTTTCGTATCTCACCCGCAAGATGCTCTCCCGTTAGCGTTTCCGGGCACGGGGCGTTTCATTCGGCGCTGTCCAGGACATTGCCGCGAGTCAGTTGGCGTCGGCCGGCGCAGCCGCCAGTTCGGTCGCAGGATTGCAGGATTGATCTATCTAAAGATCTCGATGTATAGGGGGTTGTGTCTCTGACCGAGTGCATACGCCGGCTTCTCTTCGGAAGTGGTGGGTGGAGCAAGGTGGCGCCGCAGTCTCGCCAGGTTGAAGGTTTGTTGCAATGACCGTGCGGGCAAGAACGCCGTTCACTGTGGGTCGTACGGTCTCCAACCTATTGAATCTGCACGAAATGTTACAAAAAGCACAAACATCCTCCGCAATAATAGACCGAGTTGCCGATGCGCTTCGGAGGCAGAGAGATGGTGCTCTGGTGCAACCATCCGGCTCTGAGGTGCATCAACCTGTGTAATTGAGGCTAGTTAGAGCGGCTCGACGGAATCCGTGCGGGCCAACACCAGTTCTTTACTCATCCCGTACAGGCGCGCGAGCGCCCATCGCCCGACCCAAAACACGTGACCTGTGTAGCGACGGATTGCACGTGCCTGCTCAACGGGACTACTCAAATGACCAGACGAAAGGGGTCTGTATGCAACGCACATTGCATTTACTCTTGTTTACGTTGTTTCTGGCGTCCGGGGTGCTCTTCGGACAGATCACGGGCGATCTGCGAGGCACTGTGTCGGATAGTTCCGGAGGCGCCGTTACGGCTTCGAAGATCACCCTGATCAACCTCGAGACCGGCGAATCGCGCACGACGACGGTCAGCAGCGACGGAGGGTTCAACTTCGCGCTGCTCCGTATTGGCCGCTATGAAGTGCGAGCGGAAGCTCCGGGCTTCCGGGTCTCCTCGGCTCAGGGCGAGGTGAAGACAGGCGAAGTGACGAGCGTCCGATTCGTGCTTGAAGTTGGCTCGATCTCGGAGACCGTCACGGTAACCGACGCAGTACAGCAACTCGATACCGAGAACGCACAGATTCAGACATCCGTGGTGGGCGAGACCATCCAGGAGTTGCCTGTGGGGCGCAATCCGAATCTGTTCGCTCTGACCGCGCCGGGGGTGGCGCCGGTTTCGTCGAACAATCCGTTCCTCGGCTCAGGCAGTTTCAACTCCAATGGAGGCCGAGGCCGCGGCAACAACATTACCGTGGACGGCATTACGGCGACCGACGTGTCGGTGACCGGCACGGGCGGTACGCTGGGTCCGCTGAACTTCAGCTCGATCAAGGAAGTGAAGGTCATCACCAACAACTTCAGCGCCGAGTATGGCCGAAATTCCAGCTCGCAGGTGCTCTACCTGACGAAGAACGGCACAAACGAACTCCACGGTGAGCTGTTTGAGTATTTCCGCAACGACAAACTCAACGCGCGGCCATTCTTTGATAGAACCGGCAGGACGAACATCCTGAGGCGCAACGAGTATGGCTGGTCGCTGGGCGGGCCGGTGGTGATTCCGAAGCTCCTTGACCTACGCAACAAGGCCTTCTGGTACTCGGATTACCAGGGCCTGAAGCAGCGTGGCGCGGGCGCGACGCGCATCGCCCGGGTTCCGACGCCGGAACAGGCCGCCGCCATCACTGATCCGAGCGCACGTGCCCTGTTTGATCAGTACGCCGTGCCGACCTCGCCAACGGGCCAGATCGGAACGTCGGCCGCAAACCGTACAGACTTCTGGCAGTATGCTTTCCGGTTTGACGCCAATCTGACGAGTCGGGATAGCTTGTGGTTCCGCTACAGCGAGGTCGATAACGTGACGGCCGCCGACAGCTTGACCTTCATCGGCTCGAACCTGCCGGGATTCGGCGCCAACAGCCTGGGCAAGCCACGCCAGTCCACCGCGGCGCACACCCGGCTGTTCGGCAACAGCGTGGTGAACGAGTTCCGGTTCGGCTTCGGCCAGAGCGATGCGGGCTTCCCGATCGACACTCCCTATCCGCTTGGACCTCGCATCACGTTCGCAGACGCCTCGGTGAATAGCTTTGGCGTGTGGGAAGGCCTGCCGCAGGGTCGCGAGCAGAAGACCTATCAGTTCAACAACAACCTGAGCATGGTGAAGGGCAGCCACTACCTGAAGTTCGGCGGCGAGTACTACTTCCTGCAGGCCGACAGCGTGTTCGACGCGCTGTTCCGTCCGCTGCTGCAGTTCGCCAACTTCGCCGACTTCCAGCGCGGCGTGCCGGCGGTGTTCCAACAGCGATTCGGCAACTCTGTCCGCGAGAACCGCGTCAAGAACTTCTTCGCCTTCGCGCAGGACGATTGGAAGGTCTCACGGAAACTGACGCTGAACCTCGGAATCCGCATGGAGTATGCCGGCGGCCCTTATGAACTCAAGGGCACGATCTCGAACCTCAACCTGAACAACACGGGCAACTTCGCCGGTGCGGGTCCGGGTCCGCTTGGCGCACTCGAAACCGGTCAGCCGTCGTTCCAGAGCAACACCAACTGGGCGCCGCGGTTCGGCTTCGCCTGGAACCCGGGTCAGGATGGCCGCACGGTGATCCGCGGCGGCTATGGGATTTCCTACGACTTCATCTTCCTGAACCCGATCACGAATCAGCGGTTCCTGCCGCCCTTCATCGTGGCTGGCGTATTGAGCGGTCAGGCAAACTTTGCCGGCAACAACAGCCTGCAGCAGATCCTGGCCGGCACCTCGACCATTCAGACCTCGACGGCAGCCACCGCCGGCTCGTTCTCCCAAACCGCCCTGAACTTCGGCGGCATTTCGCCCGCCATCGACCAGGGACTGAACAATCCGCTGGTTCACCAGTGGAACTTCGGCATCCAGCGCGAGCAGTTCGGCGTTGTCTGGAAGGCCAGCTACGTTGGCACGAAGGGCAACTTCCTGTTGAGGTCGCGCGACCTCAACTTCATCGCCGCCCCGCCCACGCCGGCGGCGAGCGTGGCCGATGAAACCGCACGGCTGGCCGAATGGCAGTCCGTCTTCGGACTCCAAAACGGCAACGTCGCCCGCCGCAGCAACCGCATTGACGGCCGCTACAACGCAATCGTCTATGTGGACAACTCGGCCGACTCCAACTATCACGCCATGCAGTTCGAAGCGCAGAAACGCTTCAGCAACAGCCTGATGATGAATATGAACTGGACATGGTCGAAGACCATTGACGACGGCTCCGACGTACTCGGCGTCCTGATCAATGACTCCTCCGCGCAGCAGGATCCGCGGAACAATCGCGACAACCGCGCTGCCGCGCAGTTTGACCTGCGGCATCGTCTGGTGGTCAGCCACGTGTGGGAGCCGCAGTGGTTCCAGGGCTCGAGCAGTTGGGCCATGCGGAACCTCGCAGGCAACTGGGGATTCACCGGGATCACTTCGATCCGGACAGGCTTCCCGACAACCCTCGATGCGGGCGCACGCCGCGGCCTTACTCCGCTCACCGTGATCGGCGGCGGTGGGCAGGTGAGGCCAAACGTTACCGGCCCGGTCAACTTCGATCCGCGGCCGGCGGGTTCGGCCGGTGCTCCGTCCGGATTGACCACCGGACAGGTGCAGAACATCTCCGCGTATGCGCAAAGCCTCGGGTTGTCTCAGCCCCTGCTTGGCAACTTCGGCGGGATGGGCCGCAACGTGCTTCGCCTGAACGGCGAACGCAACTTTGACTGGAACGTTTATAAGAACTTCAACCTGACGGAACAGACCCGGATCCAGATTCGCGCGGAGTTCTACAACATCTTCAACAACACGTCGTTCCAGGAGGCCAGCCGCACCATCACTGCGCAGGACTTCGGCCAGTACACGGCGGTCGGCCAGAACGCCCGCATCATTCAATTGGGCGCCCGGTTCACTTTCTAACCGGTTTCGGCGCGGTTATCCAGGGCCCTGTCTCCTTCCGGAGGCAGGGCTCTTCCTCTATCCGGCCGGACCATGTGGCCCGGATCGCTCGCCGAAGGCTTCAACCTTGCGATCGCTTCGCCGATAATGAGTATAGTGGCAGTGCCGATCCTCAGGGCCGAAGCGCTCACCAAAACCTACCGCTCGGGCGACAACCCGCTTACCGTCTTCGCGGGCGTCGATCTGACCATCAATCAGGGCGACCGCGTGGCGCTGATCGGCTCGTCGGGCGCGGGCAAGTCTACGCTGCTGCACCTGTTGGGCCTGCTGGACGCGCCGTCGTCGGGGCAGATCTACTTCCGCGGCCAGCCGATGCTGGGCCGGAAGCCCGATGAGATCGCCGAGTGGCGCAACCGGGAAGTCGGGTTCGTCTGGCAGATGAACACGCTGCTGCCGGAGTTCACGGCGCTGGAAAACGTGATGATGCCGCTGCTGATCCGGGGCGTGGCCCGTGCCGAGGCCGCCGATTCGGCGGCGGCGCAACTGGGAAAGGTCGGCCTGGCCGGCCGCGGCCACCATCGCGCCGGGGAACTTTCCGGCGGCGAACAACAGCGGGCCGTGTTGGCCCGGGCTCTTGTGGGAGGGCCGTCGATGCTGCTCGCCGACGAACCCACGGGCAATCTGGACGAACGCACGGGGATGAAGGTGATCGATCTCTTGGAACGATTGCATCAGGACTATACGCTCACTTCCATCTACGTCACGCACAATCCTGCGTTCGCCGCCAGGGCCCCGCGCATCTTAGAATTAAGAGAGGGCGCGCTCTGCGAGCGCGCAGGGAATTAAGACAGGGCGCGCTGAACGAGCGCGCAGGGTTTTTTGAGAAGCCGCGCTGTACCATCGCGCTTCTTCAGTTTGAGGTCACGCGCGCTAGTTCAGAGGCGCACGATGAGGCAACTGAAACCGCGCCTGCCGTGGCACGGTTGAAACGGGCGGCCGGACCGCGTTGAATCCGGCAGGCAAGCCTAAGGTTGAAGCTGAGTCCGGTGAGGGGATGTCGAGTCATGCCGGCCGAGTCGCCCGGCGTGGGGAAGAAGAGAGGCGCGAGAAGCAGATGTTTGAACGATATACGGAAAAGGCCCGGCGGGTGATTTTCTTCGCACGCTACGAGGCCAGCCAGTTCGGTTCGCCTTACATCGAAACCGAACACCTTCTGCTTGGGCTGAATCGGGAGGACAAGGCACTGGCCAACCGGTTCCTGCGCTCGCAGGCCAATATTGAATCGATCCGCAAGCAGATTGAGGCGCAGACGACGGCGCGCGAGAAGGGCTCCACTTCAGTCGACCTGCCGCTGAGCCACGAGTGCAAGCGCGTGCTGGCCTATGCCGCGGAGGAGGCCGAGCGTCTCACCCATAAGCACATCGGCACCGAGCACCTGCTACTCGGACTACTGCGCGAGGAGAAGTGCTTCGCCGCCGAGATCCTGCACGAGCGCGGCCTGAGGCTGGCCAACGTCCGAGAGGAGATCTCCAGGACGACGTCAGAACGGACGGCGGCGACGAAGCCGAAGGAAAGCTCACTGCTCAGCGAGTTCAGCCGCGACCTGACGCAATCGGCCGCCGAGGGCCAGCTTGATCCGCTCATCGGCCGCGACTACGAACTCGAGCGCGTCATCCAGATCCTCTGCCGCCGGACGAAGAACAACCCCGTCTTGATCGGCGAGCCCGGCGTCGGCAAGACCGCCATTGTCGAGGGCCTGGCCCAGAAGATCGCCGACGGCGACGTGCCCAGCTTCCTGGCCGACAAGCGGATTCTGGCGCTCGACCTGTCGCTGATCGTGGCCGGCACCAAGTACCGCGGGCAGTTCGAGGAACGGCTGAAGACGATCATGAAGGAGTTGATGGAGAATCAGAACGCCATCATCTTCATCGACGAACTGCATACGCTGGTCGGCGCCGGATCAGCCGAGGGATCTCTGGACGCCGCCAACATCCTCAAGCCGGCGCTTTCGCGCGGCGAGGTCCAGTGCATCGGCGCCACGACGCCGGGCGAGTTCCGCAAGTCGATTGAAAAGGACCGCTCGCTGGAACGGCGGTTCCAGGCCGTCAAGGTGGCGCCGCCGAACGAATCAGATGCCTGTAAGATCCTGTTTGGCATTAAGGAGCGGTACGAGAAGTTCCACGCCGTGGCCTACACCGACGAGGCGATTGAAACCTCCGTGTACGCTTCTTCGCGGTTCATCCCTGACCGTTGCCTGCCCGACAAGGCGATCGATCTTATTGACGAGGCCGGCGCGCGGGTAAAGCTGCGCCAGACCACTCTGCCGCCCGAGATCGCCGACGTCCAGAAGCGGATCAAGTTCATCGTCCACCGCATGGAAACCGCCATCGCCAACCACCAGTTCGAGAAGGCGCGTTTCTATTCCGACGAAGAGCGCAAGGAGCGCGAAACGCTGCGCCAGTTGCGCGAGAAGTTCAATCTCGACGACTCGTCAACCGGCGTCGTCTCGAAGGACGACATTGAGGACGTGGTTGCGCGCTGGACCGGCGTGCCGATGACGGCCATCCGCGAGGAAGAGGTGGCCAAGCTCATCCGCATTGAAGAGGAACTGCATAAGCGCGTGGTCAGCCAGGAGAAGGCGATTTCGGCGCTGGCGCGGGCCATCCGGCGGTCGCGTGCGGGGTTGAAGTCGCCCAAACGGCCGGCCGGCAGTTTCCTGTTCCTGGGACCGACCGGCGTCGGCAAGACGGAAGTGGCGCGGGCCCTGGCCGAGTTCCTGTTTGGGACCGAAAAGTCGCTCATCCGGTTCGACATGTCCGAGTTCATGGAGAAGCACTCGGTGTCGAAGCTGATAGGCTCGCCGCCCGGATATGTGGGCTACGAAGAGGGCGGGCAGTTGACCGAGCGCGTGAAGCGGTCGCCGTATTCGATCATCCTGCTGGATGAGATCGAGAAGGCGCATCCGGATGTGTACAACATCCTGTTGCAGGTGTTCGAAGACGGCCAGTTGACCGACGGGCTCGGCAACACGGTCGATTTCAAGAACACGATCATCATCATGACGTCGAACCTGGGCGCGCGCTTCCTGGACAAGAAGGGCGGCATCGGGTTTGCGGCGCAAAAAGCCTCGGGCATCCCGGCCAAGGTCGAGGAGATGGTGCAGGCCGAGGTGAAGAAGGCGTTCAATCCGGAGTTCCTGAACCGGATCGATGAAGTGATCCTGTTCACTTCGCTGGTGGAAGAGGATCTGGTCAAGATCATCCAGTTGCTGGTGGATCAGATCAATGTGAACCTGGTCGCCAGGCAGGTGAAGGTTCGCCTGGCGGATGACGCGGCCCGCTACATCCTGGAAAAGACCTGCTCCGACCGCAGTTACGGCGCCCGCCCACTGCGCCGGGCCCTGCAGAAGTACATCGAAGATCCGCTGTCGGAGATGCTCATCCAGGGCAATCTCGAGCAGGGCGCAGAGTACGAGGTGTACCTGGGCGAGACGGGCCTGTTCTACCGCAAGCACTCGGCCGAGGGCGAACACGCCACGGTCGGGGCCGGCGCGGAAGAGCCGGCCTCAAGCGTGCTTTATCCGTTCTAGCGAGCACGCGTGGTTGGGATCAAGGATGGGGCTTGCTCACTTGAGGAGGCCCCATCGTTCGTTTTGTCAAACTCCGAGTCATAGTACCGAGAAGAAAATCTTCGCCCTCAGTTCAACATGATGCGAAGATCAAGCGACAGAGGGCCGAAGCCGGGGGGATCGGATTGAAGTCAGAATCCGACCTCGCGCCCCCGAGCCGGCACAACCCCCCGGGAACTGAGAAATGAACGAATACAAGGTCCGCTCCGGAGACACGCTCTCCATCATCTGCCGCCGGTTTGGCATACCGCTGCACCTGCTCATTGAGGTGAATTCGATCACCGATCCCAACAGGATCAAAGTGGGCCAAATGCTGAAGATCCCATCGGTGACGACAGACTCATCTGAACTCAGCGACAACGAGGCTGTCCCGCCGCGTCCACCCACTACGGCGCCGATCGTCATCGACCAGAGGACGTTCCGTCTGCCGCAGTCCGGCTTTATCCCCGAAGAGCACAGGAAGGACCTCATCGTCCTCCACTTCACCGCCGGGATGTCGGCCCGTTCGGCCTACAATACCTGGGTGGCGGCCTCGGCGCGTGTGGCCACGGCCTACATCCTGGATGTTGATGGCAAGATCTACGAGCTCTTTGACCCGTCTTATTGGGCCTACCACCTCGGGATCAAAGGTGCTGACTCGGCCAACCACCTGCATGACAAGCGCAGCATCGGAATCGAGATCGTCAATCCGGGGCCGCTGAAACCCAACGCGGCCGGCGAACTCTGCTGGTGGTACCCGGCCAACCGCTTTTCCACCGTCTGGTGCACGACGGCCCAGACCGATCGATACGTGAAGAGCGCCTACCGCGGATTCAACTATTATGCGGCCTACACCGAGGCGCAGATTCAAGCTCTTACACCGCTCATCCTGACCCTACGCGAGCGGTTCGCCATCCCAAAGCGCCTGCCCTCGATGGCCAAGCGGACCGTTGCCGAGCCAGGCGGCTACTTCAAGACGTTCGCTGGTATTGCTAGTCATCAGAACTTCCGTGCCGATAAGTTTGACGTCGGGCCGGCGTTTCCCTGGGAACGCATAACTCTTTGACGGGCAAAGCGTTTTAGGCTTGTATTTCTGTCATAACTGGTAAAATGGAGCCAGATGAGCTTCCTCTCGCCCAGATTGCAGATCGCGGTGAAACAGAAGCAGATCCTCACGCCGGGTCTGGTTCAGATGGTCACCGTGCTGCAACTGAACAAGTTGGAGCTGAAGGAACTGATCAACCAGGAGATCTCGGAAAACCCGGTTCTGGAAGAGGTTGTCGAGGGTGCTGAGGAGTTGACGCCGGCTGAGGTCCAATCGATGCTCGAACGCGGCGACCCCGACCCGCACCCGGCCGACGCCGAGGTCAGGGACGTCACAGCCCAGGCCTATGGCGACGCCCATGCGGGAGAAGCAGGCGCGGCAGCTGAGGCGCAGAAAGCGCCCGATGCCTTCGAAGAGATCGACTTCGGCAGCTACTTCGAGGATTTCATGGACCCGCCGGTCCATTCGCCCGCCGAGTATGATCCTGACAAGCCAGGGTTCGAGGCGTTCCTTTCGTCGCCGGTCACGCTGACCGATCACCTGCGCCAACAGTTGAGCCTCATCGTGGTGCCGCCTGAGATCCGTGATGCCACCGAGGCGATTCTCGGCAATCTGGATGAATCCGGCTACCTCGAGGACACGCTCGAAAACATCGCCGCCGCCGAGGGGCATTCGGTAGAGGTGCTCGATAAGGCGCTTGAAGAGGTTCAGTCGCTCGATCCGGCGGGCGTCGGGGCGCGCAGTTTGCAGGAGTGCCTGTTGCTGCAACTCGAAGACCGCGGGGCGCAGGGCAGCGTGGCCTGGCAGATTGTCCAAAACCACCTGAAGCTGGTGGAGTCAAAGAGCGTGAAGGAGTTGGCCCGGCTGTTGAAGCGGCCGGTATCGCATATCGAGATCGCCATCGACGTCATCCTCCACCTCGATCCCAAGCCGGGGCTGAAATACTCTGGCCCGGGCGCAAGGGCCGTGGAACCCGACGTTTACATCTCAAAGGATGGCGAGGATTACATCGTCAGCCTGACCGACGAAGGGCTGCCCGTGCTGCGGATCAATGGCAGCTACCGCCATCTGCTTGAACGCGGCGAGGGCGCCGACAAAGAGACGCGCAACTATATCAAGGACCGCTACGCGTCGGCCCTTCAGTTGATCCGCAATATTGAACAACGCAAGCAGACCATCCTGAAGGTCTGCGAAGTGATTATCACCCGCCAGAGGGGTTTCCTCGAATCCGGCATCGACGAATTACGGCCGATGATGATCAAGGAGGTGGCCGAGGAGATCGGCGTCCACGCCTCCACGGTCAGCCGCGCCGTCGCCGGCAAATACGCCCATACCCCCCGCGGCGTCTTTGAGCTCCGGTTTTTCTTTACCGAAGCCGTTCAGGGCCCCACAGGCGGCAACCTCTCCCTGGTAAACCTCAAGCGCATGGTGAAGAAGATGATAGAGGATGAAGATCCCAAACGTCCGCTCACCGACGACCACATTGCCGGCATGCTGAAGCAGCAGGGCATCAAGGTCACCCGGCGCACCGTGGCCAAATACAGGGAGGACATGAAAATACCCTCCACGCACCACCGCAGGGTGAAGGACTAGTCCTTAACGCCACCCGGCGGCGGCGCCTGTTCGTCTACAATCCGACAGAAAGGCACTGCTATGAACATCACCTTCACAGGAAAGCAAGACAAACTGACCCCATCACAGGAGCGGAAGCTGGCGACGCAGTTCGCCAAGCTCTCCAAACTACTCGAGAAGCGGGGTGAGAAGGTCGCGCAGGTCGCCTTGCAGACCGTCCGCCACCAGCAGCACGCCGAGGTGCGGATCAACTTCTATGATCAGGCCCTGGTTGGAGTTGCCAGCGCACCCGATCAGTACACGGCCGTCATGGATGCCGTCGCCAAGGTGGAGAAGCAGGCGATCAAGATGCTCTCCAAATACCGCGATACGAATCGCGAAACGGTTCGCAAGACCCCCGAGCCTGCCGCCAAGCCGGCGCCCGCCAAGACCAGGGCAGCGGCAAAGAAGGAGAAGCCGGCGAAGGCCGCCAAGCCGTCCAAGGTGGTGAAGGCCGGGGGGTCCCGCAAACCGATGACCGCCGAGGAAGCCATGATGACCATGCCCGGCGACAGCGACTATGTTGTGTTCACCGACTCGGAAACCGGCCGCACGGGCGTGCTGGTGCGCCGACGCGATGGCAAAGTCGATCTGATCGAGTCCTGATCCATGGCCAAAGCGAGGAAATCGGGGGCGGGGGGCGCAGGAAAGGCGGAGCCGCCCGCCCCGAAGTCCGTCACAAAGCCCGTAACCAAGCCGGTCTCTGAGCAGGCGCCCGAACTGGTCGTGATCACCGGTTTGAGCGGGTCGGGAAAGGCGACCGTCCTGAAGGCATTTGAAGACAATGGCTACTACGCCGTCGACAATCTGCCGGTCGACCTGATCCCGACCTTCGCCAAGCTCACCAAGGATTCGCCGAACATCCGGCGGGCGGCGCTGGTGGTGGATATCCGCGAGGGTGAGTCGCTGAAGCGCTTTCCGGCCATCTATTCGGCGATCAAGCGCGACATCCGCACCCGCCTTCTCTTTCTCGACGCCGGCGACGACACGCTGGTCCGCAGGTTCAGCGAAACCCGGCGGCCGCATCCGCTCGGCCACGACCGGTCGGTTCTGGGCAACGTGCTGACCGAGCGCGAACTGCTGGCGCCGATCCGCGCCCTGGCTGACCATGTGCTGATGACGTCGGAGATGAACGTCCACCAGTTGCGCCGGCGGATCGTCGAGGCTTTCGGCTCGCCCACCGATATCCGGCTGATGGTCTCGTCGATGAGCTTCGGCTTCCGCCATGGCGTGCCCACCGACGCCGACCTGGTCTTTGACGTCCGGTTTCTGCCCAATCCGAACTACATCCCGGAGTTCAAGAGCCTGAGCGGGCGCAATGCGCGCGTGGCGCGATTCGTCCGCAGCTACCCGCAGACGCAGGAGTTCATCGAACGCGTGGCATCGATGCTGCTGTTTCTGATGCCGCACTACATCCACGAAGGCAAGAGCTATCTGACCATCGCCTTCGGTTGCACCGGCGGCCGCCACCGCTCGGTGATGATGGCCGAGGAGATCGGCAAGCGGCTGCAGAAGTCCGGCTACCATGCCAGGATCTCGCACCGGGACATCGAAAAAAGCTAGAAATTCTCTCAAACACGCTCGTTTGCGTTCGATAAGGGAGAAGAGGTTGAGCCGCGAGGTTGTCCCGCGGTCGGTGCATCTTCCAGGGATGGTGCTGCGTGCCCCTCGGAGAAAAGGGGGCAGCGCCGTCTGGCTGGGTCCTGCAACCGCGGCCAGTGGTCTTGCGGTCATACCTGAATGCTGGCTCAAGGGGCGGCGCGCAACTCCTCCGCCGCGCCGCCCGTAATCCGCCTGTAAGGGAGAACGTGGGTGTTGGTTGGGTGGGGCAGTGCGCGTTTTGCACGACGGAGCCGTAGGATGTGCTGTGTCCGTGGAGACGGAACGGTTGGGGTTGGCGTGACGTCGCGGTTACTTGAGGTTTTTCCCGTAACCGATTGACACTTCGTCCCGGCTGGAAAATGGCGATTCCGCCAACCATCATTTCTTGTTGAGCATGCCCAATAACACTTACGCCGGGCTTGGCAGCAGAGCCCAGGCTTCGGCCAGTACGGCCGCCCTGCGTTGCACGGTTGCGATGATGCTCCGCGCATGGTGGATCAACTTGCCAGGCGAGCAGAAAAAGTGAAATCTCAGCCGTTTGGGCCGTGCGTGCAACCACTTCTCGTTCAGTGCCACCCGCTTCAATGCCGTCAGCACATTGTGCGCGATCACCGCCAGGCGCAGCCACGCCGCATTGGCCCCGAAGCGTGCGCAGGGCATCACGCCGACCGCCAACTCGTTCTTCAACCCGTGGTGCAGCGCTTCGATCGAACCAGCCTTCTCCCGATGCCACTCCAGCAGGCGCTTGCCGTCAAAATCGAATCGGTTGGTGACCACCGCGTAGTGCTTGGTCAGTGCTCCATCGTTGAACAGCGTGCCCTGCCGGCGCCGCACCCGGATAACCAGATAGCGCACCTCATCAAGCACATTCCCCACTGTTCGCTCCACCGGATCCCACGGCAACTCCGCACACTCGCAAATCACCTCGGCATCTTCACGGTATGGCCGCCAGCCCGCCTCCGGCAGCATTCGGATCTTGCTCTGCAGCGACTCGCTCATGCGCGCACTAACGGCAAATCCGATATAGCCCTCCGGCGCACCCTGCCTGCTCCGGTTCCTCAGCCACATCAACAACTGCTGGTCGTAGCAGGCCGAATCGCCCCCGGAAGTAGCGCTGTTCGACCGTCTCCGACAGCGCCCTAAAAGCCCGCTTGGTCCCACCCAGCAACTCCGTATGCGCCGCCACGTTGCCGTCCCGAAACTCATCGGCCACCGCCAAATCCATCTCCGCCCACAGCGCCAGCACCGACTGGGAGCCAGTCCCACCTTGGTAGACCGGCTTGGCTTCCCGCTTCCAGCTTTCGATCACCGTCGAATCCAGGTCGATGGTGGCGATCTTGTGCTCCGCACACCGCCGCCCCAACGCTTGCACCAGATCCTGATTCACCTGCGCCAGAGCACGCAACGCTTCGCCCTCAGTGGGAATATAGCTCACCTGTCCCACGGGCAGTTCCTGCTGCGCCGTGCCGATCCGGCTCTCGTCATGAAACCGGTACAGAAATTTCCGTGCCTCTTCCGGACTCGGCACCTCGTGCCCAAGCATCTCGGCCAGGCCAACATCTTCGCGCAATCGGTCGAAGTCCTCCAGGCAGTCGCCGCCCAGGGCGTTCAGAGCCAGGAAGCTCTCCACATAGGTCGCTTCGTCGAAGCCGCGCTGGCGCTGCTTCAGAGACAGATTCCGCGCCACGCTTTCAGGCACTCCGAACGAGCGAGCCGCCCGCACAAAAAGCGGGATTCCCGCATAGGCCGACAGCACTTGCTCAGCCGGCTCCCAGTCGTACTGGAAGGGCAGTTCGCCCGCGGCGGGAGAACGCTTTGACTTGTTCGACAGACTCATCATCTACCCTGTAGCAATTACGCACCCACTGGGTGAAACTCGCAGCCCCCATCTCGGCCCCATTCCATCGGCCTCCCGCCGGCACTCCGAAATCCCTTACGGACGGATTAGGGGCCGCCCCGCCCGCTTGCTGACGGGGCGTCCGGGCTGGATATAATGGTAATTGCGTGCAATCGCGTTCGACGCACGCGCTAGGAGACTGTTTCAATGTTTGACCTGTTCCGCAGCCGGGAGAAGTCTGTCCGATACGTCCTCGGCTTCCTCCTCGGCCTCGTCGCGCTGTCCATGGTGATTACACTGGTGCCGGGCTATAGCGGCCTAGTGGGCGGGGGCGAATCGAATCCGCAGATCGTGGCCGAAATCGGCGATGAAGCTCTGACTGTGCTCGACATCCGCCGCATCGTCGACCGCGAGATGCGCGGCGGCAGCATTCAGCGGGGCATGGAGAGCATCTACATCCCGATGTTCGTGAAGCAGATCGTGGCCGACCGGGCTCTGGCCTTCCAGGCCAAGCAGATGGGCTTCAAGCTCTCCGAACAGGAACTGAGCAAGACGATCGCCAGCCTGATCCCGCAGCTGTTTGACGCCAGCGGCAAGTTCGTCGGTAAGGAGACTTACGGGGCTTTCCTCGCCCAGCAGAACATTTCGATCCCCGAGTTCGAAAGTTCGGTGGAGAAGCAGGCGCTGGCGACGAAGCTGATCTCACTAGCGATTGAAGGCGTTGTGGTGACGCCCGCCGAGGTGGAAGAGGAGTTTCGCCAGGGCAACGAAAAGGTGAAGGTGAGCTTCTTTGTGCTTGGCCCCGACAAGTTCCGGGCGCAGGCCGCACCCAGCGAGCAGGAGATGCGGGAGTTCTACGAGCGCGGCAAGAGCGCTTACAAGTCCCCCGAAAAGCGCGGCTACCTGATCTTTGGCATCGACGAGCCCACCATCGCCCGGTCGTTCACAGTGCCTGACTCGACGCTCCAGGCCGCCTACATGCAGCAGCAGGAGCGGTTCAAGACGCCGGATCGCGTTGAGGCGCGCCACATCCTACTGATGACCACCGACAAGCCCGCCGCCGAGGTGGAGAAGTTGAAGGTGAAGGCCCAGGATCTGCTGAAGAAGCTCCGTTCGGGCGGCGATTTCGCCCAGCTTGCCAAGGACAATTCCGACGATCCGGGCAGTTCGGTGAAGGGCGGCGACCTGGGCTGGCTGGTTCGCGGCCAGACGGTACCGGAGTTCGAGAAAACCGCGTTCTCGATTCAGCCTGGCCAGATCAGCGACGTCGTGACGACGCAGTATGGCTTCCACATCATCCAGGTGACGAAGAAGGAACAGGCGCGGCTGCGTCCGTTCGAGGAAGTGAAGGATGAGATCCGCCAGGACATCGCCCGCGACCAGATCTACAACCGGATGCAGAGCTTGGCCACCGAGATCCGCACGGCGCTGATCCGTTCGGCCGCCGAGGCCGAGAAGATCGCCCGCGACAACGGGATCGCCGTGGCTCGCGTCGAGGCCGCCGGACAAGGCGATCCGATGCCGGAGGTCGGCGTCTCGGCCGATTTCGAAGATGCCGTGAGGAACCTGCCCCAGGGTGGCGTGTCGAGCATCGTCCCGATCGGCGACAACAAACTGGTGATCGCGCAGGTGACGGCGATCATCGCTCCGCGCCAGTCGACGTTTGAGGAGATGAGCCCTCAGATCCGTGCACAACTGACCGAGATGCGTGCCCAGAACCTGATGCAGGACAAGATGAATGAGCTCGAAGCCCGGCTGAAGGAAAACCCCGACCTGGCCGCCGCCGCCAAGCTGGCCGGCGTCACAGTCACTACTTCGGAAGCCGTGGCCCGCGGGGGCCAGATCGAGACGATCGGCCCGGCCATTCAGATCGAGGAAGCCTTCAGGAAGCCGGTGGGCACGATGCTGCCGCCGCTACGCCTGCCCAGCGGCGTGGCCTTCGTCAAAGTGATCGAGAGGATCCCGGCAGACCTTACGCAGCTTGCGGCGTCGCGGGCGGAGTTGACCAATAGCATCAAAGCCCGCCGCGCCCAGGAGCGCCGCGAGATGTTCACCGACGGGATCGTCAACAAGCTGATCAAAGACAAGAAAGTGAAGATCTACGAGGAGAACATCCAGAAACTGGTGGAGAGCTACCGCAGCTAACCCGGCAGCCGGCTCTCACTCCTCATGATTGAATCTGTTATCGACTTCCTCCGGATCCTGACCACCCCGGAGCGGCTGCTCGCTCTGTTAACAACCGTGTTTGCAGGATGGTGGGGCTATGCTCTGCTGTTCGCCATCGTCTTCGCGGAGACCGGGCTGCTGGTGGGGTTTTTCCTGCCAGGCGATTCACTGCTGTTTACGGTGGGGGTGGTGGCCGGCGCGGGAGGGCTGAACATCGTCACCATCAACATCGCGTTGATGGTAGCGGCGATTGTCGGTGATGCCGTCGGATACATGCTGGGGCGCAGCACCGGGGCCCGCATCTTCGACCGTCCCGACTCGCGTTTCTTCAAGCGCGAGCACCTGATCCGGACGCATGAGTTCTACGAGAAGCACGGCGGCAAGACGATCATCTACGCCCGCTTTATCCCCATCATCCGGACCTTCGCCCCCTTCGTCGCCGGGGTTGCCGGGATGAGCTATCCGAGGTTCCTTTCGTTCAATATTTTCGGCGGCATCGGCTGGGTCTTCAGCCTCACCATGCTGGGCTACTCGCTGGGCAATGTGGCAGTGGTGAGAGAGCACTTCGAGAAGGTGATTGTCGGCATCATTTTCGTATCGGTGCTGCCGGTTGCGTTTGAACTGATCAAGTCTGCGCGGGCCAAACCTGTTAGAACCGGTACTTCAACCGCAGACTAACGGCGCGGCCCGGCGCGTCGACACCCCACCCCAAGCCGCGGTAGTTGCGGTCACCCAAATTTGAAGCCTCGGCCATCAGGTCCACAGCCTTGCCCAGGGGTATGCCGGCGCGGATGCCTAACGCAGTGTATCCGGGAATGGCGGTAAACAGGAGCGCTGAATCGCTGGCGCCGAGGACACGCGCCTGGACCTGGGAGAGCGTCTCGCCGGTTGCCAGCAGGACTCCATTCGCCACCAGTCCGCGGGCGGTGGCGCCGTTGCGGAAAAACGATGCGATGTTGGAGCGCGACCGGGCGGCGCCGATGCGGCGGTCGGCCAAAGCCAGCGAAGAGAGCCGGGACTGCCGCATGGCGGCTTCGGCGAACAATTCCACCCACACGCGGCGGGAGGCGGGCGCCCAAAGAAGCGCGGCATGGCCGGTGGGAGCGGGGACGCCGGGCTCGATGTCAGGCGGCAGACCGGTTTCGGGATCGGCGGCGCGGACCCAGGTGAAGTTCTGCGACACGAGGAAGCCCCAGGCGAGTTTGGCCTGGATGCGTTGCTCGACGCCGTTCAGCCTGGCGCCGCCTGAGTTGGCGCGCACAAGCCCAGGGTTGGCCGCCTCGGCGACGTAGACGGCGCCGGAACTCAGTTGTGAGGTGATAAGTTGTCCGCCGAGCGAAGAGCCGGTGGCGCCCTGGGGGAGCAGCAGGGTCCGCGAGACGATGGTGGCGTTCATGCGCAGGTGGAAGACAGAGACGTCGGCCTGAACGCCGCCGCGGCGCAGGCGGAGTCCAGTTTCGAAGCTGTCGGAGGTTTCCGGGCGCAACTGGCTGACAGGCTTTCCCGAGGGCGCGGCCTGGTCGTCTGACCGGTCGCCCACGATGCCGCCGAGTCCGGCGATCATTGTGGCCGACGTTTCAAAAAAGCCGTTGCCCTGGAGGCCGAGCGTTCCGAGGTCGGTCATGTTGGGGGCGCGAAAGCCGCGGCTATAGTTGGCCGTGACGCTGGCCGTTTCGCCGAGTTTGGCGACAGCGCCGGCGCGACCGCTCCAGGCGCCGCCGGACCATTTGTCGTCGGGCCACAGCGGGGCGATGCCGGCTGGGTTATCGGCTGCGCGGGAACGGTATTGGGCGGCGGAATAGCGGATGGCGCCGGTCAGCCTGAGCCGGCGTCCACTGTCCTCCCAGGCATCCTGGGCGTGGATGCCGTGGCTGGCATAACGGGCGCGGTCCGGGACCCTGGGGCGGGAAAGCGCCACGGCGCCGGTCGATGGATCGAAGGTGAAGGCGGGGGCGCGGACGCCTTCCCAGTAGCTCTCTGCGCCGGCGGAATAGCTATGCCGGGCGGCCTGGCCTGAAACGCGGCCCTGACCGCCCCAGGAGCGCAGCTTTTCGTATTGGTGGGTGATGCGGCCGAGCGGGTTGCCCTGGCCGCCCTGGTTGACGCGTTCCTCGCGCTGGGCGTTGTAGGAGACGCCGGCGGACCAGTTCTGAATGGGGCCGCGGCCGAACTGCTGGTAGCGGAGCCAGCCGAAGTCGCCCATGAGGTTGCGCAGATCGGCGATCAGGTTGCCGTCGCCGCCCATGAGTTGGTCGTAGCGTTTGCCGCCGTCCTGCTGGGCTCGTTCGTAGCGGGCGGCGAGGTGGCGGTCGGGCGTGGGCATCCACTGGGCATGGATGGCGCCGCCGAATTGGGTGAAGCCGGTGTCCGGGAGACGGCCGTCCGCGGTTTCCGCGGGCAGGCCGAAGAAACGTGTGAGGGCGCCGCGGCTGTCGATGCCCTGCCCGGTGCGGAGGCGGTTGACGCGGCGGCCCGACGCCGAGAGGCCGGCAGAGGTCCTTTCGCCGGCATAGCGGATGAGGGCGTCGCTGCCGAAGGAGTTGTCGGCGCTGCGGAAGAACGACGATCCCTCCATATGCGTTTCGCGGCCCTTCACGGCCAGGGCAGGCGCCTGGGAGACGAGATTAACGGTGCCGCCGACGGCGTCCGAGCCGTATTCGGAGGCCGAGGGTCCGCGGACGATTTCGATACGGTCGAGGCGGGAGGCGTCGGCGAGGTTGAAGAAGGTGCTTACGCCGCCGCGCTGGACGCTGGTTGTGGCACGGAAGCCATCGCGGTAGACGGCGACGTTCTTGCCCGTCAGTCCGCGCACGAAGACGCCGCCCATGCCCGCGGAGGTCCTCTGCTCGGCGACGCCGGGTTCGCCGGCCAGGGCTTCGGACAGGACGGTTTTGGCGCGTTCGCCGATCTGGCTGGACGCGATCGCGTTGACCTGGACGGGCGAGTCGACAAGATCGACGGCGCGGCCCGGTTCAGCCATGACGGTGATCTCGGATCGTACGGGGCTCATGTCCAGACGCACCGCCTTCTCCAGTTGGCGGCCACCAATGACGCGAACACGCCCCTCCCAAGGAGCGAACGGAGGCAGTTCGACTTTCAGCAGAAAGACGCCCGGCGGGGCGGATTCGAGGGCGAAGCGGCCGTCGGGTCCGCTGAGCGTGGATCGCAATTCGGCCTGACTGGCATCGCGCAATGAGACCTTCGCGCCGGCCACTGGCTCGCCTGTCGGACCAACGACAACTCCGCCGACGGAGATCGCCGCCAGCAGAAAGAAAAGACCCATCACTCCACTGTATCGCCGCCGCGGCTACTGTTTTCCTGAACCGAAGCCGGATCCGCCAGGGGGCCTCTGCTGACCCGTCCCGCCGCTTTGTGAGCCGGACCCGAAACCGAAGCCCGAACTGCCGCCGGGCCTCTGCTGTCCGCCTTGGCTGCCAAAGCCGGAACCGAATCCGCTTCCACCCTGTGAACCCTGGCCGCCGAAGCCGGATCCGAAACCGCTGGTCCCTGGGCGCTGCTGCTGCTGACCCTGCCCCTGCCCCTGCGCTCCGCCCTGCTGGGGCGAGCCGGGCGCTCCGGTCATGCCGCGGGCCGCCATCTCCTTCGTCAGGTCGTAGACAAACTCCCACTTTTTGTAGTTGGACTGCTCGTTGTAGAGCAGGATGCCTTCCATGTCCTTTTTCGACGCCACGCCAGCCAGTCCGCCGATGCCGGCCGCCATGCCCGTGCCGCGCGCGCCGCCCATCATTCCTCCCATCGTTCCTCCCTGCTGGCCCTGACGCGGCGCGGTGAGGATCTGGTTGATCATGCGCAGCGCTTCGTTGGGCGCGCCCTGGCGGTTGCCCGATCCGGCTGCAGCGAAGCCGCCTTGGGATGGGGCGCCCTGCTGGGCGGAGGTATTCGAGGACCCCTGGGGTTGCGACGCTCCGGAGCCGAAACCGAAACTGCCGCCCATGCCGAAACCGCCGGTGGATCCGCTCTGGCCCGGCTGTCCGGGTTGTCCGGGCTGTCCGGGCTGTCCTGCCGCTCCGGTTTGAGGCGCCCTCACCGGAGCTTGCCCGGGCGACTGCGGATCAGTTGATTGCCCGGTGGCGGGAACCGACGGTTGGCCCGGCGCACCCTGGGGCGGGACGGGGACGCCTTCGGCCGGCCTGGGCTCGGCATCGTCCTGCGTTGAAGCGTTCTGGCCACCTTCACCGCCTTGCGCGCCGGGGATCAGGCGGTCACTGGCGCGGCGCTGCAAGGCAGGATTGTTCGAGCCGGCTTCGCCCGGCAGGTCGATGATGGTGGCCGACGCACCGATGCCCTGGACGCGTGATGCCAGCAGGCTCGGACCTTTCTCCTCGCCCTCGCCTTCGCCAGGACGCTTATGGACCAGCGAGTCAGTGAACTGGCCGGCGCCATCGACATGCACCAGGCGCCATTCGTCCTCGCCGGTCATGGGGTCCTTGTAACGCTTGCGCAGGTAGCGGGTTTCCTGGCTCTTTTCCAGTTCGTCGAGGTTTTGGGGCCACTTCTGGTTCTTGCGATAGTAGAGCCGGATGGCGCGGATGAACTGCTCGCCGCGCTCGACCAGCATGCCTTCCTTATTGCGTTGCGCTTCAAAGGCGACGCGGGGGATTTCCAGATAGAACTTCACCGCCACCGCCGCCGCCAGTGCAAACACCAGCAGCAGCGCATAGCCGCCTTCGTTCTGTCTTCGACGTCTCATCCCGCCTTGGGAGGCTCCTCGATCTTCAGCGTCTGCTGGTTCTTATGGTCCATGTCTTCCACCACGACGGAGGTGGCGTTGATGCGGACGATTCTGTACCGCTTCTTGATCACTTCGCCCTCCGCCGGGACCAGGATGTCCTCGCCGTCGATGCAGAAAACGCGCTTGGCGCCGCTATTGGCCGGCACCATGTTCCCGTAGAACTTTAGATTGATCGGCGGAGGCGGAGGTTTCACCGGCGGAGGCGCGGGCGGCGGCGGCGGCTCTGGCCCGATCATCTTCCGCTGGACGACGATTTTGGGTTCCGGCTGCTTCTTGATGGTGTCTTCCGGGCGCGGAGTGGCGCCGAATTCGAACAGGCTGCGCTGGCTGCCGGAGACGGTAGCTTTTTCGAGTCTGTCCAGAAGATCGGTCCGCAGCGACGGATCGATTGCCATCGGGTCGGCGCCTTCCTTCGGCTTGAGCGTAGGCTTGAACTCGCTTCTGCCTCCTGGCACGCGCGGGCGGTCCGGGACGCGCGGGCCTGTGGCGATCAGCGAATCCTGGGCCTGGCGGGCCTGTTGAACGGCACCGGCTCCGGCTGACTGACTGGCGGCTGGGCGCGCGGAGGCCGCCGGACCGGGTCCGGTTTCGGGGTCGCTGAAGACGTTCGAGTAGAACAGATAGGCAGCCAGCAGCAGAAGTCCGCCGAGGAAGACCATCTTTTTAGGCTCGGCGCCGAGTTCCATCTTCAGTTTCGGCATCAGCCCAGCCCTCCATCGCGGAAGAAGGCGTTCAGCTTCAGCGTGATGTTGAGAACGCCGCCGCCTTGCTGCGGCTGGGCGGCGAGGGAGTCGATAATGAGCAGCCGTTTGGTGCGGTCCAGGGCGTAGACGAACTCGACCAGGTCGGCGTAGGTGCCTTCATAGTTGGCCGTGACGGTGACCATCCCAAGGGTGTCACTGCCCTCGATGGGTTCGTAGGCGAAGCTGCGTTCGCGGGCCTTGACTCCGGAGGCTTTGGCCGCCGAAGCGAGGTCGGTTTCCAGGGTGGAATAGGCCGACTGGCGGTCAAGGAAGTGGCTTTGCATGAAGGTGTCGCCGGCATCGCGAGCCACGGCCGACTTGGCGGCGATGGCCCGCAGACGGATGAGCGCCTGCTGTTTCGCGGCCAGGTCCCGGCGGGCCTGCGAGATGTCGCCGTCGAGCGATTCAACAGATCCGCCGAGCGGCTGGAAGACGAAGTAAGCCGCGACGAGGTTGGCCAGCAGCAGGAAACCGAGCATGGCGCGGACGGCCTGCTTCGGGTCGCGGGCGACCGATTTCCAGTCGAAATTAAAGCTTCTGGGCATAGTTCACGCTCAACCTGTATCGATACAGCGGTTCGTTTTGCGAGGGCGGCTGCGAGTTGACCAGCGAAGTTTCGCCAAACAGCGCCGAGCCTTCCAGCCGTTTCAGCAGGTCGATGACATATTCGGGTTGCTGCGCGCCGACGATCATGTCGAGTTGGACACGGTTGTCGCCGGTGACATAGGGGCGGATGGTGACCAGGCGAACGCTGCCGGGAAAGACGCCTTCGAGGTCAGCGAACAGGCGCGTCCAACTGATGCCTTTGCGCTGCAGCAGGAGATTGAGGAAGACGCTGCGGTCGAGCACGGCAGCGTTGACGGGCTGGCGAAGCTCGGCCTGGATGCGGGCCTGTTCGGTGTCGAGCTGGCGGATCTGACGGTCGAGGGTATCCAGCATTTCACGGCTCTCGCGCGCCGCTTCGCGCTGGGTCATGATGGTGGACACCAACATTGCCAGCAGGGCGACCATCAGCACGGCCGTGACGGCTGATGCCGCCAGGATCGGCCTGTCCCTGCGGAACGGCTCGCTGGCCAGATTGACTGGAATTTTGACCCGGCTCATCGCTGCTAGATTCCCCCTTCCAGAGATTCCATATAGCCGAGCAAGCCGGCATTGACGCCGGTCACCGCGGCGTAGCGCGACCGCAACCTGCCGACGGCAAGCCCGGCCTCCTGATTCCAGCGTTCGATTTCGGTGCTGTCGTGGACGCCAAAACCGCACAGCAGCAATGCCGACGGGCGCGACGATAGGTGGTCCTCGGCGTAGGCCAGCGTCGGGATCAGGATGTCGGCGATGTCGCCGGCGTTGACCTCATGCAGCTCGACGCAGCGGAACATCCGCAGCGAACCCTTCTCGATCAAGGCAACGGCAATCGCGCCTTCACTACGCTTAGCCACCATGACGGGATCGGGATCGGGCATGGGCGCGTCCATCTCCAGCGACAACGCCGACAGCGCCGAGACGCCGACAAAACCGCACTGGAATCCGGCGGCGCGGAACGGCGCTTCGTAGTGCGACGCCACGTCCATATTGAG
This sequence comes from Bryobacteraceae bacterium, assembly GCA_014860455.1. Lineage (GTDB taxonomy): Bacteria > Acidobacteriota > Terriglobia > Bryobacterales > Bryobacteraceae > PNKE01. The sequence goes on along the minus strand of JACZJQ010000277.1, from coordinate 4,826 downwards.
GACAACGGCGGTGACATCGATGCGCTTGGAGCCGGGGCGCGGCTGGGCGTGACAGCCGACCACGGCCGAGTCGATGTCAAAGGGCACGGCCTTTTTGGCGCGGAACCGGGCCAGCGCGACTTGCTCTTCAGGCACGGAGGGGAAGGTGTCGAAATCCAGTACGCTGATGCGCGCGGCGTAATCCGGCAGCAGCAGGGCCGCGCGCCGTGGCTTGCCGCGCCGGGCGCCGTTTTCAGGCGCGAGCCGGTCCACTGCCCTTGCGAAAGCGACCGGGTCGGCCACGTTGGTCTCGAGCGGGCTCACTTCGACAACGCCCGGCTCCAGGGGTTCGAACCGGATCTCTTCGGGCCGTGCGGTGGCCACCCAGCTAATGCCGGATTGGGTGATCTCGAAGACCAGTTCCGGCGGCGGATCCGCAGCCAGTCTCACGATGCGTGACAGCAGGTTCATCGCGTCATCCTTCAATGAAGGTCACTTTGTTGACCTCTTTGAGCGTCGTCACGCCCTGCCTTACTTTTTCAATCGCCGACTCGCGCAGGAACGTCATCCCCTCTTCCCTCGCCACGCGTTTGATTTCAATCGCCGGCCGTTTGTCGAGGATCATCTGGCGGCCGCGCTCGCTCAGGTCAAGCAGTTCGTGGATCGCCGTACGGCCCCTGAATCCGGTGCCGCTGCATTCGAAACAGCCCTGGCCCTCGTACATCGGCACGTCGCGCCACTCCCCCGCATCCAGTCCGCTTTCCTTGAGGAACTCGTCCTCATAGTGGACCTGCTTCCTGCAGTGCGGGCAGATCACGCGCACCAACCGCTGCGCCAGGATGCAGTTCAGCGCCGAGACGAAGTTGTAGGCCTCGACGCCCATGTTCAGGAAGCGCCCGATGACATCCAGCACGTTGTTGGCGTGGACGGTGGTGAACACCAGGTGGCCGGTGAGCGCGGCGTTGATGGCGATTTGAGCCGTCTCCTGGTCGCGGATCTCGCCCACCATCACCTTGTCGGGATCGTGGCGCAGGATCGAGCGCAGGCCGCGGGCAAACGTCAGGCCCTTCTTGTCGTTCACCGGGATCTGCGTGATGCCCTTGAGCTGATACTCGACCGGATCTTCGATGGTGATGATCTTGTCTTCGTCGTTCTTGATCTCGCTCAGCGCCGCATAGAGCGTGGTGGTCTTGCCCGAACCCGTCGGCCCGGTCACCAGCACCATGCCGTAAGGCTCCTTGATGTAGCGGCGGAAACGGACGAGGTCGGATTCGGAAAAGCCCACAACTTCGAGAGACAGCTTGGCAAACTTCTCGCTCATCGACTCTTTGTCGAGCACGCGCAACACAGCGTCCTCGCCATAGATGGTGGGCATGATCGAGACGCGGAAGTCGATCAGCCGGTTCTTGTAGCGCACCCGGAAACGGCCGTCCTGCGGGATGCGGCGCTCGGCGATGTCCAATTCCGACATCACCTTGATGCGGCTGATGATGGTCGAGTGCCACTCCTTCGCGATGGGCGGCATGGCGTATTGCAGCACGCCGTCGATGCGGTACTTGATGGCCACTTCCTGGTCGCGGGTTTCGATGTGGATGTCCGATGCCCGGCGTTCCAGCGCGTTGTAGATCGTCGTGTCGACCAGTTTGATCACCGGCGCGATGTCGGAATCCTCGGCCGTCAGCTTGTCGATCGACAGCGTTTCGTCCGGGTTCTCTTCCTCGCCGACGACATCGAGCGTGAAGCCTTCGGTCACCTCTTCGAGCACGCGCTGCGACTGCTCGGTCTTCTTCAGCAGGTCGGCGATCTGGGATAGCGTGGCGACTTTGAGGCGCAGCTTTTTTCCTATGAGGATCGACAGTTCGTCGATCAGGTTCAACTGGCTGGGATTGGCCAGGGCGATTTCGAGCGTACTGTTCTCGGCGGCCAGCGGGACGAAGTTGTAGCGGAACATCAGGTCGACGGGAATCGACTTGAACAGGTCGTGGTCGATCTTGGCCGCCTTGAGGTCGATGAACTCGCAGCGGTAGCGGTCGGCCAGTTGGCGCGCCTGCGCCGCCTCGCGTTCCGGATCCAGTGCTTTGATTGCTTCGGTCGCCATCGCTTGTCCTTTTTACCCGAACGTGTCGGCCAGCGAGAAGATCGGCAGGTAGAGGCTCACCAGCACGAACGCCACAAAGGCGCCCATGAAGATCATGATCGCCGGCTCGATCAGCGACAGCGTGGCCTGCATCCGCGTGTTCACGTCGTCCTCATAAAACTCGCTCACCGAATTCAACATCGCCGGCAGCGCGCCAGTGGATTCGCCCACCTCGATCATGTCGATCGAAAGAGGCGGGAAGATGCCGGTGGCCTGCAACCCGGCTGACAGAGACTGCCCTTCGCGGACCATCTTCTGCGCCTTGCCCAGCGCCGATCTCAGCAGCGGGCTGCCGATGGATTCGGCCGCCGTTTCAAGACCCTGCACCAGCGGGATGCCGCCGCTCAGCAGCGTCGATAGCAGCCGCGACATCTGCGCCACCTGGTATTTGGTCCAGATCTCGCTCAGCACGGGAGTCCTCATTTTCAGCCGGTCGGCGGCCGTCTGCCCGGCTTCGGTGCGCAGGTAGAACCGCAACGCCACGACGCCGCCCACCAGCGCCAGGGCGGCCATCACGACATAGCTTTGGGCCGTGGTGCCGATGGCGATCAGCCAGCGCGTCATGATGGGCAACTGCGTGTTGGTCGTCCCGTAGAGTTCGGCGAAGCGCGGCACGACGAAGGTGATGAGGAAGACGACCAGCAGCGAAACCAGGACGAGCAGAATCGCCGGGTACATCAGCGACAGCATGATCTTCTTGCGCACCGCCAGCGCCAGTTTCTGATAGTTGATGTAGCGCTCCATCACCTCGCCCAGGGCGCCGCTCTTTTCGCCGGCCATGATCGAAGTGACGTAGATGGCCGGGAAGAGGCCCTGGCGCCGGAAGGCATCGGAAAGCAGCGAGCCCCGCTTGACGTCGTCGCGGATCTCCCTGACGTGCGGGCCGAGTTTTTTGTCGGTGAGGCGGTCGGCCAGCAGATCGAGGGCTTTGAGGATCGGCAGGCCGGCGCGGAACAGCGTGACAAACTGCTGGTTGAAGATGAGGAACTTCTCCATGTCCAACTTCTTGCGCCGCCCGCCGCCGCCCAGCGCAGCCACGCCGGTGCGTTCCTTCACCGAATAGACGAGGTAGCCTTGCTCGGTCATGCGCTGGCGGAGTTCGCCTTCGCTGCCGGCTTCCACCACCTGCTGCCGCATCTCACCGCGGGCGTCGGCATATTTGAGCGTGTATTCCGGCATCGCTACCGCTCCCCGCCTTCGGTGATCTCTTCCACCGCCACGCCCGGCGGCGGCGTGAACCTGAACTTCGCGTCGGCCACCGCGCCGTTCAGCCGTTCGCTGGTGAAGCTGTATTCGGTGATCGAACCGTCGCCGTTGGTCACTTTCAGCCGCCGGATTTCGCCTTGGGGGCCGACTGAAAACTCGACGCTGGTGTAGGGGACTTTGTCCGATTTCGGCAGCGCCCGAATGACGGTTGTTTCGCCCGAGCCGGCGAGTTCGAAGTCACGGAACAGGCGGCTGAAGTCGAGTTTACCGAGCAGGAAGGCGAGAGGGGCGCGTTCGTCGTCGCTGGCTTTGAGTTTGGCGCGTTCGGCTTTGCCTGTCGCCGGCGAGTACATCCAAACCCATTTGCCGTCTGCAATGAACAACTTGCCGGCCGGTTCGGTGTACTCCCAGCGCATCCGGCCGGATTTGCGCAAAGACAGTTGCCCGCGCTCGACTCGTTTGCGGCCCTGGGCGAGGTAGGTCTGCTCAAAGGCCGCTTCCATCGTCCGTGCGGAGTTGTAGCGGCGTTCGACCGTGCCGATCCAGCTCTTCAGATCGGCCGCGGTCAACGGGCATAGCAAAGCCAGCAGACACAACACCTTCACAACAATGTTGACGACGCGGCGGGCCGGAACGTGCAGAATCCGGCGCGGCATCAATCATCTGTGCCGGGTGCGGCCCATCTATCGCCCCAGGAGGCCTTGCGGGCGGCCTTGGCGGCTCGCTTGTCGTTGGCGCGGACGCGGAGATTTGCCAGGCCGGCGGGTTCGCACAGCTTCAGGTTGATGGATTTCGGCTCGATCAGCGGGTGGCGCAGGATGCGGGCAAACGGCGGCGCGGCGGCGGGCGGCGAGCGCATTGCGACCATGTAGGCGAACTTTTCGTCCTCGAAACCGGCCTGGCCGCCCTTGAGGAGCTTGTGGATCTTGGACCGGTCCGTCCGGACGGCGAAGTGGCACCAGTCGCCACCGGTGAGTGGGCAGGGGCCTTGGTGAGGGCAGGGAGCCGCGATGGTGGCGCCGAGGTCGATGAGACGCTGGCGGACGGGAAGAAGTTGGCCAAACGAACTGGGCGTACCCGGTTCGACGATGACGAGCGCTTTGTTTGCTAGTAGATAGGAGCGTTCGAGGACTTCCAAGGCGACGGCGGGCACGGCCTCGCCGAGCGAGTAGCCGAAGACGACGAGGTCATGGCCTGGAAGTCCAGAGAGATTGCGGTAATCGCCGCCGCGCCAATGGAAGTTGGGGCAAAAGCTGGCGCCGAGGCGCCGAAGGAGGTCGTTTGGTTCGACGGCGGTCACCTGGACCGAGTCGCCGAAGTGGGCCTTGGCGGCCCAACCGGCGGCGCCCGCTCCGGCGCCGAGGTCGAGGACAGAATCAATCTTGACATCGATTTCCCGGAATGCGGCGGAGAGCGCGGCGAAGGTGGCGGGCATGCGGGAGGCGGCGTAGGCGGCGGCTTCGAGCGGCGTAGCGATGCGGGATGTGCCTGTCTTTCTATAGTC
>JACZJQ010000276.1 GCA_014860455.1 Bryobacteraceae bacterium | reverse complement strand
CCCCGGCCGCGGCAATCAATTGTCTTCTGGTCACCCAACCAGTTTAGCTTTACAGCCCGATCGTCTTCCTCACCACCCCCATCCCCCATGCCTGCAGCTTCTGCGCCTTCTCCGCCGCCGCCCTAGCCCGCGCCCGCGCCTTGTTCTGATCGCTCAGCGTCGCCATCACCAGCTTCGCCAGCCCTTCAGCCGTCACCTCTTCAATCTTCGGCGCCCAATCGCCCACGCCCACATCCGCCCACATCTGCCCCTTGATCCCGTCCTGCGCCTGCCTGACGTAGAAACACGGCACCCCCGCCGCCACGGCCAGAATCGGCGAATGACATTCGCTGCTCACCACGCCCGCCGACCGCGCATACACCGACGCCGCCTCGTCCGTGATCCAGTAGTCCTTCCGTCTCACCACGCGCTTCTTCACGTCCTCCGGCAGCGGGTCTTCCAGCAGCGGCTTCAGTTCTTCCAGTTGATACTCCATCTCCGGGCACAGCAGCGCCCGCCCGCCAGTCTGCCTCACCCACGCAATGATGACCTCCCGGAGCTTGGCGGCATCGGCATGCTTTGTCCGCGCGTTTTCCGCATCGCGTTCCCGCGCCGCCTGTTCGCTGTAAGCCGCTTTGCGGAACTTGTGGTACGGCGTGTACCGCAGCCGCGGAATCACGCAGATGAACTTGCCCGGCTCCAGCCCGTTCTCCCTGATAAACCGCCCGGCTTTTTCCTCATCGCGCAGAGTGACGGAAAACGTCCCGTCCGGCACAAACGCCGTCTCCACGCCCTTCAACCCCATCGACCTCACGTTGCCGAGCGACTCGGTCTCGCGCGTGAACAAAAACTTCGACCCCGCCATCACCAGTTTCTGCTGCTCATTGGGCGCACCGCTGGCCGCTTCGCTCTGCGCCGTCACCGTCACCCCAAACACCCCATACGGCCTCCCCGTCGCCTTCCGCCACACCTCCAACTGCTGCCACGCCACCACGCTCGGCCCCGACCCGTGCAAACAAATCGCAGCCTCGTCCATCAGTTGTTTCAGCGCGCTGCCCGGTTCGGGCGTCTTGTCACCCACCGTGATCAACCCCGGAAACGCCCGTTTCAACATCGGCTCCACGCCCCGGTCCAGCGCGAACGACCACAACGCCACCCGCGCCTCCGGAATGTGCTTCTTGATCAACGTGAGGACCCCCGGCGTGTGCGCGATGTCGCCGATATTCTCGGTCTGCCATCCCGACCGCAACAGGATCAGCGGCCTCGCAGCACCCCCCGCGCTCATCGCCGCCGCCGCGCCAAACATCAATTCGCGCCGCGTCGCATTGCCGCACGTGAAGAAACTCATCGCCGTTCTCCTCGCTCCCATTCCACCACTCTGATCACCATCGCCCCCCCGCCGCCAAGCGCACTCCGCCCTGCGCGCCAACCACGTTGGGGATTTCGGTGGATCATAGCTGAAATCGCCTGCCTTCTATTGAACAACCGGTTTGGCCTTCAGCCGCGTGCCAAAAACTGGCGGGCGCCTGCCCCTACGCCGCCGGCTTGCCCTTCTTGAAGATCCGCGCCAACCCCTTCAACGCCCTGTCCGCTTCTTTCTCCGACAAAATGTACGGCGGCAACAGCCGCACCACGTTTTCGTGCGTCACGTTGAACAGCATCCCCTGCTCCATGCCCGTCTGCACGAAGTGCTTGCATGGAAACTCCATCTCGATGCCGATCATCAGCCCCGCCCCGCGCACGTCTTTCACCATCGCGTGCTTGCGCTTCAACTCGTTCAACCCCTCGAACAACTGCGCGCTCACCTTCCGCATCTGCGGCATGATCTCGTCCAGGATGTCGTAGAACTCCAGGGCCACCCGGCACGCCAGCGCCCCGCCTCCAAACGTCGTCCCGTGCATGCCCGGCGCAATCGCCGACGCCGCTTTCTCATTCGCCACCACCGCGCCCAGCGGCAACCCGCAGGCGATCGGCTTGGCCATCGTCACCACGTCCGGCATCACAGCCGGCTCATGCAACTGGTAAGCAAAGTGCTTCCCCGGACGTCCAATCCCGCACTGGATCTCGTCGAACACCAGCAGCGCATCGTGCGTATCCGCCAGCGCCCGCGCCTTCCTCAACCATTGTTCCGAGATCGGGTAGATCCCGCCCTCGCCCTGGATCGTCTCCACCACAATCCCCGCCGTCCGCTCCGTCACGGCGGCCTCGAACGCCGCCTCGTCGCACAGATTCACGTGCTTCACGCCCGGCATCAGCGGCTCGAAATCCGCCCTGTACTTCGGCTGCCCGGTCAGCGCCAGCGCGCCCACCGTCCGCCCGTGGAATGAATTCTCCAGGGCGACAATCTCATACTTGTCAGGCCGCGTCCGCTTCCCATGCGCATGGAGGATCTTGATCGCCGCCTCCATCGCCTCGGTCCCCGAGTTGCAGAAGAACACTCTCTGAAGCCCGCTCGTCTCGGCCAGTTTCTTCGCCAGCCGCCCCTGATACTCGTGGTAATAGAGATTCGAACTGTGAATCAATTGCGCCGCCTGGTCCCTGATCACCCGCGTGATTCGCGGATGCGCATGGCCCAGCGCGTTCACCCCGATCCCCGAAATCAGATCCAGGTACCGTTTCCCTTCCAGGTCATACAGCCAGCACCCCTTGCCCCGCTTCAGCGCCAGCGGATACCGCGCATAGTTCTGGAACAGGTATGTCTTCTCGAGTTCGATGATCTGCTGCATCGCTTCGCCGGCGGCCATGGAGACACTGGTCATACACTCCATCGTACCGTCTCGAGCCAATGCCGCTACTCGACGGCAAATCCGTCCAGATCCGCATAACACCCCAGCACCGGCGACGCCCCGCCGGCCATCGTCGGGAACTGCACCGTCAGCGTGTGATATCCCGGCGGCGCTTCAAATCTCCGCGTCCGCGCCTGCCACTGCGTCCGCTCCGCATTCTCGCTGAACGCCACGCTCTCTCCGCCGTCCAACGTCGCCAGCAGCCTGCATCGGTTCAATGCCGCTGTGTGAATCAGAGTAATCGCCCGTCCCTGGAAACGGATATGCACCTTCGACCTCGCGTCGTTGGTGTAAGCCAGCGTCCCTTTGTGCGCCTTGTCAAACTCCTGCCCCCGCGCCCACACCCCCTCATACCTCACAAACGAATTCAACTCGTCATGCACCCCCGGCCCGGCATACGGCTGCGGAATCTCAGCCAGGCTCCTGCGCACCGGCGCCATCTTCCGTAATTCGAAATCCGCAAACAGCTCTACCGGATCCGTGTACAAGTCCAGAAACTCCCTGGTGAACACGTTCGATAACTGCCGCCCACTCTCCGCCACCGGCGCAATGAAATACTCGATCCGGTTCACTTCCGCTAGAAACAGATGGCCCTCCGCCGCCGTCGTCTCCCGCATCGACCTCCAGAACTGATAGCTGTCCCGAGTGTTCGTCCACGCCCGCCCCGCAAACGCCCCAATCGCGTTCCCCTCCATCCACGCCGCCCGCGCATCCGGCTTGATTGACTTCATCCGCTCCACCAACACCCTCTCTGGTGCGAACCTCGCCACATACCTCTCCACTCCGCCCGTGTCGAATGCCAGTTCCAGCAACGGCTCCGCATGTTGCTTACCCGCCGCCGGCAGCATCGCCAGATGCACCACGATTGAAATGCCGCACCACGCCGCCACCGCCACATCCATCCGCCGGCTGTTCGCCCTCAACATCGCCGCCGCCACTCCCACGGCCAGCGTCAACAGGGGCAGGAGCGGATACAGGTTCCGCGCCTCCGGCGACGCCCAAAGAACGATCAACGCCCCCACCACGCTGGTCCACAGCGCCGCCAGCCCCACTTCTGGCCACGACTCGCGCACCGACACCAGCGCCAGCGGAACCAGCACAAACAGCATTACCCCCGCCGCCCCATCGCCCGCCGCGCCAAAACTGGTCGAGTGGAACGCCAGATCGTACAACGTCCGCCAGCCCAGCCCCCCGCTCACGCTCGGACCGGCCAGCGGCTGCACCATGTCAAACAATGGCGACCGGAAGTAGTGGTTCATATGAGGGAAAATCGGGTTGCCCGTCCTCGACGCCGCTGTCAGATACGGAACCAGCGCCGTCGCCAGCCCCGCCGCCCCTGCATACACAATATGCCGCCCCTGGAAGGTCAGCAGCGTCGCCAGGATCAGCGCCGTCACTACCCCCGCCGCCGCCAGGCTCGTCGCCGCCGCCGCGCCGGCGAGAAACGCCGTCGCCACCGCATCGCTCAGTTTCTGCGCCTTCAGGTAACGCCGGTAGAAAATGAATCCCGCAAGCAGAAACGCCCCCGCAACATTGCCGGTGTCCAGCGACCCGGTTACCGTCATCACCACCGGCGCCGTCCCAAACCCCGCCGTCAACAACGCCGCCATCCGGCCCGGCAGCAGCTCGTGCAGCCATGTATACAACAACGAACACACCAGCATCAGCACCAGCGCGTTCGTCAGCTTCGCCGCGCCCTCGCCGCCCATCATGAATGCCAGCCCCCACAGCCAGTCGCCGTTCATCGGCATCACCGCCCACAGAAACTCCGACCCGTCGAAAGGCCAGTAGTGATGCCCGGCCAGCCGCGCAGCCAGCGGCAGATGCATCGACAACCCCTCCGCGCTGACCTCGGGCTTCAACGCCACCAGCCAGTTCAGCACCGCCGGAAACATCGCCACCGCCGCCCACGCAGTGTCCGTCCGCCCTCCCGGCATCTCCGGCAACGCCGCCGGTATCAGCCTCAACCGCAAGAGCTGAAACACCGGCACCGCAAACACCACCCCATACACCCACCCCGAATGAACCGGCCAACGCGCCGCCACCGAAAGCCATACCGCCCATACCGCCAACCCCAGTACCGTTACCGCCTGCGGGTACTTCTGAATGAACTTCAC
>JACZJQ010000275.1 GCA_014860455.1 Bryobacteraceae bacterium | reverse complement strand
GGGATGCCGGGGCCGGGGTTGAGTGCGATGAGGTTGACCTTGGCGCGGAGTTGCGCCAACATGCCGGCGACGCGGCGGGCGTCGGCGTCGGAATCATTAACGTCCTTGAGCAGGACGTATTCAAACGTCAAGCGTTCCCAGGGGCGCAAGGGGTAAGCGCGGCAGGCGGCGATCAGATCCTTAAGGTGATACTTGCCGGTGATGGGCATGAGTTCGCGGCGTTGATCCTCGGTGGAGGCGTTGAGCGAGATGGCGAGCTTGGGGCGGACGGGCGCGGCGGCGAATTCGGCGAGGCGAGCGGTGATGCCGGAGGTGGAGACGGTGATGCGGCGGGGCGAGATGTTGATGCCTTTGGGATCGCAGAGCAGGCGGGCGGACTTGAGGACATTCGGGAGGTTGAGGAAGGGCTCGCCCTGGCCCATCATGACGATGTTGATGCGTTTCTGGTCGGCCCAGAGGGAATTGTCCTGAGCGAGCGTCATGACCTGGCCGACGATTTCACCGGCGGTGAGGTTGCGCTCGAGACCCATGAGCGCGGTGAGGCAGAAGCGGCAATCGACGGGGCAGCCGACCTGTGACGAAATACAGAGCGTGTCGCGGGCGTCTTCGGGCATGAAGACGGCTTCGACGGTTTTGCCGTCGGCGAGCGAGAGCAGGTAGCGGCGGGTACCGTCGGTGGACTGGTAGCGGGAGGCGATGGACGGCCAACCGGGGGAGTGGGTACGGGCGAGGGATTCGCGGAGATCCTTGGGCAGGGCGGTGGCGGTGGCGAAGTCGAGGGCGCGGTGCTTGTAGACGACTTCGTAGATCTGGCGAGCGCGGTAGGCGGGCGTGCCGGGAGCGAGGAGGGCGGAGATGTCTGATTCGTCAAGGCCCAGCAGGGGGAGCATCAGTTCAAGTTTAGCGGCTCACCCGCCTCCAACAAATGTGACCACTTCGATGGTGTCGCCATCCTGAATAGTAGTGGATGGCCAATCGGCTCTACGGACAATGCGACGGTTGAGTTCGATTGCGACGTGTTCGAGGTCGACGCCGATGTGTTTGAGCATGGCGGGCAATGGAAGACCTTCCGGGGCTTCCTGGGGCGATCCATTGACAGTGATTTTTATACTCATGAAAAGTAAAGACTTAAGTGGGTTGGTTTGACACCCTCTCGCATGGCTCATTATAGTAAAAAGTTGTCCTAGGGGGGCCTTCGGCAAAACTATGCCCACATCCGTGATTGACTCCTACTTCCCCTTGTTCATCCAGGTGAACCTGGCCATTGTGGTCGCCGCGGCGCTGGTGGCGCTGGGCGTGCTGCTGGGCAAGCGGCTGAAGAACAAGGTAAAGGACCTGCCGTATGAGTGCGGTATCACACCGGTGGGAACGGCGCGGGAACGCTTCAGCGTGAAGTTCTACCTGGTGGCGATGTTGTTCATCCTGTTCGACATCGAAGCCATCTTCCTGTACCCCTGGGCGGTTGTCTTTCGCGAACTGAAGATGTTTGCATTCGTCGAGATGACAATTTTCGTCGCGCTGGTGATGTGCGGGCTGTTCTTTGTGTGGAAGAAAGGCGTGCTGGACTGGAATGTCGAGCGCGAGCACCGGGAAGAGGGTGCGGGGAGGATCAAGGATGCTGCCTGAAGCGCTGGCAGGGAACGAGACGGCCGCCTGTCTGGAGACGTCTGATCCGGCGGCGATTACGGGCGGGGAGTTGAGCTACGGGGAATCGCTGCTGTGGATCCGGCGGGAGAAGATCGTGGAGGTCTGCCGGTTTCTGCGCGACGAGAGAGGTTTTGAGCGCCTCTCGGGCGTGACGGTTGTTGACCGGTATCCGATTGAGCCGCGGTTCGAAGTGGTTTACCTGCTGCATTCGGTGAGCCGGAACGAGCGGTTGAAGCTGAAGGTGGCGTTGCAGGGCGAAATGGCGGATGTGGAGAGCGTGACTTCGGTGTGGGTGGGCGCGGACTGGTATGAGAGAGAAGCGTTCGACCTGTTCGGGGTGCGGTTCACGAAGCATCCGGATCTGCGGCGGATCATGATGCCGGAGGGTTGGGAAGGCCACCCTTTGCGGAGAGATTTTCCGACGCACGGGCACAAGTACAGCTATCAGAATGATTAGGGCGGCGGGAGCGGAGAAAGAGATGAGCGTCCAGCAAACCTCGGCGGCGTCCACGCGCAGGATGACCCTCAACATGGGTCCGCAGCACCCGTCCACGCATGGTGTGCTGAGAATCCTGCTGGAACTCGATGGAGAGACGATTTTGAGCGCGAAGCCGGATATTGGCTTCCTGCATACGGGGATCGAGAAGCAGGCCGAGGCGCTGGGCTGGCAGCAGGTGGTGACGCTGACCGACCGGATGGATTACCTGGCTAACCTCTCGAACAACCTGGCCTACTGCCTGCCGGTGGAGAAGATGCTGGGCCTGGAGATTCCGCCCAAGGCGCAGTGGATGCGGGTGTTGCTGACCGAGATCTGCCGCATCAATTCTCACCTGGTATGGCTGGGCACACACGCGCTGGACCTGGGCGCGATGACAGTGTTTTTCTACACTTTTCGTGAACGTGAAGAGATACTCAGGCTCTTCGAGATGTTCTCCGGCCAGCGGCTGATGACGTCGTATATCCGCATTGGCGGGCTGGCGCTGGAGCCGCCGCTGGGCTGGGAGAAGGCGGTTGGCGCGTTTCTGAAAGGGCTGCCGTCGAAGATCGACGAGTATGAAGACCTGCTGAAGACGAATCCGATCTTCGTCAACCGGACGAGGGGGGTGGGCAAGGTGCCGCTGGAGCAGTTGCTGGCGCTGGGCGTGACGGGTCCGATGATAAGGGCGGCGGGGATGAAGTGGGACATTAGGAAATCGGAGCCGTATTCGTCCTACGAGAAGTTTGATTTCGACATCCCGGTGGAGACCGAAGGCGATGTCTACGCGCGATTCCTGGTGAGGATGCGCGAGATGAGGGAGAGCCTCAAGATCACCTTGCAGGCGATGGAAGGGATGCCGGAAGGGCCGATTAAGGCCGATGCGCCGAAGGTGGTGTTGCCTGACCGCGAGAAGATGAAGACCCAGATGGAGGCGCTGATTTACCACTTCAAGATCGTCACCGAGGGTTTCAGCGTTCCGGCGGGCGAGGCGTATGTGCCGGTGGAGAGCCCGAGGGGAGAGATTGGATTCTACGTGGTGAGCGACGGGACATCGAAGCCGCTGCGGGTGTTCATGCGGACGCCGAGCTTTGGCAATCTGCAGTCGCTGCCTTCGATGTTCGAGGGCAGTTTGATTTCGGACTCGATCGCTTCACTGGGTTCGATGGACTTCGTGCTGGGCGACGTCGACCGGTAGTCGAAACGGATCAACGCAATGACTTTTTCACCAGAACTCGAAGCGCGATTCGCGGGGATGATCGGCAACTATCCGACGGGCCGGCAGAAGGGCGCGCTGATTCCGATGCTGCTGTATGCGCAGGACGAGATTGGCCAGATCACCGAAGAGCTGATTGACGAAGTATCGAAGCGGCTGTCTGTGAATCGGGTGGAGATCGAAGAGGTGCTGGGCTACTACACGATGCTGCATCGCGAGAAGCGGGGCAAGCACCACGTGCAGATCTGCACCAACGTCAGCTGCATGCTGCGGGGCGGTGAAGAGCTTTGGGAGCACGCCTGCGGAAAGCTGGGCATCGGGAACAAGCAGACGACGGCGGACGGCAGCGTTTCGCTGGAAGAAGTCGAGTGCATCGGAGCGTGTTCGTGGGCGCCTGCGATTCTGGTGAACTACGACTTCCATTTCAATGTGACGCCGGAATCGTTGGACGCGCTCATCGAAGGGCTCCGCACGAAGCAATAGGATCAGGACACGATGCTACTGAACCAACCGCATCCGCTCGAAACCAGGGTACTGACACGCCGGTTTGAATACCCGCAGAAGAATCCGATCTGGGTTGATGAGTTCGTCGCGAAGCAAGGCTACGAGGGCTTCCGCAAAGCGCTCGGGATGTCGCCGGACGAGATCATCGAGGAAGTGAAGAAGTCGTCGCTGCGCGGGCGCGGCGGGGCAGGATTTCCGACGGGGCTGAAGTGGAGCTTTGTCGACCGGAAGTCGTCGAAGCCGAAGTATGTTGTCGTCAACGGCGACGAGGGCGAGCCGGGCACGTGCAAGGACCGGGTGCTGATCGAGCACGATCCGCACCGGCTGATTGAAGGGTGTCTGATCTGTGCTCGGGCGATCGGCGCGGAACGCGGATGGGTGTATATCCGCGGCGAATACCGGTTCCACATTGACATCCTGGACAAGGCGATTGCCGAGGCCTACGAGCGCGGCTATCTGGGCGAGAACATCCTGGGCAGCGGGATGACGTTCCATCTGTCGACGCATACGGGCGCGGGTTCGTATGAGTGCGGCGAGGAGTCGGCGCTGCTGGAATCGCTGGAAGGCAAGCGCGGCAATCCGAGATTGAAGCCGCCGTTTCCGGCGACGGTGGGCGCGTTCCAATGTCCGACGACGGTGAACAATGTTGAAACGTTCTGCGCCGTGCCGGACATTCTGCTGAATGGCGGGGACTGGTATCACGCGCTGGGCACTCCCAAGAACGGTGGCACGCGAATGGTGTGCCTGTCGGGGCATATCAACAATCCGGGCGTGTATGAGGTGCCGCTGGGCTTCAACATGAAGCGGCTGATCGAGGAGATCGGCGGCGGCGTGTGGAAGGGCCGAAAGTTGAAGGCGGTGATTCCGGGCGGCAGTTCGTCGCCGATTCTGACGGCCGATGAGGTCGACATTCCTGCGGACTACGATTCGCTGGCCAAGGCGGGTTCGATGCTGGGATCGGGCGCGACGATGGTGTGCGACGAGACCACCGACATGGTGAAGCTGCTGGCGCGGGTGATGAAGTTCTACGCGCATGAAAGCTGCGGCTGGTGCATCCCATGCCGCGAGGGCACGGCTTGGCTGGCGAAGATCCTGGCCCGCATGGATGAAGGCGCGGGGATGACGCGCGACATCGACATGATTGACCAGTTGGCCACGAGCATGTTTGGCAGGACGTTCTGCGCGCTGGGCGATGCGGCGGCGATGCCGACGATGTCGATCGTCCGCAAGTTCAGGAACGAGTTTGAGGCGAAGATCGGCTCGACGGAGGTTTTCGTTCCGGCGCCGGGTACGCAGCCGCTGGTGGTGTTATGAGAGGGGATTCATGGCCGAACTGGTGACACTCACGATCGACGGGAAGCAGATCACGGCCGAGAAAGGCACGCTCGTGATCGAGGCGGCCAAGAAGATCGGAATCGAGATTCCGGCGTTCTGCTACTACGAAGGCTACTCGCTGCAGGCGGCCTGCCGGATGTGCCTGGTGGAAGTGGAGAAGATGCCGAAGCTGCAACCGGGCTGCACGCTCCCGGCAGCCGAGGGCATGGTGGTGATGACCGACAGCCCGAAGGTTGTCGAGGCGCGCAAATCGACGCTCGAATTTCTGCTCACGAATCACCCGCTGGATTGTCCTGTGTGTGACAAGGGCGGGGAGTGCGAACTGCAGGACATGGTGTTCCGTTACGGCGCGGGCGAGAGCCGGTTCACCGAGATCAAGCACCATGCGAACGAAAAGCAGTGGTCGCCGATGGTCTATTACGATCCGGCGCGATGCATCCTTTGCTACCGCTGCATCCGGGTGTGTGATGAGGGTCTGGGCGTGGGGGCGCTGGGATTGACGCATCGCGGCGTGCATGCCGAGATTACGCCGTCGAACGGAGACCATCTGGAATGCGACGAATGCGGCATGTGCATTGACATCTGCCCGGTGGGCGCGCTGACGTCGGGGAGCTACCGCTATAAGTCGCGGCCGTGGGAGATGAACCACGTCGGGACGATCTGCGCGCATTGTTCGAACGGATGCAAGACAACGTTGTCGATTCGCAACGGCGAGATCATGCGGGCGAACAATCGAGACCAGTCGGGCATCAACGGCGAGTTCCTTTGCGCCAAGGGGCGGTTTGGTTACGACTTCGTCCACAGCGAGGAACGCCTGCAAACGCCGCTGGTGCGCAAGGACGGCGAACTGGTCGAAGCCTCCTGGAGCGAGGCGCTGGCGCTGGTGGCGAAGAAGTTCGGCGATGTGAAAGCGAAGGGCGGCAAGTTCGGCGTAGTGGGTTCGGCGCGGACGACGAACGAGGAAGCCTACTACCTGCAGAAGTTCGCGCGGCAGGGTCTGGGAACCGCGAATATCGATCACCGGCGGTCAGGCGACGTGGCGTCGTTGTTGAACGCGCTCGCCGGGAAAAGGGACGCGCTAGCCACGGTCGCGGACCTGTATACGACGAAGGCCGCGCTGGTGATTGGAAGTGACTTGTCGCAGCAGCATCCGCTGCTTGCGTTCCAGTTGAGGGCCAATTACAGGCACCACGGGTCGTCCACGTACACAGTAACGCGCGGGCCGGTTCGCGAGGACAGCTACGCGGCGCGCAGCATCCGCTTCGAGGCGGGCGACGAGATCGGGGCGCTCGATCAGTTGCGCGAGGATCTCAGCAAGCACGCCTCAGTGGTGATTCTGTTTGGCGATTCGGTGAAGGGCGGGGATGTGGCGAAGCTGGTCGCGTTTGGCGACTCGCTGGGCGTTGGGGTGAAGTACGTCTGCCTGATGGATTACTCGAACTCGCGCGGGGCATGGGACATGGGCCTGACGCATGAGTATGGTCCGGGGTACGAGGCCGCGGAGCAGCGTGGGTTGTCGCTGCCCGAGATGCTGGCGGCAAAGGACCTCGATGTGTTCTGGGCCGTGGGCGCGAATCCGCTCGCAGACGCGGAGCTGGGCTCGAACGACGCGTTTGTGGTTGTGCAGGAGCTGTTCCTCACAGAGACGGCGCGCCGCGCAGATGTTGTTCTTCCGGCGGCGTCGGCGTATGAAAAGAACGGCACTGTCACCAACACATGCGGTGAAGTGCAGCGGCTGAAGGCCGGGGCGAAGGTGATGGGCGTGAAGACGGATCTCGAGATCATGGGCCTGCTGGCGAAAGAGATGGGCCTCGATCTGGGCATCTGGACGCCGGAGAAAGTGTTCGAGGAGATCCGCCGGACTGTGCGCGGCTACAATGTTCAGTTGCCGATCATCGTGACGGGCGGCGCGGCCCCGACGCAGCCGGTAAGCGGGCAACTCGCAGTGCTGCCCGATGTGTCGCTGGTCCGATCGGCCGAGGATACGCTTTTCACTTCCGGCAGCCTGGGGCGGTATTCGAAGATGCTAAACGCGGCCATGGAGGCCCCTGGGAAGTTGTACAAGGAGTAGGGTGCAGGGAGCGCACCGCGAGATGACGTCATGAACTTCTATATCGTGACCCTGATCAAGACCGGGCTGATCGCCGTGGTGCTGCTGACCTTCTGCGCCTACCTCGTGTGGATTGAGCGCAAGGTGCTGGCCCATATCCAGTTGCGTCAAGGCCCCTACCGCGTAGGGCCGCATGGCCTGCTGCAGCCGCTGTCGGACCTCATCAAGCTGGTGACGAAAGAGGGAGTCATCCCAGCCAACGTCAACATGTTCTATTACCTGCTGGCGCCGTTTCTCTCGGTCGCGCTGGCGCTGATCTCGATCGCCGTGATTCCATTCGGGCCGGTGGTTGAAGTGTTCGGTGTA
Source organism: Bryobacteraceae bacterium (assembly GCA_014860455.1). Taxonomy (GTDB): domain Bacteria; phylum Acidobacteriota; class Terriglobia; order Bryobacterales; family Bryobacteraceae; genus PNKE01. The sequence goes on along the minus strand of JACZJQ010000275.1, from coordinate 11,505 downwards.
CAGACGCAGATGGGGTTAACGGATCTCGACATCGGGGTGCTGGTGGTCCTGGCCATGTCTTCGCTTGGCGTGTATGGCATGGTGATTGGCGGCTGGGCGTCGAACTCGAAGTACTCGCTGATGGGCAGCTTGCGCAGTTCGGCGCAGATGGTGAGCTATGAGCTTCCGATGGCAATGGCGATCGTGGCGCCGCTGCTGCTGGTGAATACGCTGAGCTTCCGCGAGATCGCCGCCGCGCAGGAGGGGTTCTACCTCGGCTTCCTGCCGAAGTGGACCGTCTTCGCCGGGCCGTTCCCGCAGGCGTTCAGCTTCCTGCTGTTCATGATTGCCGCCTTCGCCGAAACCAACCGTGTGCCGTTCGACCTGCCCGAGGCAGAGACCGAACTGGTGGCGGGATTCCATACCGAGTATTCGTCGACGATGTTCGCGGCGTTTTTCACGGCAGAGTATGCCAGCATCACGACGATCTGCTGCGTGGCGTCGCTATTGTTTCTGGGCGGCTGGCATCCGCTGTGGCCGGCTGAGTATGGATCGGATTTCGTGCCCGTTGTGCTGTTCCTGGGCGTGGCGCTGATTCTGTTCTTCCATGCCGCGCAGTCGGTCCGCGCGCGCATGTGGGACCGGTTCACGTTCCCGGTCTTTGGGCTCCTGATGCTCGGACTGGCCGGGCTGTTTCTGGTTCCGCTCCTCAAGCCGCTGCTGATCCCGCTGTTCTGGTTCGCGGCCAAGACCGGACTACTCATCTTCATCTTCATCTGGATCCGCGGCACGCTGCCGCGATTCCGCTACGACCAACTCATGCGGTTCGCCTGGTTGACATTGTTACCGGCGGCCGTCGTCAATCTGCTGGTGACCGGCCTGGCCGTCGCCCTGACCACGAATTAGGACGGATGAGCTCACCATGGACGCCCTGTTGTTTCTGACCTTCGCCGGGATCGCGGTACTTTGCGCGATCAACCTTGTCCTGCAGACTCATCCGATTTCGAGCGCGCTGTCGCTGGTGGGCGTGATGGGTTCGCTTGCCGTGCTGTATCTGTTGCTGGGCGGGGCATTCATCGCCGCCGTGCAGTTGATCGTCTACGCAGGAGCGGTGATGGTGCTGTTCCTGTTCGTGATCATGTTGCTGAATGCCCAGGCCGAGCGGACGACGAGCAAGTCCGCGATGCGAGCGTGGGTGAGCGTGCCGCTGTTGTTCACATTCGTGATTCTGCTGGCGAGCCTCATCATTCAGCGCGCTCCGGCAGGCGCGGCTGTGAAGTTCGGCGAGTTCACTGGCGGATCGGTGGCCAATGTGGGCCGCGCCTTGTTCACAACCTACCTGCTGCCGTTTGAGGTCACTTCGATCCTGATCCTTATCGCCATTCTCGGCGCAGTTGTCCTGGCGAGGAAGGAGATCTGACATGCCACCGGAACTCACTCAATTGTTGCCCGCCTCGGTGCCGCTCAGTTGGTACCTGGTGCTGAGCGCCATATTGTTCTCGCTCGGCATTGCCGGGTTCCTGTTCCGGCGCAACATCATCACCGTTTTCATGTCGATCGAACTGATGTTGAATGCGGTGAACCTCACGTTTGTCGCGTTTTCCTATCACCTCAAGCAGGTTGACGGGCACATATTCAGCTTCTTCGTGATGGTGGTCGCCGCCGCCGAAGCGGCCGTCGGTCTCGCCATCATCCTCACGGTCTTCAAGAACCGGGCGACCCTGGAAATCGACGAAGTCAGCTCGATGAAACTCTAGCCATGCACCAACTCTGGCTCATCCCCGCGTTCCCGCTCATTGGATTCCTGATCAACGGAATCGCCGGCCGCCGCATGTCGAAGACGGCGGTGAACGTCGCCGCTATCGGCAGCGTGCTGCTGTCGTTTCTGTGGGTCCTCAAAGTACTGGCCGGACTCGGCTCGCTTGAGGACGCCTACATCGAGCGCTACTTCACCTGGATTCAGAGCGGCATTGTCGACGTCAGCTTCGACTTCGCCGTGGACCGGCTTTCGGCAGTCATGCTTCTGGTGGTCACCGGCATCGGGCTGTTGATCCACATTTACGCCACCGGCTACATGTCGCACGAAGGCGGCTACTACAGGTTCTTCGCCTACATGAACCTGTTCATGTTCTTCATGCTGACGCTTGTTCTGGCGGCGAATTTTCTGGTGTTGTTTGTCGGCTGGGAGGGGGTGGGCCTGTGCAGTTACCTGCTGATCGGCTTCTACTTCCACAAGAAGAGCGCCGGCGACGCGGGCAAGAAAGCGTTCGTGGTGAACCGCATCGGCGACTTCGGCTTCTCGCTGGCGATGTTCCTGATCCTGGTGACGTTCGGTTCGCTGGACTTCGCCAGGGTGTTCGAGAAGGTGGGCCCGATGGCCGTCGAACATCAGGCCGGGGTGATAACGCTGATCTGCCTGCTGCTGCTGGTTGGCGCGACGGGCAAGAGCGCGCAACTTCCGCTTTACGTTTGGCTGCCGGACGCGATGGAAGGTCCGACGCCGGTGTCGGCGCTTATCCACGCGGCGACGATGGTGACCGCGGGCGTTTACATGGTGGCCCGCTCGGCGCCGTTGTTCAACCATGCACCGATCGCGCTTGAAGTGGTGGCCATCGTTGGCCTGCTGACGGCCGTGATGGCGGCGACCATTGGCCTGACGCAGTACGACATCAAGAAAGTTTTTGCGTATTCGACTGTTTCGCAGTTGGGCTACATGTTTCTGGGCCTGGGCGTCGGCGCATACGACGCCGGCATCTTCCATGTGATGACACACGCGTTTTTCAAGGCGCTGCTGTTCCTTGGAGCGGGGTCGGTGATTCACGCGCTGGCCGGTGAGCAGGATCTACGCATGATGGGCGGGTTGCGGAAGAAGATTCCGGTCACGTTCCTGACGCTGTTCTGCGCCGCCATTGCGATTGCGGGCGTGCCGCCGTTTTCCGGTTTCATGAGCAAAGACGCGATCCTGCTGGCTGCGCATCACCATCACCCGTGGATGTACTGGGTGGGCGTGGTGACGGCCGGCATGACGGCCTTCTATGTATTCCGCGCCATCTTCATGTGCTTCTTCGGGACGTATCGCGGGACAGCTCATCCGCATGAATCGCCGTTGTCGATGACCGGTCCACTGGCTGTGCTGGCGCTGCTGTCGCTGGGCGGCGGGTATCTGGACGTGCCGCACTACCTGGCGCCGATGTTTGGCGGCGAGCATGCGCCGCATGAGACTTCGCTGGTGGTCATCAGCGTACTGGCCGGCGCGGCGGGCATTCTGCTGGCGCTGCTGTTCTACGTCATCAAGCCCGGCCTGGCCGATGCGCTCAGCCGGCTCGCCGGGAAGCTCTACACCTTGATCTACAACAAGTACTTCGTCGACGAGCTTTATGACGCCGTGATCGTCCACCCCACGCGCGACGGCTCGCGCGCACTGCTCTGGAAGGGTTTTGATCTGGGCATCATCGACGGCGTGGTGAACGGCGCGGGGTCACTTGCGCGAACGATCGGAGGCGGGTTGCGGCACATGCAGTCGGGCTACATCCGGCGGTATGCGGCGTGGGTGGTGGTGGGAGCCATCGTCTTGCTTGCCGCGGCCGCGGGCATGGGAGGTGCGCGATGACGCTCTTCTCTGACCGCCTGCTCGACATCGTCCTCTTCCTGCCGGCCATTGGCTTCATCATCGGACTGCTGCTGCCGCGCGATAACAACGAGCTTGTCCGCCGGTACACGCTCGCTTTTTCGCTGCTGGTATTCATCGTTTCGCTGGGGCTGATCGGCACGGTGACGGCGAATCCTGGCGGATCAAGTTTCGTCACCGACGAAGTCTGGATCGAGTATCCGTCGATCCGCTACCACGTCGCGCTCGACGGATTGAGCCTGTGGCTGGTGATTCTGTCGACGCTGCTGACGCCGATCTGCGTGCTGATCAGTTGGAAGTACATCCAAAAGCGATGCAAGGAGTTTTACGCGTTCCTGCTGCTGCTGGAGTGTGGCGTCATCGGCGTGTTCGTGTCGCTGGACCTGTTCCTGTTCTATGTTTTCTGGGAAGTCTCGCTGGTGCCGATGTATTTCCTGATCGGCATCTGGGGCCACGAGAAGCGGATCTATGCGGCCGTAAAGTTCTTCCTGTATACGCTCACCGGCTCGCTGCTGATGCTCGCGGCGATCATCTGGCTCTACAACAAATCGGGCACATTTGATTTATTGCTGCTCACCGACATGATCCAGAAGGGCCGGCTGGCGCTTAGCTCCGGCGAGAGCTTCTGGCTGTTCCTGGCCTTCTTCTTTGCGTTTGCCATCAAGGTGCCGCTATTCCCGCTGCACACGTGGCTGCCCGACGCGCACGGCGAAGCGCCGACAGCCGGCTCCGTCATGCTAGCCTCGGTGATGCTGAAGATGGGCACCTACGCCATCGTCCGCGTCTGTCTGCCGCTGTTCCCGGAAGCGTCGCGCGAGGCGGCGCCCTACATCATCACGCTGTCGATTATCGGCATCATCTATGGCGCGCTGGTGGCGATGGTGCAGCCGAACATGAAGCGACTGGTGGCGTATTCATCGGTCAGCCATTTAGGCTTTGTCGTGCTGGGGATCTTCACGTTCACGCAGGCCGGGATCGACGGCGCGGTTTACCAGATGCTGAATCACGGCGTCTCAACGGGCGCGCTCTTTATCCTGGTCGGCTATCTGTACGAGCGCCGCCACTCGCTGGAAATTGCTGACTTCGGCGGCGTCTCGACGCCAGCGCCGTGGCTGTCCACGATCTTTGTCATCACCACGCTGGCGTCGGTGGGGTTGCCGCTGTTGAACAACTTCGTAGGTGAGTTCCTGGTGTTGCAGGCGGCGATGCAGGTGAACATCCTCTATGCCGTGTTCGCCTCACTCGGCGTCATCCTCTCGGCCGTCTACATGCTGTGGATGGTCCAGCGGACCTTCTATGGCGACACGCCTGATGCGGTGAGGCATCATGTCACCGACATGACCGGCCGCGAGTGGGCGGCCATGATCCCGTTGCTCATTCTCATGGTCTGGATGGGTATCGGGACGCAGAGCTTCCTGCCGCCGATCCGCGCCAACAATCAAAAGACTCTCGAAATGGTTCAGCCACAAGCTCCAGCCGTCGCCGCGACCGCATCACCCGCAGAGACCACCGGGGAGGTCCGCCATGCCCACTAGCTTCATCCCCACAGCGGCCGACCTGCTGCGCCTCTCGCCCGACATCGTGCTCACCGCCGGCGGAGCGCTGATGATGGTGATCGAACCTCTGACCGGCGCGGCGCGCAAGGCCCGCATGGCCGCCATCGCCGTGCTGCTCATCGCCGCCGCCATGGCGCTGAGCGTGATGGCTTACTCGGATCCCGGCACGTCGTTTTCCGGCATGCTGGTGGTGGACGGCTTCTCGACGTTCTTCCGCATTCTGGTTTACGGCTGTGGCCTGTTGACCGTGCTGATGTCGGTGGACTACTTCAAGCGCGAGCGCGGCAGCGAATCGGGCGAATACTACGCGCTCATCGTCTTCTCGCTCGTCGGCCAGAGCCTGATGGCGTCGGCCAACGAACTGGTGCTGCTGTTCATCGGTCTGGAGATCTCCTCGATCGCCGGCTACATCATGGCCGGCTACCTGCGCGACGACAAGCGCAACAACGAATCGGCCTTGAAGTACTTCCTGCTGGGCAGTTTCGCCACGGCCTTCATGCTCTATGGCGTGGCCTGGATCTACGGGCTCACGGGGTCGACCAACCTGGACACCGTCCGCCGCGCTATTCTCGGCGGCGCGATGGAACAGAGCGGCCAGATGCTGATGATCGCCACGGCGCTGATGTTTGTCGGCTTTGCGTTCAAGATCTCGGCGGCTCCCTTCCATGTGTGGGCGCCGGATGTCTATCAGGGCGCGCCCGCGCCGGTGGCCGCCTTCCTCTCGGCCGGAGCGAAAGCCGCGGCTTTCGCGATGCTGGTCCGCGTGGCCGCCAGCGCGTTCTTCCCGCTCAGCGCGAAGTGGGAGATGTTGCTGTGGGCCACGGCGCTGGCCACGATGATCGTAGGCAACTTCGCAGCGCTGCGCCAGTCCAATATCAAGCGCATGCTGGCTTACTCGTCGGTGGCTCACGCGGGCTACATTCTGGTGGCGGTCACCGCGCACTCAGAGGTCGGCATAGCGGCGGTGATGTTCTATCTGGCCTCCTACGTGTTGATGACGATCGGCGTCTTTGCCGTGGTGACGCTGGTGGCGTCCAAGGGCGAACGCTTCGTCGAGATCGACGACTTCTCCGGGTTGGTCCAGCGCCAGCCGATGCTTGCCATCGCGCTCACCATCTTCCTGTTCTCGCTGATCGGCATCCCGCTCACAGGCGGCTTTTTCGCCAAGTTCTATGTCTTCAAAGCGGCGCTTGATTCGAACCTGACGTGGCTCACCATTCTCGGCCTGCTGAACTCGGCGGCAGCGGCGTTTTACTACCTGCGCGTGCTGGTGGTGATGTACATGAAGCCGGCGGCTGAAGGCGCAGGGCCGGTGGATCCGGCCGGCATCGGCATCAAGGCCGCCATTGTGGCTTCGGCGGTGGGCACGCTGTATCTTGGCGTTTACCCCTCGGCAGTGCTCGATTTCGCCGGCAAGGCCGCGCAACTGGTGAAGTAGACCGGGCGAGGGTCAAAACAGGCCGAGCAGGTCAGCGAACCTCTCCACCATTTTGAACTGGCCTGGGCCTTTCGGCTGGATCTCCTGCAGTTCGAGCGTCCACGTCCGGTCGTGCGGAATGAAGACAGCGTTCAGCCCCGCCTCGAGCGCAGGGTTGATGTCGGATTTCGGCGAATTGCCGATCATCCAAGTCCTCGCCGGATCTAATCCCCGTTCCACGACCAGGGCAGCATACGACGCCGCGTCCTTCTCTTTGGTGATGGCGGCGTGGGCGAAGTAACCGGCGAGGCCGGAACTGTCGATCTTCAGCCGCTGTTCGTCGGGGTGGCCCTTGGTGAACAGCGTCAGCGAATGGCGGCTGGAGAGTTGTTCGAGCGTCTCTTGCACCCCGTCGATCAAGACCATGGGCTGATCGAGGATCCGGGTGGCGAAGCCCATGACGCGATCCAGATCCTCGTCGCAGACATGGCGTTCGGCCAGGTGTTGATAGCATTGCTGGAGGTTTCGCCCGAAGTTGAGAGACCCATAACCGTGGATCTTGGCGTTCGCCAACTCAATCTCGTCGAGGATCAGCCTTACCTGCAGCGGCGTGAGCGACGAATGGCCGAGGAAATCGCAGAATTCCCCGAACGCCGCCTCGAAGTAGATGTTGTTCTCCCAGAGCGTATCGTCGGCGTCGATCAGTAGTTCAAGGCTGGTCACTTTTCCTCGCCGAACTCCACCACATGGCGGCCGTGGCCGTTTGAGCGGGCTACGCGCTTGATGGCGCGCTGCGCCTGTTTTCTGAAGACAAGCCAGGCCAGATGATCGGCGACTTTTTCCATGCGCTCGGCTTCGCTGAGCATGGCGAGCAGCATCTGTCGGAAATCGTGGTCGTCGCTGATGGCGGCCAGACGGAAGCTCAATTCCGGAGCCCGCTCGTCCGGCGTCTCCTGCTCGGAGCTATCCGTCAGCAGGGCGTACGCCTGCCGGGCCTTGCTGACGGTTTCCGCCGCCGGCTCGTCGTATTCGGAATCCTGGTAGAAGCGAACCTCGGCCCGCAGGAAGCTGCGCCCTTCGTCGATCTCCTCGATCTCGAACCGGCGCCGGCCGGCTGTGAGGATGTCCATCCTTCCGTCTTCGTAGCGCTTCAGGACGTCCACGATCGATGCGGTACATCCGGCACGCAGGATGCCCTCGGCGCGCCGCAACACAACTCCGAACTCAGACTCCGTTTCCAGGCATTCGCCGATCATCTCCTTGTAGCGCTCCTCGTAAATGTGCAGCGGCAGCCGCGCGTGCGGCAGCATCGCGACATCCAGCGGAAACAGGGGCAGCAGACGCCCAGGCATAGGTTGTATTATCCCGTATCCTGGCCGGCGCCCGGCGCGGGCCGGGTTGGACCCGAACACTGAAGCGCGGTATAACCTCAAGTTGGAGATCGATTTTTGATCCTGAAGCTAAAGAGGACGCCGGGCATCTACATGGTCGGCTTCATGGGTTCCGGCAAGACGACGGTGGGCCGTGCGCTGGCGCGGCATATGGGGTGGCGTTATGCCGATCTGGATGAGGACATCGAGTCGAAGGCGCAGAAGTCGATTCCTGAGATTTTCGACGAACTGGGCGAGCAGGAGTTCCGGCGGATCGAATCCGAGATGCTTCAACGGCGCATTCACGACATCGCCCGCGGCGTGCCGTGGGTGATCTCGGTGGGCGGCGGCTGTTTCGCGCAGGAAGCCAACTTCGACCTGATCCAGAACCACGGCGTCTCGATCTGGCTCGACGCGCCGCTTGAGATGATCAAGTCCCGCATCGCCAGCGGCTCGCATCGTCCCTTGGCCCGCGATCCCGACAAGTTCGAACAGCTCTACCACAGCCGCCATAGTTTCTATCTTCGAGCCGATTACCGCATTCCCGTCACGGGCGAAGGCTCGCCGGGCGCGCTGAAAGCGATTCTCGAGCTTCCGCTTTTCCAGTAGGAGGGTCCAGCGTTGAAAATCGAATCCAGGCTTCGCCGCGACGCTCTCAGCATCTTCCGCGCCTCGCTTGCCGCCGCCGATCCGGGCAAGGCGATCGCCCGGGCCGTCACGCTTTCTGGCGATACGCTGCGAGTTGGGACAAAGAAGTACAGCCTCGACCAATATGGCCGCATTGTCGTCCTCGGCGCGGGCAAGGCGAGCGCCGCCATGGCCAAAGCGCTGGAGCGGATCCTCGGCTCCCGGATCTCCGCCGGCCTGATCAACACCAAGTACGGCCACCTGGCCAAGCTGAAACGAATCGAATTGAACGAATGCGGTCACCCGGTGCCGGACCAGGCCGGCATCGACGGCGCGCGCCGCATTGCCGCGCTGGCCGAATCCTGCGGGGCGCGTGATCTGGTCTTCTGCCTGATTTCCGGAGGCGCATCGGCTTTGACGCCGCTGCCAGCGCAGCCCATCACGCTGGAAGAGAAGCAGGCCGCCACGAAGCTGTTGCTGGCATCAGGGGCGACGATTCACGAAATCAACTCGGTACGCAAGCACATATCCGGCATCAAGGGCGGGCAACTGGCACGGCTTGCCTCGCCGGCGACCGTCGTCGCCCTGATGCTCTCCGACGTGATCGGCGATTCGCTCGACGTAATAGGATCCGGGCCCACCGCGCCGGATATGTCGACGTTCGCCTCCGCCTGGGCGGTGTTTGAGAAGTATGGCATCGCCGGACGACTGCCGGCCGCGGTCGGTGAGCGGTTCCGCGCCGGCATGGCGGGCGAGATTGCGGAAACGCCGAAGGCGGGTGACGCGTGTTTCCGCAAGACGCAGAACCTGATCGTCGGGTCGAACCGACTGGCCGTGGACGCCGCCGCCAAGCGCGCCCGGGAACTCGGCTATAAGCCTGTGGTTCTATCCACGCTGATCGAGGGCGAGACCAAGGACGTCGCCGCCATGCACGCGGCCATCGCGCGCGAGAGCCTGCTGAGCGGGCGCCCGGCGAAGCCTCCCGTGTGCTTCATCTCTGGCGGCGAAACCACGGTTACCATCCGCGGCGAAGGCCTCGGCGGGCGCAACCAGGAGTTCGCGCTGGCCGCGGCGATCGCGCTTGACGGCATCCCGGGCGTGGTCGCCTTCAGCGGCGGTACTGACGGGACCGACGGCCCGACAGACGCTGCCGGCGCCATCGCCGACGGAGCCACCGTTACCCGCGCACAGGCCCTGGGGAGGAACCCATCGGCCACGCTTGCGGCTAACGACAGCTATCACTTCTTCGAGGCCCTGGGCGATCTGGTAAAGACCGGTCCGACAGGCACAAACGTGATGGATGTCCGGCTGATGCTGGCCGGTCCCACGCGCTCCTGACCAGACGAACTCCCCCTGACTTGGTTCGGTTAGAGACGGTGGACCAGTTCGGCGGGCAGCAGCGATTCGAGCAGCGGGTCAGCCGGCCAGGGATGGCCCTTGTACTGGCGGAAGCCTTCACCGTAGGCAACGCCGGCGAGGTTGCCCCGAAGTGCACACCACTCGCGGCCGATGTCGACGAAGTTGTCGATGCCGTGTTGCCGGCGCAGCCAGGCGCGCTGGCTTTCATGGCATTCGAGCATGGCGACTTTGGAGTCGATTGTGCCGCTGACGTCCACCACAAACTGGGGCTGGACCTTCTGGCCGTCACGGTCGCGGCCTTCGGTGGGGTCCATGAAATAGAGGTGCGGGATGGCGGGCAGGGCAGGATCGTTGCCGAACGCGGAGGTGTCGTAGTTCGGCGCCGAGCAGCCGAAGCAGGCGTCAATGACCAGCTTCGAGGTCGCCTCATGGTCGCAGTGATAGTCCGCCGGCGAGGAGGTGATGACGATGTCCGGACGGTGGCGGCGCAGAGCGGCGGTCACCTTGCGGCGTGAGGGATCGTCGACGAAAATGGCCAGGTCGAGGAACTCCAGGCAGTCATAGGAAGCGTTGATTTTGGCGGCGGCCGCGGCGGCTTCGGCGCGCCGCATGGCCGAGATTGCGGCAGGCGGGTAGATGTCGGAACCGCAGTCGCCGGCGGTCATGGTGGCGATGGTGATTGCGTGGCCCTCGGCGGCGAGGATCGCCAACGTGCCGGCTGCCAGGAACTCGACATCGTCGGGATGGGCGTGGAGGCAGAGGATCCGGCTCACCGGCCTCCCCCTTCGTGCTCGTAGGAAGGTTTGCGGAGGTCGCAGTCACAGCAGTCCGAGCAGCGCGAACAGTTGGGACAAAGGTGGTTTTCGCAGGAGTCCTTTGTGCACCACTTGCATAGGGTCCCGGACGGTTCGGCGCAGATGTGGCAGTGAAACTCCACGGCGCACTTTTCTGTCATCGTCGGCACTATATCCCCCTACTGTTTTCTAGCGCCCGGCCGGATGATCTCGGTCCGGCAGCGCTGGGCTTCTTTTTCGGCGGTCTCCAACTCCTGTTCCCTGGTGGCCGACAGTTCCATGACATGCCCCCTGAGCCACTCGCGGCTGGAGCCGGCGGCGGAGATTTCGCTTTCGAGCACTTCGGCTATGGCCGGATTCTGGTAACGTCTGACGGCCTGCGAAAGCGAGAGGGCGTGTTCGATGAGCGATTCCAGGCGCACCAGGGTTTCGGCGGAGAGGCTCAGACGGTCGGGCCGGGCGGCAAGGCGGTGGGCGGCGTTCTGGACGTGGCCGATGCCGTCGAGGCAATCCCGCCACTGTTTCTCGTAGGCCTTCGGCGCGCCGGCTTCGGTCCACTTGACTGGGTCCAGGCGGCCGATGAGCGGGCGCAACCGCTCGACATCGCCCCCGATCTTCTCGGCGTTCGGTTTGAGTTCCCATCCTGGCGCCACGCCCTGGGGTCCAGCGGCGAAGATTAGCAGAAGGATGCCTGTCATCGGATTCAATGACAGTTTACCAGTCTGGGGGGGGTGAACTTCGGTCGAGCGCGCCGGGGACGTTACTCGCCTCCGCC
>JACZJQ010000274.1 GCA_014860455.1 Bryobacteraceae bacterium | reverse complement strand
TTCATCATCCTCGTCAAGGCCGGCAAGCCCACTGACGCGGTGATCGAGCAGATCGCACCCCTGCTCGAACAGGGCGACATCATCATCGATGGCGGCAATGCCAACTGGAACGACACCATCCGCCGTGAACGCGAACTCAAGGCCCGGGGCCTTCGCTTCATCGGCTCCGGCGTCTCCGGCGGCGAAGAAGGCGCCCGTTTCGGCCCCGCCATGATGCCCGGCGGTGACCCCGAAGCCTACAAAGAGAGCGAAGCCATCTGGAACGCCGTCGCCGCCAAGGGCGATGCCGATACCGGCAACCCCCTCACCGGCGCCGAACCCGGCAAGCCCATCGTCGGCGGCGTCCCCTGCTCCACCTACATCGGACCCGATGGCGCCGGCCACTACGTCAAAATGGTCCACAACGGCATCGAGTACGGCGACATGCAGATGATCTGCGAAGCCTACTGGCTCATGAAGAACCTCCTCGGCATGTCCACCCCCGAATGCGGCAAAGTCTTCGAGGAATGGAACAAGGGCCTGCTCGACAGCTTCCTCATCGAAATCACCGCCGACATCCTCCAGCAGATCGACCCCGTCACCGGCAACCCCATCGTCGACATGATCCTCGATACCGCCGGCCAGAAGGGCACCGGCAAGTGGACCACGGTCAGTTCGCTCGACCTCGGCATCCCGGTCACCCTCATCGGCGAGGCCGTCTATGCCCGCTGCCTGTCGGCTCTCAAAGATGAACGCGTCGAAGCCGCCAAACTCCTGGCCGGCCCCAAGGCCAAGCTCGAAGGCGACAGGGCACAGTGGGTAGAGGACATCCGCCAGGCGCTGCTCGCCTCCAAACTGGTCAGCTATGCCCAGGGCTTCATGCTGATGAAGGAAGCCGCCAAGGAGTATGGCTGGAACCTGAACTACGGCAACATCGCCATGGTTTGGCGCGGCGGTTGCATCATCCGCTCGGCGTTCCTCGGCCAGATCAAGGAAGCCTTCGACCGCTGCCCGGACCTCAAAAACCTGCTTCTGGACGAATACTTCAACGGCGTCGTCGCCCGTTGCCAGGAGTCCTGGCGTCGCGTCGTCTCCCAGGCCGTCCTCAACGGCGTGCCTGTTCCGGCATTCACCACCGCCCTGGCCTTCTACGACGGCTACCGCTCGGCCCGCCTGCCCGCGAACCTGCTGCAGGCCCAGCGCGACTACTTCGGCGCCCACACCTACGAGCGCACCGACCGTCCGCGCGGCGAGTTCTCCCACACCAATTGGACAGGCAAGGGCGGCAACGTCAGCGCCAGCACGTATACTGTCTAGTCAGGAATCATTCAACCGATGGTAGTCGACAACCTTGAGCTTGACGCGCGCGCAAAGCGCGTCAAGCTCGTTCTCATGGACGTGGACGGCGTCCTCACCGACGGCAAGTACTTTCACGTCCCCAATCCCGCCGGCGGGCTGTTTGAAGTTAAGATGTTCGATTCGCAGGACGGCATCGCGCTTCAATGGCTCCACCGCTACGGCTTCCAGACCGGCCTGATTTCCGGCCGCATCTCCGAGGCCACATCCGAACGCGCACGGTCCAGCCACATGACGTGGGTTTACATGGGCCACACCGACAAACTGCCGCTGTTCCAGGAGATTCTGGATAAGTCCGGCATCGATCCGCAGGAGATCGCCTATGTGGGCGACGACCTCACCGATTGCATTCTCATGAAGCGCGTCGGGCTGGCCGTGGCCACCGAGAACGCCAAGCCCGAGGTGAAAGCGATGGCGCATTACGTCACCGCCGTGCCCGGCGGCAGCGGCGCGTTGCGCGACATCACCGAGGTGATCCTCAAGGCCCAGGGCCTTTGGCAGAAGGTGCTGGACCACTACGAAGTGGAGTATTAATTCAACGTGGCGGCAGAGCGCACAGGCATCGTGCTTGAAGTCCGGGACGAGCCCGGCGCTCTGCACCGGCTCACCGGCGTCATCGCGTCTCATTTGGGCAACATCACGCTGGTCGAGATGCTGTCCAGCCCCGAGCCCGGGTGCTCGCGAATCTACTTTGAAGTCGAGCTTGAAGGCGCCAGCGATGCGCTGATGGCGGAGTTGTCGGCGATGCCCGAGGTGCGGTCGGCCTCGGCTGAAAAGAGCCTGCAGAAGGTCTACGGCAAGCGGATCATCATTATCGGCGGTGGGGCGCAGGTAGGCCAGGTGGCCATCGGGGCCATCAGTGAGGCCGACCGGCATAATATTCGCGGCGAACACATTTCGGTGGACACCATCCCGCTGGTCGGCGAACAGCCGCTGGCAGACGCCGTCCGGGCTGTGGCAAGATTGCCGCGGGCCAAGGCGCTGGTACTGGCGGGGTCGCTGATGGGCGGCGAGATCGAGAAGGCGGTGCGCGAGGTTAGGGCGCAGGGGTTGCTGGTGGTGAGCCTGAACATGGCAGGCAGCGTGCCGGAAGCCGCGGATCTGGTGGTGACTGATCCGGTGCAGGCGGGGGTGATGACGGTGATGGCGGTTGCCGATACGGCCAAGTTCACCGTGGACCGGCTGAAGAAGAAGGTTTTCTAGGGGATTCCTGGCGGCGGGGTGTTTGGCGGGGACTACTTCACAGTGATGGCGAATTCACGCAGCAGTGTGTTGTCGTAAGGCTGGTAGATCCTGACCCAATAGATGCCAGGGTTGAGACCTCGGCCCAAGTCCCATCGGATGGTGTTGCCGGTGGCCGATGCCTGGGATTGAAGCAGGACCGAGTTGGTGAGCGTCGCCAATTCCAGCTTCAGCGTCAGGCCCGGAAGCCCGGTAGCATCCAGGTTCAGCTTCAGCGGACGCCCGGCTTCGGCCGCGGGCCCCGCCGAGGCAGCCAAACCCCGTTCGGCACGCAGGGTGATCTCCGCGGCGGACTGTTCGCGCAGAGACGGGGCGACGACCAACGTCAGAACGGCGGCTGCGCCGACGAAAGCCAGCCCGACGCTTGCGCCGAACGGTCTCTTCAGCCACGCCCAGACCTGTGTCCAAGCGCCCGGCCGGGGCCCGTCGAAGGCCGCGTTCAGGCTCTCATCCTCCATCCGTCGAGCGGCGGCGCGAAACGAGGATGCAAACTGCTCTTCTTCCTCGACACGGTCCAGGCAGGCCCGGCAGAACAGCAGGTGCTCTTCGACACATTCCCGCGTCGTGCCCGACAGATTGTTGTGCAGGAAGTCTTCCAGTTCGATTTCAGACAGGCACGCCTCGTTGGATCTTCGGGTTAGAAGATCCTCAGGCTTTCGCTCATCATCCGGCGACAGCTCAAACATAACCCCTCCAAACCACTAAACGCAGGCGCCGGCGAGGAGCTACGGCTCCACCGGCTGCTACTTACATGTGAAGGACTGGTAATCTCTCCACCATTCTAGTGTCCGGCGCCTGTAGCTTTTCTCAAAAAATTCCCAAACAGAGGCCCCCGAGTAATGCGTTTGCGTCCCAGTTCGCCGAAACGGGCTTTGGCGCGGGATTTCAACAGCCGGAACTGGGTCTCGCTGAGACTCATTTCGGAGCAGATCTGCTCCACGCTCTGCTCGTAGAGGTAGAACCTGGTGAGGATCTCGCGGTCGCGCCTGGATATGCCTTTGAGGATCTCGTACATGATGCGCGAGCGTTCGTCGTCGATCATGCGGCGTTCGGGGTTGACTGCGACGTCGGGGACCGAAGTTCCGATCTCGATGCCCGTCTGGTCCTTGCGGACCTGGACGGCCTCCTCGATGAAAGAGGCCACCTGGCGGCGGACGACGGTGCGCACGAAGCCCATCAGGCGATCGGGTTCGCGGAGGCTGCCGTTGCGGATGGCCTGGAGAACGATGACGAAGGTGTCATGGACCTTATCGTCAAGCTCCTGCGAGCCGAGGTGGCGGCATAGGTAGTAGCGGATGCCGCGGCCGAAAATCCTATACAGCTCCTCGACGGAAGCCTGATCGCCCGAGCGGATGCGCTCGACGAGATCACCCCACTGTGGATTGACATCTTCGGCGGAGGGGTTGGCGGACAGGTCGTCCGGCCGGCGGCCGGGAGGTCCGGGGTCGCCGGGCATATGTTCATCCATTTGGTCCTCTCGCTTCCTCGAGCTCCTATCCCACTAATCTCCAGCCCGCCCAATGGCGAGGCCGGTTGCGCCAATCGCTCTGTCTGAACATGGCCGTCTGTGCGGCCTGCAGTGCGGTTCGAAAGTCTTGATTCCTGGCGAGTGACTGGTAGAAAGCCCGGAAGAAGGGCTCCGCCGAGTCGGGCTGAGCCCAGAGGCTTCCAACGACCGAGCGCGCGCGCGCAGCCAGCCAGGCCCGGGCCATGCCCTGAAGTCCGACGCCGGGCAGGTTGGCGCCGTTGGCGCCGCCGCATCCGCTCAGCACGACAAGCGAGTTGTCTGCGCGCAGGGTGGACGACACCGTGGTGGAGGACAGCAATTGATTCTCTCCGCCGCCTGAACGGCTCAAACCGATAAAGACCTCACCGGGGCGGAGGATGCGGTTCTCGCCCGGCCGGGATGAGCGCGACAGGGCGACGGCCGAAGTGGTCTGCGGGGCGGCCAGGATATGGGCGGCGAAATGGAGGACGGCAGGCGGCTGGGCGAGTTCGCGCACGACGGCGCCGATGGAAGCGTCTGATCCGGTGAGAAGGCGGCAATCCAGGCCGGCGGAATTGAGGACGCTGGCGACGGACTTTAGCTCGCGGGCTGAGCCGGGCAGGCGGGGCAGGTCCCACTCGGATCCGGCGCGGGTGGCGGCGCCGAGCGCAAACCAGGGGAAGGTGCGGCCGGGGCGTTGCGGCAGGCGGGAATCGGCCAGGTTGTAGATGGCGTCGCCGACGCCGACGAAGCGGCCGCGCAGCGGTGCGGAGGTGGAGGGGGCGAGCAGGAGAGACGGGGTGACGGTGAGGGTGTGGTTGAGAATCAGCGGACGCCGGCCGGAAGGAGACGGTGCGGCGAGGGCGGCGAAGGGGATTTCGCAAAGTGGGCCGTCGAGGGAGAGGCGCCAGTGGGGGTTGGCCAGTTCGTCCGGGGTGAGTTCCGAGAAAAGGGCGTCGTAGAGAGCGGCGGCGGGTTCGAGCCAGGCGCCATCATCGCGGATGGCGGAGCTGAGCTGCCCGGAATCGCGGGCGATCAGACCGGCAGAGGGAATTCGCACAATGCGGACGCCGCGGCTGGTCATGATCCAGAGCAGGCTGCCGTGTTCGCCGGTCTTAAAGCTGAGCCAGGTTTCGCCGGCCGGTGGAGCTTGGGGGAGCTTGGCCGTGCCGTCGGGACTGGGGGAGCGCCAACCGAAGGCGCCCATGCGGGCCTCCTCCTTGGCGACCTCGGCGCGCCACTTCCTGGCGCCGGCCAGCGCGTCGGAGTCGTTACTGACCAGGAGTTTGGCTTCGGCGGCGCGGAGCATTGAGAGGGCGCGGGCATAGTCGCCGCCGAGAATCCGCTGCCGCCACGCTGATTGGATCAGGTCAGCCTGGAAGGCCTCGGCGCGAGCGGTTTCAAGAACTTGAAGCGATTCGAGCGCGGCCCGCGAAGGCTTGCCAGAGGGCGTGTCCTGGGCCAGCAGCAAAGCGTAATCGCCGGCGATCTGGGCGGCGGAGACCTCGCTGGCAATGATTGCCGATTGGACCGGCAGCACCGCGGCGCGAAACGCGCGGGCCTGTTCAATGGAGCGCTGGTAGCTGCGCCGCGCCTCGGCAAACTTGCCGGCGGCGGCCAGAACGGCGGCCCTGTCGGCTTCCCAAGCCCAGGGGGCTGAGCGGGATGGCGCGACCAGGCGGGCGGCTTCAGCCGAGCGCAACAGGTGAGACGCAGCCTGCGTGCGGCCCTGCCGGAGCCGGAGACGGGCCAGCGAGCGGTAGCTGGATTCGAGCATGGGCAACCGAAGCAGCAGCCTCAGCCGCAACGCCTCGGTGAGATACGCCTCCGCTTCGACAGTGGAGTTCATCGCCAGGGCCATAAGTCCGATCCGGTTCCAGACCTGGGCAACAAGGCTATGATCGCCCCTGGCGTCGGCCGCATCCACCGCCTCGCGTGCGGCGCGCAAGGCGGCGTCACGGTCCAACCGGCGGGCCTCCATGGCGGACTCCTGCGCCTTGAGTACGGCATAGAAGCGGTTGCGAGGATTAAGATGGCGGGCTGCCTCGCGGATGGATGCGTCGGAGGCATCGGGCTCCCAAAGCGAGGAGTAGACGCTCGACAGGTTGATCAAAGCGACGCCGGCGGTTTCAAATTCGCCGACGGCAAGCGCATTGTCACGCGCTTCCTGATAAAGTGCCACCGCGCCCTGGTAATCAAATTGCGCGTAACGGCAGCCGGCAATATTCGACGTCAAACGCAGGTAAATCTGATGGCCGGTATGGCCGCTAACGGACTCGCGCGCCGATCGAAACAGCGCTTCAGCCTCGGCGTACCGGGAGGCGCTGAACAGCCTGGCGGCTCGCATCTCCAGCGCTGCCCCGGACTCCGCAGACGGGACCTCTCCATTGGCGGCCCAAATGAGCAATGCAGCCAACAGCAGCAGACGCCCCCGGAGTGTGCGAAGAGACATGCGTGATCCGGTCAGTGCATACTAATTATCTGCCTGAAAGGCCCAGGAGTACCATTACCATGGGTACTCCTAGGCATCATATCAGAGATATCCCCCACTGGGGATTAAACTTAGTTCTTCGTGTCGATTTGACCTTCAGGCTAAGTGTGCCTGAGATTCCAGGTGATTACATCCAGAAGGGTGGGATGATCACGATGATAGGGTCTTCCATGATTTTGCTCCTCTCCGGCCCGGATCAAAGCCTGAGCCTTGAACACAAACTAGGAGGGGGAGGGTGCCAAGATCGCCACGATCCGGCATAAAGTATTGAAAATAGGACTTCGAAAATTGAGCTGGTTTTGTGACTACCCGTCAGCACCGACGCTGGTGCGCACAACGAGGGGCTGGAGGCAGGCGGACAATCCGGCAGCCTGGAGGAGGACCGGAGCATCAATAAAGGTCATGCTGCAAAGATTGAATGTACTGGGCGCGCCGCTGGGGATCTGCTCGAATGCGCCGAAGACGGGTTTCTACCGGAACGGGTGTTGCGATACGGGGGAGGAAGACACCGGGCAGCACACGGTCTGCATTTTGGCGAACGAGGAGTTTCTGGCGTTCTCAAAGGCGTCAGGCAACGACCTGTCGACGCCGATGCCGCAGTTTGGCTTTCCGGGGGTGAAGCCGGGCGAGAGATGGTGCCTGTGCGTGCTGCGATGGAAGGAGGCGCTCGATGCGGGCATGGCGCCTGGCGTGGTGCTGGAGGCGACGCACGAGGAGGCCCTGAAGTATGTAAGGCTCGAAGACCTGCTGACGCACGCGGTCAGCCGGTCTGTGTGCTAGCCGGATTCGCCTGCCAGGCGCAGGAGATAGCGGCCAGGGCGGCGACGGCGGCGGTTTCGGCGCGCAGGATCTGAGGGCCGAGACTGACGGCAGTCCAGTTGGCCGAGAGGGCTTGGGCGCGTTCACGCTCGTCCCAGCCGCCTTCGGGTCCGATGAGCAGGGCGGCCGAATCGGCGGAGGACCGTTCCACCGGTAGCGATGCCAGCAGCGGCGGGGTGGCGGGGTCTTCATCAAGGAAGCAGCGAAACGAACTGAGGGTGGCGAGGGCTTCGGGGAGGCGGACGGGGAGATTGAGGACGGGCCGGGTGGCGCGACGGGATTGCTGGCCGGACTCGGCCAGGATCTTCACCCACCGCTCCATGCGCTTGACGGCGGCTTGGTCGAGACCCTTATCGGTGCGCAGGGCGTAGACCGGCGTGATGTGCTCGACGCCGAGTTCGGTGGCCTTCTCGAGGATCCATTCGAAGCGGTCGAACTTGATGAGCGCCGGAAGCAGGTGCAGATGAAGGGGGGCGCGGGGGGCGTCGATTTCCGAGACGATGGTGAACTCGGCGAGATCTTTGCCGTAGGCGGCGAGTTCGGCGAGGTATAGCGACTGGTTGTCGGAAATCTCGAAGCGCTGTCCGGGTTCGGCGCGCAGGACCTTTCTCAAATGCTGGACGGTTTCACCGCGCAGGGTGGCGCGACCTGAGCGTATTTCATCGACATAGAACATCCTGCGGGCCATGCAACTTCTACAATAGAACCGATGATCGCTCACTTGCGCGGGACGTTGATCGAGAAGCATCCGAATCAGGCGGTGGTGGAGTGTGCCGGGGTCGGCTACGACGTGGCCATTTCGGTGTCGACTTACAGTTCGCTACCCGATGTGGGGGCCGAGGTGCGGCTGCGCATCCATACGCACGTCAGGGAAGATGCACTGGTGCTGTTCGGTTTTCTGCTGGCCGAGGAAAAGGCGCTGTTCGAGAAGTTGATCCAGGTGAGCGGCATCGGGCCGAAGATGGCGATCACGGTTTTGAGCGGGGTGGAGGCGGGCCACCTGATTTCGATCATCCGCGGCGGCGAAGTGCAGCAGTTGACGCGGATACCGGGGATCGGCAAGAAGACGGCCGAGCGGATCGTGCTGGAACTGCGGGACAAGCTGGATTTCGCGGCCGCGGGCGCGGCGCAGGCGAAGGGTCCGGTGGTGGCGGTGCTGTCGGTGGTGGAACAGGACGCGGTGAGCGCGCTGGTGAACCTGGGCTGCCAGCAGGGCGCCGCGGAGATCGCGGTGAAGAAGGCGGCAGGCGAAGTAGGCGTGGCGGACTTCGAGCCGCTTTTCCGGCGTGCGATGGAGTTGCTGCGCTAATCTGAGGAATCACGCAAATGCCCGAGGAGAAAGCCAGCCGTAGGATCGTGTCCGCCGCCGCGCGCGACGAGGATCTGGCGCTGGATACCAGTCTGAGACCGCGGACACTGGCCGAGTTCACGGGCCAGTCGAAGGTGAAAGAGATCCTGTCGATCGCCATCGAAGCGGCAAAGATGCGGCAGGAGGCGATGGACCATGTGCTGTTGATCGGTCCGCCAGGGTTGGGTAAGACGACGCTGGCAGCGATCGTCGCGCAGGAGTTGGGCGTACCGTTCGACATATCGAGCGGGCCGATGCTGCAGAAGAAGGTGGACCTGACGGGGATTCTGAGTTCGCTGAAGGGCAGCCAGGTCTTCTTCATCGACGAGATTCACCGCCTACTGCCGGACGTTGAAGAGGTGCTGTACTCGGCGCTGGAAGACTTCCGGGTGGATATCGTGATCGGGCAGGGTCCGGGAGCGCGGACGCATTCGCTGCCGATCCAGCAGTTTACGGCCGTGGGGGCGACGACGCGGCAGGGTCTGTTGAGCGCGCCGCTGCGCGGGCGGTTCGGGCTGGTGCTGTATCTGAAGCACTACGATGTGTCGGAATTGACGCGCATTGTCCTCCGGGCGGCGAAGATTCTGGAGACGACGATTGAAGGTGACGCAGCGGAGGAAGTGGCGAGGCGGAGCCGGGGGACGCCGAGGATCGCGAACCGGCTGTTGAGGCGGGTGAGGGACTATGCGCAGGTGAGGGCGACGGGGCACGTGACGATGGGCGTGGCGCGGACGGCGCTGGACCTGCTGGAAGTGGACCGCTTCGGGTTGGATGAGATCGACCAGAAGATCATGATGACGATTCTGGAGAAATACGGTGGGGGGCCGGTGGGGCTGAATACGATTGCGGCATCGACCGATGAGGAGCCGGACACGCTCGAAGAGGTGTATGAGCCTTACCTGATGCAGTTGGGATTCCTGGACAGGACGCCAAGGGGGCGGATGGCGACCGACAGGGCGTTTGAATATTTCGGTGTGCAGCGGCGGATGAACGGATTGCCGCAACGGCCGCTGTTCTGAAGCGGACGGCGTCTCGCCGAAAGGCTGACCAAACGAACTCACCGGTGAGGTGGGACATTAGTTTGTCCAGACGAGGCGGCGTCCATCGGAGTCCACACACTCGAGATTGGCCGCGGGGCGGGCCGAGGGGCCGGACAGGGCGGCGGTGGCTTCGGCCAGGATGAGCGGGCCGAGGGCGAGGAATTCAGGTCCGCCAAAGAGGCGTTTCAACCGGCTGTTGAAGGAACGCACGAAATAGGCGCCATCGGTGGAGAGGCGCCGGATGACGTTGCCGGGCTGCCTTGACCAGAGGCTGCGGAACTCGCGGCCGGTTTCGGCGAGACGGACCATATCCTGGACGAGGAAGGCGTCGGCGCGCAAGAGGGCCGCGAACTGGGGGCTGCGGACTGACTGGTGGATGAGCCCCTCGAAGCGGTAGGGGGTGTAATGGGACAGCTTCTTCGTCAGTCCAGCAGCCGAGAGCCGGGCGCGGACGTCCTCCATCATGGCGGGCAGAGCGGCGGAGGCGCTGAAGGCGGCGGCGCGGACCGAATTCGGGTCCATTGCGTCGTAGGTGAAGTGGTAGGTACGCGGGTCGCGGCTGGGTGTTCCGGCGGCAAAGACGAGCAGGGGCCAGGCGGCGCCGAGGTTCTCATAGCGGTGCGGGTCGGCAAAGTAGAGGGCAGGGATCCAGCGGCGCATGAGGAGTTGGAGCGTGGTGGACATGCGGGCGACGGCGGCGGTGATGGTGAGGACGGCCTCGGGAACGTCTTTGGGCCATTCCGCGGGCAGGACGCCGTAGGCGCCGAGGAGGCGCGTCCAAGCTGGGGTCGGGGAACCGGAGGAGCAGTCGAAGCGGTGCTCAAAGGTGAGGTTGAGGTTGTCGCAACGGGCTTGGCCGTCGCGTTCGGAGACGGCGGCGGCGAGGATGCAGGTGGAGGTATAGAGGCCGGACTGATAGGCGCGGTCGCGGGCCTGGAGAGTGTAGACGGCGATGCGTCCGACGCCTTCATTGACCACCGAGGCCGAGGCGACCGCGTCGAGCGCATTCCAGTACTGCCGGCGGCCGAGGAACGGGAGATGGAGGTCGAGATAGCGTCGGCGGGCGTGGAAATTCGAGAGCCAACCGCTGTGGACCTCGGCAGGCGAGCCGGGGGCGAAGAGGGCCTCAAGGTTGCCCGAGGCGGCCGAACGGAGAGCGGCGGCGCCTTCAGGGGTGGCCGGGAAGGAGACGTCGAGGAGGCAGGACTGGCCGGAGGCGGTTTCGACGCCGGCGGTGAGTTCGGCGGCTAGTTGACGGTTGAGAGCATTTGCGGCGGAGTGGTAGATGGAATCGCGGAGACCGGCCCAACGGTTGATCAGGGAGGCGGGGTCGATTTCGCCAGGCCTGCAGCCGGCCTGTTCGGCGAGGACGAACTCGGCCCAGTCGGCTGGGCGGGCGGTATCGAGGACGGTGAGGGCGTAGCGGCGCAGCTGAGCGGCGGCCTCGGCCAACTGGGGGCGACCGAGCCATGAAAGCAGCGCGCGGGCGGCCTCCGCGGACTCGGCAGGTTGAGAGGAGCGAAGCCACTCCTCGGCGGCGGAACCGGGTACGGGCTGAAGGGGGTTTCCGGCGAGCGTGGCCCGGGCGGCCTGCAGCAGGCCCGCGAGTTCGTCTTCGTCTCCGAGGGCGCGCCAGACGGCGGCTTCGGCGCAAGCCGACATCTGCTGCCAGCCTGAATGGATGGCGTCGAGCAGGTACGTGCGGACGGAAGCGGCGTCGGCAAGGGCGCGCCAGAAGGAACTGCCTGAGGCTGCGAGCATGGTGCGGATCCACTCAAGCGGATGGATGCCGGCGAGGGCGGCCAGTAGCGTATCTCCGGCGGGCGCCGGGCCGATTTCGCTGCTGACCTGCGCCGCCGCCTTCAGTTCGAGGCCCGCGGAGCGGCTGGCCGACGAGTTCAGGCGCAGCCTTAGCCGGTTGCCGGTTCTACAGACGCGGAGGTCAAAGGGGGCATCGATGGCAGCGGTGACGCCGGCGGTGACGCCGCCATCGAGGCGGAAGCCGGTGGTGCCGCGCAGGACGTCAAGGGCGACCTCGCGGACCCAGTGGAAGTCGAAGCCGAACGGGATTTCGCGGCGGAACTGAAACTGCCGCCGGCCGGATGAGCCGAGGGTGACGCCCTCGGGCAGGGCTTCGATGCGGAGCAGTTGTTGGGCCTCGGCGAGCCAGAGGGCGGCGGTATCCAGGCAGGCCGATTCACAGTAGAGCAGAGTCCCGTCGCCCAGGCGGGTGGAGGCGCGGTGAAAGCCGTTGAGGGCTTCGGTTTCGACGTTCAAGGCCATGGTTTGATATCTCCTCAGGCGCACGATAGCGTCCGGAGCGATTCTAGCTGGTGGTGAGCGAGAAAGCCGTGGGCGCCGGGAATAGAAAAGGGCCTGGAGGCTCAAGCTAAAACTCTGGTATGGAACGGCTTACGGATTTTCTGCGGAATTTTTGCTCATGCTGTGACTGTAGGCGCGGGGCGAGGCGGAATTTGAGGAAGTCGTTCATTTCGCCGAGGGAGGCGAACAGGCCGATGAGGCCGGGGTCCATGCGGGAAGGGGCGGGGCGCGAGCGCCGGAAGTCGCGGGTGGAAAAGACGCCCTGAGGGGAGATGACGGCGACGCCCATGGGGCGGTACTCATGAGTGCCCAAGGCCCAGGCCTGGCCGTCGCGGATCCAGAGAGCGAAGCCCATATCTAGATAATGCCCTTGTCGGTTGTGATCCAGGCGGAGGGGTGGAGTTCCATGCCGGTTTTGGGGTAGTAGCCGACGGCTTTGGGAGCGGCGAGCAGGACGATGCGGCAGCCGCCGGCGCGGAGGACTTCGCGGAGGAGTTGTTTGCCGATGCCGCGGTGCTGATGGTCTTCGCGGACGGCGAGGTCGGCGCAATAGGTCATATGAGCGAAGTCGGACATGCAGCGGGCGGCCCCGGCGAGGACATCGCCGTCCCAGGCGGTGACGATGAGGTTGGAGTTGCGGAGCATGGAGGTGATGCGATCGGGCTCGCCGACGGGGCGGCGTTCACCGAGGGTGGATGAGTTCAGCAGATCGATGTACTGTTCGACGCTGACAGGAAATCCGGTGCGGTAGGTGATTGTTTGGTCCACTCTCATGTAGGATATCTTGCGAGGCCCCAATCCAATGACTCGAAGAGATCTCATCCTGACGGGCGCGGCATCCGCCGCCGTCCTGAACGCGCAGACCGAGCAAAAGGTACAGCGCAAGAACCGAATCAAGCAAGGCGTCTGCAACGGCGTGTTCGGGCGCGAAATGAGTTTCGAAGACCGGTGCCGTCATGCGGCGCGGCTGGGTGCGCATTGTTTCGACCTGGTGAGGCCGGCGCAGTGGGAGACGGTGAAGAAGTACGGGCTGCTGCCGAACGTGGTGCCGGGCGGCGGGCGGCTGACCGACGCCTGCAACGACAAGACGCTGCATGCGGCGCTGGAGAAGGAGTTTCAGGCGAACCTGGTGGCGGCGGCGAAGGCGGGGATCAAGACGGTGATCACGTTTTCGGGCAACCGGCGCGGGAAGTCGGACGAAGAGGGATTGGTCAACTGCACGGAGATCCTGAAGAAGGTTGCGCCGATCGCCGAGAGCGAAGGCGTGACGATCTGCATGGAGCTGTTGAATTCGAAGGTGGACCACAAGGATTATCAGTGCGACCACACGGCGTGGGGCGCGGAGCTGTGCAGGCGGGTGGGGTCGCCGCGGTTCAAGCTGCTGTATGACATCTACCACATGCAGATCATGGAGGGAGATATCATCCGGACGATCAGGCAGAATATCCAGTACAT
>JACZJQ010000029.1 GCA_014860455.1 Bryobacteraceae bacterium | reverse complement strand
GGCCACCCCCCTGCCACCGTATCCGTGCTGTTCGTCTCTTCCGGCTTCGCCCCCTGCTGCCGCGCGATCGTGTCCTCCGCCGTCAGCCGCAGCCGCCCGTCGGCCCCGAACGTAAGCATCAGCGTCGCGCTCGTCCTGATGCCCCTTGCCACTTCCGCCGCGCTCTTGCGCTTCAGCAGCGCCAGATTCACCTCAAACTTCGGCGACATCCTCGCGTTCCCGAATGCGTCCCGCACCTCGATCAGTTCATCGCAATGCGCCGCCGCCACAGCGAAACTCGCCACGTCCAACTCCGCCAGCTTCCACCCCGACCGCCTCAGCACATCCAGCAATACCCAACTCGGATTCCGCGTGAACGCGCTGCCCAGCGCATCGCCGTTCACGCCGAACCGCTCCAGCTTCATCCCGTCCGCCAGAACCTCGATCTTCGGTATCGACTGCCCGTTCGACACACGGTTCGGCACCGCCACCGCCAGCACAGCCATGCCCCCATGCGGGTCCCCCAGCGGTTCGCCTGTGCCGTTGGTGAAGTTCAGGTTGAACCCCCCGTTACGCCCGCCTAGGCTGATCACGTTATACCAGCCTGTTGCGCCCATTTCCTTGCCCGTCTCCCCCAGCGGGATCTCAATCCCGTTTGCCACCACCTTATGCACGGCCGACATTTCGCCCACTCCAAGCAGCACCTCGCAATGCGTCAGGTTCCCGTCGCTCCGCGCAAACACCACCGGCGGCTGGTACCAGTTCGTCCCATACACCAACGGCGCTACATCGTTCGACTTCGCCCGCCCGTCCGCCGCCTCGCTCAGGGCCCAGTCCTTGTCCCCATGCCCCCTCACAGCCACGCTCGGCGGCAGGAACTGGAAGCCTGCGAAGCGTGCCGTCGGCCGCCCCTGTTCGTCGGCCTTGTACATCCCTCGCGCCGCGCATTCCGTCTTCGTATATCCGCACTGCGTGAACGGTCCCTCCGGCCCGCTCGTCCCTGTTCCTTCAGCCACATCAGGAGAGTACCCGCACCCATGGAACGGCGAGTACTTGCCCTCCGCTCCTCCAGTCACCGCCTCTTCCCGCTGCGCTGCCGTCGTCGGAAACGCCCACGGACACCTCGGCTGAATCCTTAGTTGCGGCAGCGCAACCCGCTGCAAGCCCAGCCGGCTCACGAAACTCAATCGCGCGAAACTCTCCGCCAACTCCTCCGGCGGATTCGCCGCCCCCAGAAACACCGCCGCTGGCTCCGTCGCCGCCTGGCCTGTCTCGACATCCACGAACGCCAGCCTCACCCGAAGCTTCGCCCCCTTCAGTCCCACCGTCCGGTCCAGTTGCGAAACATAGCCGTCCACGTTGTCCAGCGTCACCACCATCCGACCGGCCGCATCCACGCCGTCCTCGGCGCCCGCGCGCAACTCAATCGCGTTGTGCTTCAGCACGCGCGCCGTGTAGCTTTCACCTTCAACCGTCGCCTTGTGCGTCGCCCACCTCTCTGTCCGCCCGTCCCGAAGTTCGCAGTCAAACAGCAGCACCGGCGTCTCCGGCGTCTCGCTCCGCTTCATTTCGTGGATGCTCTGCATCGTTCTACTCCTCCCAGAGGCTCTCGATCTCCACCACACCGCCGTACACGTCCAGTCCCTCCGCCTCTAGACTCAGTTCGTCTCCTCTGAACCTCGCCCGGCCGTACCACCCGCCGCGTCCCCGGTTCCGCTTGTACTCCGACGGCGCCAGTTGCGCCTCCGCCTGCGGCCCCCAGACCTCTAGCGCACCACCGGGCTCCGCCTCGATCGCGAACTCCACCGCGCCCGTCTCGCCGCTCGTCCCGCTCACCCATTCCTGCCTCCACTCAGATCCCGCCTCCACAACCCGCGCCGTCTGCCCGATCCGCAGCCTCGCCCGTCCGCCTCCTGCCGACCTTACCCACGCGCTCACGCAGTACGTCATCTGTTCCGGAATCGCTGCCGCCTGCCACACGCCGCTCCAGTTCACCCCCTGGTTCGTGATCAGGAACCCGCCGCCCGCCCCGCCAACGCCATCCACTCCGCCCGTTACTACCGCGCCGGGGCCTTTCTCCCAGTACGTGCTCGTCCCGTCGTCAGTCGCCGCCAGCAGGTTCGCCGTCGGATCTACGAACGTGAAGCTCCGCCTTCGCCCCTCGCACTCTTCGAACAACCCCTCGATCGCTGCCGCCTCGCTCTCGCTCAGCCCGTGCAGTTCCATCCTCCACGCCACATGGCTTCCCGCCCCGTCGAAGGCCCTGCGCCGCAGCCCGCTCGGCGTCTCGCTCCACGCCACCCTCGGCGCCATCCGTTTCACAACCGGATACTGTCCCGCGCACCCGCTCTCCAACTGCGGAAAATGCCTCATCTCAAGCCGCCTCCTCGACGATCCTCAACTCCGCCCGCCCGCCACCCATCTCCACCAGCCGCAACTCGAACTCGCTCCCCTCCAGCCGGCACGCCTCGTGCCTTACCCCCGACCGCGGATCCGTGAACGCGAACGAGCCCGTCTCGCCCCTCAGCGTTTCCACGAATTCCGCCACCCGCGCCAGCTCCGCCTCGTCCAGTTGCGTCAATCGCACCGTCCACCGCCGCTGCCCGCGTCTCACCTTCACCGTCTGCTCGCTCCCGTCCACATACCTCAACACCCGCGTCAGCCTTCGCCGCCCGATCTCCAATCCGTCCTGCGCCACCGCGCCAGTCTTCAGCAAGGGGAACTCCATCTAGACCTCCCGCACCACATCGCCCAGCCCGTGGCTTTCCAGCAGCGCTTGCCTAACCGCCGATGCAATCTCATCCCTGTGATCCAGAAATGACCGGCTGTCCATCGCTTGCACCTGCACCACCACCGGCGTCTGCGCCGTTCGCTCAACCATCCGCGGCCGCCCGTCCGCCGTGTAGTCCATCTCCGACGCCGACCACCCACCCCTCTCTGAAATCGCTCCCTGATATCTCAGCGCCGCCGGCCGCTCGATCTTCGTCATCGTCTGCGCCTGGTCGTCGCTTCCGCCGCCGAACAACTTCATCAGCCCGGCCACAATCGGATTCAGATTCGCCAGCACGCCCGCCGCCGAACTCAGCGCCTTGCCTCGTCCCGTCCCCGTCTCCCCGCTGGTCGGGGAGGTGGAGATCGGCGGCGAGACGGCCGCATTCAAGCTCGACGCCGCCGGTTCTCCTCCTCCTGACGCGGCCTTGCCCGACGAAGCCGGACCCGACAGGCTCGAAAAACCCACTTCTGCTGCGGCCCCCGCCAATTGGTCAGCCAGTTCCTTCAGCCGCTTCAGATCCTTCGCTTCGCTATCAGTCATGCTCCTGCGCCTCCTTTTCCATCTCCGCGTTCAGCAGCGCCATCGCTTCCGCATCCCTGGCGCTCAGTTCCTCTGACGGCCTCGTGTACCGCCAAGCTGCCCACATCTCCAGCCACGCCTCGCTCGACGCGCTGATCTCCGATCGCGGACATCGCTCCGCGACCACTCCCTTCCGCGCCCACACCACCCGCTCACGGTCAGTCCCTGCGTCTCCGCCTTCCAGCCATCCGCACCGCCGCCGCTTCTCCAGCCCTTGTTCCCGGCATATCCCGCACTCCCACCCGGCTGGATTCGACAGGGCGAAGTGAAAGGCGAGCCTTAGTTTTTTCTTTCGGTCTCCTTCAGCTTGCAGTCCCGCCGGATCTGCTCGGCGATCTCTCTGCACAACTCCTCCGGCCCGGCCTCCACCAGCTTCCGCACGCTCGCCGGCTCACCGTCGATCCTCAGTCCCTCCACCTCGAGCAACCCCCAGTCCAGCAACACCCGGTCGGCGTCTATCGCCAGCAGCGCCGCCTCCAGCTTGTCCTCGGCTTCGCCCGAGGCCGCGTGAAAACGCGCCCGGTTGAGCATCGTTCTCACGCGGCTGGTCAGCTCCGCTCTTCGCCCCAATGTCATCCGCACTGTCTTGTAACGGACTCCAGGAGTCGTCTCGGCGTCCCTCCACAGAGCGCTCGACCACTCCACCTCAACCGAACGCGACATAGATTTCGTCCTCCACCGTCCCCTGCGCCCTCGACGACCTGAACCGCCACCTCAGCCTGTTCTCGTCGTCAATGAACTCCGGCACCTCGGGCACAAAGCTCTTTACATACACCCCGCACAACTCGCCTTCCACCTCGCCCAACTGCATCAGACACGACACCGGCGACCTCTGCCTCGCCGCCTGGTACAACTCGTTGAACGACGCATCGTCCCGGCTGTACAGCTCAAACTCCACTTCCACCGTCCGTTCGCCCATCACCAGGCACAACGGATCCAGCATCCCGAACTCCCGCCTTCTCGCCTCCAGGTTGTTCGCCACCGTGATCTTCGCCGCCGTCACCGTGTGGAATCTCGACGGGCCCAGCCCAACCCACGCCTGGCCCAAATGCCCGGGCACCGGCGCGTAGTTCAATTCGCTGATCATCGGTTCCGCCGGAAACTGCGTCAGCCCTCCCTGGCCGCTCTCGAAACTCGCGCTGTCCAGCAGATCCGCCGCCAGCCCCTCGAACCCGATTTCGTGATAATCGCCGTTCACCCGGATCTCCATCCGGTCCACCGCCGCTCCCCTCAGCAGCCTCTGTACACTCCCCGCCGGGCTCCAGCAGTCATACAGCGACACGCTCGGCAACTGCTTGGCCGGCGCGTAGCTCACCGTCGCTCCCAGCATCGACCCCGCTCCCGGCTGCGTCGTGAACGGCGCCGCCAGCACCACCGTGTCCGCATTCGGCGTCGCCATCACCATCCGGATCTCTCCTCCGAACGTCACCGCCATGCCTTCGCTCAGCCCATGCGCGGCCGATGTCGCCACCGTCGCTCCACTCGCCGACTGCACCTGTACCGGCGCCGCCGTCCTTGGCGTTCCGCCCAGCGCAGCCTCGATCAGCGGCCCGTATCCCGGAGCCTGGCCAGGCTGCTCACGGCTCACCAGGTACGTCTCCAGTCCGAAATCGGTTCGCCTCCTCAGCCGGCCCGCGGTCCCCTGCCAGGTCCGCGTTCCCGTCTTGTCCGCCCGCCGCGGTATGTCGCTCTGTTGAGCCGCCCTCAACCGGACCGCGGGGAACCTGTCCGCCGCCGTCACTGCCGCCACCGTCCCGTAGGCCGGCTCGATCGCAGCGTAGTATCTGTTGTCGTTCGACGAAATATAACAAGCCATCTTTTTGCTCTCCTAGCCGCGGCTCACTTCCAGCTCGCACTTCACTCGCGCCGTCTGCATCACATTCAACCCGCCCTTCTTGACCGGCTCGAAGCTCACCTCGTACGTCCCCGGCAAGTAGACGCCCTCCTCTACGCATCCACGGTTGCGCTCCACCACGTCGGTCACAGCGTCCGCGAAAAACTGCACTCGCTCAGTCAGGCCCTCCAGCCTGTCCTGAGACACGCGCACCTCCACCACCACATCCACCGTTCCCGAAAACTTCCGGAACTTCTCCGTCATCTTGTTCCGCACCCGCTCCACATAAACCTGGTAGGTCGGCTGCGACGCCTTGCCCACCCTGTCGTGCAGCTCCGGCGGCGCCTGCAGCAACCCAAGCTGGCGCTCCTCGATGCTCGCATCCGCCTGCTCCGGACTCTCTCTCAACATCGCGATGCTCGCCGGCAATCCGTCCACCGCATCGCCCAGCAGCCTTCTTAACGTCTGAACGGACCGTTGCGTCGGTGTCGCCATCGCCCTAGCCCCTCCTCATCAGCCGTCGCCTCGAACAGTGGTACTCGGCATCCTGACCCGCCGTCGGCATCCTTCCTTCCGTTAGCGCGCCTGTCGTATGCACCCACTCGGTCCCCAGTTGGATCGGCGCCGAATTCTGCAACGTCTCATTGCCCGGCGCCGTGCCCGCATATACGTTCCAGCCCACCGCCGCTGCCGGCACCGGCTCCGCGCCCTGGCCCACTCTCAGCGTGTGCGGCCAGTCCGCCGGCACACACACGCCCTCGCTTGCTTCGCTCTCCACCCCGTCTACGCCCACCCACGAGGTCTTTACCCAGTAAGTGGTCTCCGCCAATATCCCCGGTTCCGTCTCGGCTTTCAGCTCAACAGGACGCGTCAGCGGATTCCTCACCAGCCCGATCCCGTCCTCCATCACTCGCCTGCCCGCGGCCTGCGACTCCGCCTCATACGCCTTCCATCGCTCTTTGTAGCGGTCGTTCAGCTGGCTGAAGTACGCGTCCCGGTACGTCATCGCCAGCGTCAGCAGCAGGTGCCACCGGCTCAACGCCGGCGTCACCGCCACCTGCTCCACGCTCCCGCAGCCCGCCCGCCTCAGCAGGGCCTCGATCTCGATGATGATCTCCTGGCGTGCCACCTCCAGCTTCGCTGTCAGATCCACGCCTTCGCCGTGAGAGACGTCCATCACCCCGCTGTCTTGCGCCTTCAGCGCTTCCAGCGCGTTCAGCATGCCATCGATAAGCAACGCCATTGCCGCTTGTCCTTCCTTTTACTTCTTCACTTCTTCGCCGGCCGACGGCTCTGCTTCTTCGCTCGCAGCCGGTGCGCCCTTGCCCAGCCACGCGTCCATCAGCCGGGCCAGTTGCGATTGCACCGCCGACGCCAGCACCTGCTTCGCCACTGCCTTGCGCTTGGCTGTCTGCTCTTCGTAGAACTTCTTCGTCTCCTGATCGGTCGCTCTGCGGGCCTTCGCCTCCACAATCAG
Organism: Bryobacteraceae bacterium; assembly: GCA_014860455.1. GTDB lineage: Bacteria > Acidobacteriota > Terriglobia > Bryobacterales > Bryobacteraceae > PNKE01. The sequence continues at coordinate 4,677 of JACZJQ010000029.1, read as the reverse complement.
CCGGCTCGCGATCGCCGTCGCAACTTCTGTGATCACGCCCGCTCTGCCGCCGTCCGGAGTCTGCATGCTGACCACCAGTTGGTACTCGCCATTCAACCCCTTCTCGGCATCCCGGATTTTCCTGAAATAGGCCTTCAAATCCACGTCTTTGCTCCTTCCTGTCTCGCCTGCCTGCCAGCTCTTTCCTTCCGCCGCCTGCGAAAAGAGAAAGGAGGGAGCGTCGCCGCCCCCTCCCTCTCCTTCCTTGCGGTCCCTCTGCTAGCTCCGCACCTGCACGCCGTGGTCGTTCCGCAGAACGCCGCATCCGTACAGGATGTCCACCGTGAACTTCTGCGACAGCGTGTTCGGCTCGTAGCTCATCAGCACCCGCATGCCGAAATTGCCCAACTCGGCGTACTCTGCCACCGCGCCAGTGCCCGGCAGAGGCTTCGGCAACCGGCGGATCGCCAGACCGATCGCGTCCTTCGAAAACGCCAGGTTGTTCGTCGTCACCGGACCCGTGCCCGTCTTCTTCACAAACTGCGAACGAAACACATAGAAGTCCTTCAACTTCCCGATCGTCCCGTCCACCAGCGCCCGCAGCCCTGCCTCGCCGGCCGAGCCATACTCGCTGAACCGGGTGATCTGGCGCAGTTGCGAATACCCGGCGCCGTCCACCACCAGGAACTTCGAAGCGCTTGCCGGCACCTTCGCCTCAAACAGCTTCGTCTCCGCCGAATCCACCACAGCCTCGGTCAGCGTCGTGCCGCCCGTGCCCAGCGGCGTGTTTGCCGTGAACTGGCTGTACAGGCCCATCAGGTCGCTTTCCACCTTCTCGGCCAGCGCCACCATCGCCGGCTGCATGTACAACCGCAGCAGGTCCGGAACCGCGATCACCTTCGTCACGTCCGGAATCTGGAACGTCGCTTCCACGTGGTTGTTCAGCACGATCTGCGCCGTCTGCAGGTTCGGGTTCTGCGTCACCACGCTCCCGCCCTCGGCAATGTTGTTCGCCGTCATCGTCGGCGGAATCGGCACGTTGACCGTGTCGCCCGCCTGAGCCAGCTGCGGCTCGAAGTCGCGGTTCACCAGGTTGCCCATCACCAGGTGGCCCATCAGCGACGGAAGCGCCTCCACGGCCACCAGCTTCACAATCGCGTTCGCCAGATTGGCTGATGTGATTGATGCCATCTTTCTCCTCTTTCTTCTCTTCTTTCTCCGCGGATCCGTCTCTCGTCTCCGCTCACTCCCCGCGCAGGCTCTGCAAAGCCACTTGCGAGATCTGCTCCCGAACCCTCTGCATCTCTTCCGCGCTCATGCCCGGCCGGATCCGCTCAAGTTCGACCGCGTAGCCGCCGCCCGTTTGCCGCGGCGCCGACGTCACTCCCGACCCACCCGGTATCCGGGCAGGCAAGAACTCCGGGTTGTCCCTCACAAACGCCACCAGGTGCTCTTTCAACCCGACTTCCCCTTCCGGCGTCCGTGCCACCATCGTCCCGTCCTCCAGCGTCACCAGGTCGCTCTTGATCGCCTTGAACGCCAGATCCACTTTCCCCACGCCCAACCTCTGCAACTCCGCCTTTACCTGCGCGTGCTGTTCGATCTCCTGCGCCCGGCGCCTGCTCCGCTGGTTCTCTTCCGCCAGCTCGTTCACCCGCCGCTCCAGCGACTCTCTGCGCCGCCGCTCCTCGATCAACTCCGCCTTGTACGCCGGCTCCGCTCTCTGCCGCTCACCGCTCAGGTACTCCTCCATCACGCTTCGCAGCATCTCTCTCATCCCGCCGTCGCCTCCCCGGCCTTGGTTCCCTGTCTGATCCATGCCTCTCCTTTCCGGGGCCACTCTTCCGGTCGCCCCACTGCTCTTTCGCTGCCGCTCAAAAAGAGACGAGGGGTCCATTTCCAGGACCCCTCGCTTGCCTCTCTCCGCACCGTCAGCAAAAATCTATGTCCACCCGGCTCTTGCCGCCGGCCGCTACTCCTGCCTCACCCCGCCTCTTCGATCTCCTTCGCGATCCGGTCTTTCACTTCCTGCCGCGCATCGCACAGATACTTCATCGCCAGCTTCTTCTTCACCTGCGCGTTCAGCGTCTTCGACTGAATCCCCAGCATCAGCAACCGCTCCGCATCGTCCAGTTCGCTCGAGTAGTCCCCGATGTCAAACTCGTCCAGCCCCGACACATCCACCTCGATCTCGTCTTCCCTCACCGCCGCCACCGCCTTCAGCACCGTCTTCAGCGTGTCCTTCACCCTGTCGCCGTAGCCTCGCAGCACTTCCTGCGTCATCAGGTAGTCCCGCTCTTTGCTGTAGCCCGTCATCGCCGAGTTCTTCGACATCGACCCGCCCGCCTGGCCCATCAGGTAACTCACCCGGTAGATCTCTTCCTTCAACCGGTCGATGTTCCGCATCGCGATCTCATACACGTGCCCTTCCGGCTCCGTCCACCCGAACCGGTCATCCTTGCCCAACTGCAGGTAGTACGATTCGCCCAGCGCCTGCTTCCACTCCGTGTCCGAGTACACAACCGGCATCGCGAACAACCCCATCGTCAGCGCCCAGCTCAGCGCGTTCGACTTGTTGAAGTGCTCCAGCTGCAACGACGCGGCTTTGTTCATCAGCCACATCCCCTCGCCCAGCGTGAACTCAAACACCGGCGTCCGCCCCAGCTTCGCCAGCGCATGAGGCCCCTCATCCATCAGCACCGGTACGCTCTGCTTGCCCGCAGCCTCCGTCGCCTCAAACACCCTGTAGATCTTGCGGTCGTAATACACCCATCGCTTCCGCTTCAGCCACTCCTGCCCGTCGTCCACCGTCCTCACCGTCCGCGTCACCAGCCAGTCGAACTCGCCCCGCTCGTCCCGCTGCCAGTTGATCACCGCGTCGCCGCCGTACTCGCAAAGGTAGGCCCGCGACGCTCCCAGTGCTTCTTCCTCCGCCCGGTTTGACGCCTGCCCGGCCGGCCTCGGAAACTCGATCGCCACATAACTCTTGCCGCACACCATCGCTTCGATCAACTGCCGCCGGAAGAAATCGCTCAGCGTCGATCCCCGCAGGTCGCAATCCTCGGCGAACGTGTTGAAGAACCGCCTCGCCGCCTCGTCCGGACCCTCGTAGCCCAGCAGCGGCTCCCGCCGGAACAGCGTCGCCCCATACCAGTCGATAATCGACCCGATGTAGTTCTCATAGAACGCCCGGCTCAGCCGCTCGCTGTAGACGTCGGCCGGCTCTTTCTGCCGCGCCACCAGATACCGGTCGGCATTCGAGACAAAGTGCTCTCCGCCTGAATACAAGTCCCTGTACTTCGGCCATACATGCTTCAGCGCCGCATATTCCGGATGCTCCCGGTTGATCTCTATCATTCCTCTCTCCTTCTCTCCGGCTCACTTCCGCGCCTCCATCGACGCCTCCCCGCAAAGCCATGACGCCCCCGCGCCCCAGGCCCACCAAAGCCCGGAACGCAGGGGCGTCCCCTCACGCATCTCGTTAGAACAACCTTCTCCCTCTCTCGCCGATCCGCCGTGCATGTCCCCGGCACTCCTGCCACAGCAGGTATCCCAGCGCATCCGACAAGTGCGTCCGCTTCGGATCCTTCCCCTTATCGATCTCGCACGTCCCCGCCATGTACTGCACCAGTTCGAAATCCGCGATCAGCTCCCTGCACCGCGGATCCACCTTCAGCGCCACATCGCCCGACGCCGACCTCAGCCGTCCGTTCACCAGCTCGATCCTCTGCCTCACCGGCGGGTTCGACTTCGGGATCTCCAGCCTCACCCCCCGGATCCCTCGCTCCTGGAAGAACCCTTCAATCACTTCCCTGTCCGACCCCCCCGACGTATGCATGTGATTGCCCGACGCGTCCGCATACACTCGTAGCCCCGCCGGGAACTCCGGATACCTCTTTGTGAACTCCTCACAGGCATCCAGAGTCCCGGCCCTCCTCAGCACGATCTCGTCCAGCACCCTCACTTCCTCACCATCCACCTGTGCGACCACCGACGACATCGGCTCCACATTGAAGTCCAGCGCCCAAATCAGCGCCAGACTCCTGTCCTGTTCCATCTCCGCCACGTTCCTCTCGCGGCTGAAACTCCTGTACACCAGCCCTTCGCCCGGACTCAGGTACGAGCCCATCACTTCCTGCTCGTAGAAATCCGCGTCGTAGCTCGCCCTCAACCGCTCGTAGTAATCCGGCACCGCCTCAAGCAGGTGCCTGTTCTCGAACGGCTTCGCCAGCACCGTCTCATATCCGTCCACCCGGCTTTGTATGAACCGCTTCCAAACCCAGTCGTAACCCTTCGGCGTCCATACCCCGTATCCGCACAGCCTCGTCGCCTTCGGATCCCGCAGCCTCGCTTCCAGCCTCAGCCACGCCTGCTCCTGCACATACGTCAGTTCGTCCACTCCAAACCACGCCAGGTTCGATCCCCTCAGCCGCTCATACTCATCCAGCGACCGCAGCAGAATCTTCGAACCCACCGGCTCCAGCCTCAGCCAACTCTCCGCCTTGTTGTGTTGATACCCGATCCCGCTTCCTTCCATCACATCCAGCAGCGCCGGCAGCGTCGCATCCCGCAGCATCGCGTACGTCGGCGCCCCGATCAGTCCGGTCCGCCCGGCGTTCACCACCGCCAACCTCACTGCCTCCTGGCACAACGCCATGCTCTTGCCCGACCCCACTGGCCCCGAAAAGCCCTTAAACC
>JACZJQ010000028.1 GCA_014860455.1 Bryobacteraceae bacterium | reverse complement strand
GCCCCTCTCCATCGCCCTCGGTCCTGGCCCAATCCGCCGGCGTTCCGTTCGACAATGGCGATCCGCTCTTCCACTTCGGCTTCGGCCTCACCTGGCAGCCCCGGCCCACCCGCGCCCGCGCGTCAAACCGGCGTAATCGCGCCAAATTCCGCCAGCGTCTTCAACACGCCCGAAAGTTCAACCTGGGCCGACGGCAATCCCAATCTCGCCGCCAGCGCGTGGACGGAATTTGCTGATGAACCCACCAAAGGCAAGGGCCGCCTGCGTTCGGTCAGCGTCGCCGGTGGCACGTCCGTGTCGTATAGTTATGACGAGATGGGCCGGGTCACCGCCAGTTCGCAGACCACCGACGGCATCACCTATCCGTTTTCCTACACCTACAACCTTGCCGGCGGCGTCGAGACCACCACGCTGCCTTCCGGTCGCAGCCTGAAGCAGTGCTATGACGTCGCCGGGAGGGCCGAGTCGGTGACGGGCACGAAGTCCGGCGAGGCCGCGCACGACTACATTTCCCAGATCACCTACGATTCCGGCGGCGGCATGAACCAGGCCCAACTGGGCAATGGCAAGTGGGAGGACTGGGACTACAACGCGCGGAAACAGGTGACCTCCATCAAACTGGGCGCCACAGCCGGGGCAAGCGACCTGCTCCAACTCGCGTACGGCTACGGCACGACCGCCAACAACGGCAACGTGCTGAGCCAAGCCATCGCCCGCCCGTCGTTTTCGGTGACGCAGACCTACGGCATCGATCCTCTGAACAGGTTGAGTTCGGTGACCGAAGGCACGGAGTCGCGCACGTTTGACTACAGCCCGACCGGCAACATGTGGGTCGCCACGGCGAGCACAAACTTCGCCGCCGGCAGCTTCACGCCCCGGACCTCGACCTGGTACAACGCCAGCAACCGTCTGGTGAACACTGGCCTGGGCATCGCCTACGACCTCGCCGGCAACCAGACCGCCATCGGCGGCTACACGAACACGTTTGACGCCGAGAATCGCCTCACCTCCTCGACTATCAACAGCGTCACCACCTCGTACGCCTACGACGGTGAAGGACGTCGCGTGAAGAATGGCTCGATGGTGATGGTCTATGACGCGTTCGGCAAGCTGGCCGCCGAGTATGGCGGCGCGGTGACGAGCGCCGGCCGCGAATACCTCACCGGCGACCATCTGGGCTCGACGCGCCTGGTGACCAACGCCTCCGGCAACCCGACGAAGTGCGCGGATTACCTGCCGTTTGGCGAAGAGATCGGCCAAGGAGTCAACGGCCGCGGAACGTGCTACGGCTTCACCGATCCGAGACAGAAGTTCACCGGCAAGGAACGGGATGGGGAGACAGGCCTCGATTACTTCGGGGCGAGGTACTTCAGTGGCGCGCAAGGCAGATTCACAGGGCCTGATCCCTTCTTGCCGATGATCGAGTTCCAGCCGGAGAGCGATGACGAGGACGATGTCGAAGAATCACGGCAGAACTTCAATCAGTACATCGGTCAGCCGCAAAACTGGAACCGCTACAGCTACGCGTTCAACAATCCACAACGATTCATCGATCCAGATGGCCGCGTTGTGCCGCTGGTGCTCTATGGCGCGGCGGCAGCCGGTGGCGCTTACCTGGCTTCACCGGCAGGGCAACGTGCTGTAATAATGGGCTCCCAGTTCCTCTCGCGGTACGGATCGCGAGTCGGGCCTGTCTTGGCCCAGAGCAGCCAGTACATTACCAATGCGGCGTTTCAACTGGGTCCCGTTGTTCGAGGCCGAGTTATTGAGACTCTGCGGGGAGCACCGGAGGCCTTCAGAAATGTTCGCGGTATCGACAATTTTGCGAATGGCGTCGCCACCAGCATCAAGAGCTTGAACATTTTCGCGAAATCCTACCAGAACCTCAACCGCCTCGCCTCAACGCTTTCCGGCTACGTCCAGCAACTTGCGAACTACAGCGGTGGCCAGATTCCTGGACGAATCCTCCAAAGGGGTGATATTGCGCGAAAGGTGCTAGAAGTAGTCCTACCGAAAGGGAACCTGAGTGCCGCACAGCAGCAGGTTCTTCTCCGTGTTCAACAGCAGGCAGCACGTGATGGCGTGGATGTCATCTACTATCAGGCGCGGTGAGACATGGGTTTTACAGTTCTGAATCAGTACAAGGATAAATGGGTACTATCGTCGGCTGCCAAGGTGGTCGGCGGCGGCACGATTGATGTGGAGCCCGTACGGCTGATCGACATTCCTGACAGTGTCACGTTGACCAAGGCACTTGAGGAACTCGTTACAGAAGATCATCCGACCGTTCCAGAACCGGACTGGAATGATCGAAGATTCGTAGTCGGTATACGGGCCGAAGCGGTTGGTGCGAAGACGTGGCGAGCATTCGCCAAAGAAGCGCGGGCATTCAAGCTAGAGCAGCAACCTGACGGCTTGGTTCTCGAAGAATGGCCCAAGGAAGGAGGCTCTTTTACCGCCAACGCAGCTTGGCGGCGTGTATTTCCGCCCGGTGCCTTTGCTGCGGTTGTTGAATGCCTGGTCGAAGCAACGAAAGATAGTCTGCCCAGAGGAAAGCCTAAGAAAGCCTCGTGACTACTACGCCGGCTTCGATGACGTATCCCTCGGGCCGTGTCGTCAGTTGGGGTTACGACGTCGCCGGCCGGACCGTTTCGGTGACGGGTTCCTTTGGCGGCCAGCCGGCCACCTACGCGAGCACGGCGCGATCTCGTCCATGCCGATCGAGAACGGCGCGCGCACCGAGCAATGGTGTTACAACAATCGTATGCAGCCGGTTGGGATACGGTTGGGCACGTCAACGGCGGCGAACTGCGATGCGCAGACGGGCGACCTGCTGCGTCTCACCTACGGCTACGGCACGACCAACAACAACGGCAACGTGCTGAGCCAGGCGATCGCGCGGCCGTCGTTCTCGGCCTCGCAGAGCTATACCTACGACGGCTTGAACCGATTGCGAAGCATGACGGAAAGCGCCGCGGCCCAGACCTACGTCTACGACCGTTACGGCAACCGCGCCGTGCTCAGCAGTTCCTATATCCCGATCGCCGCTCAGTCGCCAGTCGTGTCGAGCGACACCGAGGCGGCGGTGACATCCATCTTCCCGTCGAACCGCTGGTCGGGCGGGACCCACGACAACGCCGGAAACCAGACGGCGCGCTACGGCGGCACGTTCGCCTATGACGCCGAGAATCGCGTGACTTCGTCGACGGTCGGCACCGTGACCACGACCTACGCCTACGACGGCGAAGGCCGGCGCGTGAAGAAAGACGCGGTGGTGATGGTCTATGACGCGTTCGGCAAGCTGGCCGTCGAGTACGGCGGCACGCCGGCCGGAACCGGGCGGCAGTACCTCACCGCCGATCACCTGGGCTCGACCCGACTGGTGACCAACTCGACCGGTGGCGATGCGAAGTGCTCGGACTACTTGCCCTTCGGCGAAGAGATCCCGCAAGGCATCAATAGCCGCGGGACGTGCTACGCCGCGTTCACCGACCCAAGGCAGAAGTTTACCGGCAAAGAACGGGATGCGGAGACGGGCCTCGATTACTTCGGCGCTCGGTACTTGAGTGGGGCGCAAGGGCGGTTTACGACGCCCGACCGTCTAAACGTAACCGAAGATCGCCTGATCAGTCCCTCGAACACTCTGAACAAATACGGGTACGCTGCGAACAACCCGTTACGGTTCATCGACCCAGATGGGCGTGATGTAGTCGCACTGGTCCAACCGCCGCACGGGTTCATGCCGGGCCACTTCGCCCTTTTCGCACACAACCCCAACTCGGGTGCGGCCGCCTTCATGAGCTTTGGCCCCACAGACACGAGCGCCGGTGGGCGGGCGCTGACGATCCTCGGTGCCCCGATGGGGGGCACCGCTGCGTATGGGATGCCGAAGAGCGCTGATGAACTACGGCAAAGCTACGCAGCGCTGTCAATTCAGACGACCCCGGAACAGGCTCAGGAGGTCATCGATTTCATCAATCGGTTCTCGACGACTGAGAACCCGTATAGACTCTTCGAGAACAACTGTTCGACGGTTTGCCGCGATGCATTGAAGGCCGTCGGTGTTCTCCCGCGCGACTTCGGCAGCATCACGCCATTCGGGCTCTGGGCCTCTTTATATAGGCGCCACTCGAGCCAGGCGATGCAAAGGTTCGCTACGACGACCCGCTACGGGGAGGTCTTCCAAACGCAGAACCTTCTGATCGATAGCCGAAAGGGCACGGACTACGGAAGCCCGCGTTTCGGCATGAATGTCTTCGACTTCATGATGCTGATGCTGCGGCAACAGCAGCCAAAAGCCTGCGTCGAGGTTCATGATTCGGCTACCGGCCAGCGGGGTAAGCAGTGTGAGTAGTGTTACGACGGGAGCAACGCCCATGCCGGTACGACTATGGTTGTTCTGGCTGCCTTTTCTCCTGGGCAGCGGCGCACTGGCCTTTGGAGTCCTGTTGGCGCAAGTGCCCGGAAAGGTCCGCACGTTTGACCTGATCGTGTTTTCCTTTGCAACAGCCCTGCTGACGGGGGCTCTCTGGCTCGGGTTCTTCCACTCGAAGGCACCTTACGGTGGTGCCTCGAGGTGGACCAAGCCCGTTCTTCAGGCCGTCACTGGTGTAGAACTTCTTCTCGCTGTATATGGCGCCGTTGGCGCCCTGACATATCGGGGCCTGTAGATGTTCACCGGCAAGGAACGGGATGCCGAGACGGGCCTCGACTACTTCGAAAGCCGCTACTTCAGTTCGGCTCAGGGGCGATTTACGAGTCCGGACGCTCTTATAGCAAAGCGCGAGTGGATGACCGATCCTCAACGCTGGAACCGCTATGCATACGTGCGGAATAACCCACTCCGTTACGTTGACCCCAACGGCGAGGATGCCACGATAGTTTACTCAGTAAGCAATCTTACGCAGGACCAAGTCGAATGGTGGAACAAGAACAAGGCTGCGGTACTTGACACGATTGCAGCCAAGTATAAGGCCGCTGGCGTAAGAGTCACGCTGATCAACCTTGCCGACCTGAGCAAGGACCAGGAGAAACGGCTGCGAAGTGCGCCGTTCCAGCCAGATCCTCGGATGACGGGAACACCTGGTACAGCGCGGTTAGATTTTGCGAGCAACGAATCCGACTACCAGCGTGGCTCAGTTCTAAGCGGAATCATGGGCCGTACCGGCGGAGGACAAGCAGCCGTTTTCCTCAGTTCGCTAATCGGAGAAGGCGCCAGCAGGAATGGTAGATCCTCCTGTGACGCAGTCTGCGCTGTCGCGAACACGGCAGCTCACGAACTCGGGCACGCTTACGGCTTTGCGGACGAGGGCCACAGCTTTCCAGAACAAGTCCTAGGATTCGCTTGGCAAGAAGTCACCCTGTACATGTTCAGGCCACCCGATGTGATGGATTCGACGAATAGTCCATTTCGAAAGCCGCTGGGGTACGCATCCGACAAGAATCGACGAGCAATCGACGAGCTGCAGAAGGCCCCGGTGTTCAAGTAGGACGTCTCCATGAAGACCGCGACATTCCGATCGAGAAGACTTCTAGTATGGTCTCTCCGGCTGGGTGGGCTTCTCTTCCTGGTGAGCTCGATTCTTCTGGGAATCGCAACGTTTAGAGGACGAATTTCGTGGTTTCACAGACTGTCTGGTACGGTGGTGCGTATCGGGCAGGAACGCGTCGACGGACACGTGGACGTGGGGTTTGCAAATGACTCGCTCATGGTGACGGTGGCTGTCAACGACCGGCGGACGTCGTATCTGGTGACGATTCCTGCAGGTGGTCGAGCGACGGCATGGCATTGCGGGTCGTGGACGGCCCCATTTTTGCCAGTTTACGCGATCACAAACCACGATCAGCCATGTCTGCTTCACGGCGAGGGAGAACGCAACACCATTGTGGATGCTGTGGTGTCATCGCCTCTTCGTTCCGTAAGTTTCAAGGATGCTGCTGGTGCAGAGTGGACAGCAACTTGGTGAAAGTGACGGATCCATCCACGGCGAAGCGCCGCACGACATCGGACGCGCTAGGGCGGATTACCAGCGTGGTGGAAGCGCCCACCACCTCGGCCTTCACGACCTCCTACGTCTTTAGTTCAGTTCAGGGTCCATCCGGGCTCTCCAGGGAGTCGTATCGGGAGTCGTATTGTCTGTTTCTGTAACGTTTGGCGGGCGGGAGTGAAGGAGTCCACGGTCGGCAGTGTGACTGCGACGTCCGACGATGGCAACGTCCGCCGGGCGCTGAAGATCCGCCGGCAGCGCACTACCCAAGCGCCGAACACTTGAGTTGAGGTCATCCTAGTCGCTCCCTCGATCGCCACACGAGTGCAGTAGTGGTCCGGCTTCGTCCCGTTCAGCCACTTGTAGTAGTCGGCCTCGTCGACGCCGTCCGCCTCCTGGATATCCTTCACCTTGTGGGTCCGGGCGGCGATTTCTCTGACCAACCACGCGGCGGCGGTCGGTGACAGGGGTCGGGCGGAGGGTGACAGTCTGCTCTGGAGGGTGGCGGCCAGGCCATGGCCTTGAGGAACGGCCATGAGTTTCCAATTTCCGCAGCCGTCCACAGGCCCGATCCGTGCAAGCTCTTTATCTCGAGTTCGAGCAGCAGGTGGCCGCGTGGAGATAGATTCGCCTCTTCTTCGCCTGATAGAATTGAGATCGGTTGTGCTCCAGGCCGCCTGCCTAACGCCGCTTCGACAGTGCTCGACCTGACGCTACGGACCACCTAACTCGTTGAGGTAATGTACATGGCACTCAAACTTCGATACTTCTCTCAGCCGGACATGCTTAAGCAGTTCCGTTCTGAAATCCTGCTTGCGAACCGTTCAGCCTGACACGACCACATGGCCATTCATGCGGAAGTAGCAGACGCCTCTGCTACTTTCGCTCATTTAACCCCG
>JACZJQ010000273.1 GCA_014860455.1 Bryobacteraceae bacterium | reverse complement strand
CCCCTCCAGCGGTGATCGTCACCACCTCGCCGCCATCTTTTCGCAGTCTGAGAAACCCATCCGCAGTCAACCCTGCCGTCACCCCCACCGCCGGGCCACCCGGCAATTCCACCACCACCCTCTTGCCCTCGGCGTAGCTCGACATCGCCGTGAACAGCCGCAAAATGGCATCAACGCCCATCGTCTTCAGCGTCCTGACATGCGCGTCAATCGACCCGGCAATCGCCCTCAGCAGAAATTCGCGGTCGAATTCCGTCCCCGTTTCAATCGCCAGCGACGTCGCTATCGGCCGCAGTTCCTCCGGAAAATCCGCCTGCGCCACGTTCAACCCGATCCCGGCCAGCACCGCCCCGCCTTCGAGTTGCGCCAGAATCCCGGCCAGTTTCCTGCCCTCCCTGAGCGACAGCACATCATTGGGCCACCTCAAATCGACCGCCACCGAAGCGAACATCTGCAACGCATCGGCCACGGCCACGCCCAGCGCCAGCGTCACCACGGGCAACTCGGCCGGCGGCAAATCCGGCCTCAATATCTGGGTGAAATACAGCCCCGTCCGCGCTGGCGAATGCCACGCCCGCCCCAATCGACCCTGCCCGGCGGTCTGCTCATGCGCCGCAACAACAGTCCCCGCCACGGCCCCCTCACGCGCCAACTCCGCCGCCCGCACCATCGTCGACCCGATGGAATCGTGCCACTCAACCACCCGCCCGCTCATCGCCGCCTCCGCCCCGAAGCGCTCCGCCTAATATGGTTGAGCGCGGCGCGCGGCGTCATCGCCTTCACCTTCGACTTGGCGAAACCTGCCGTATCGCGCGTCACAATCAGGTCGCAACCCGCCTCCCACGCCGCGCTCGCCGTAACCGCATCCTCGAAGTCGGGCCATCTCCAACTCGATGCTGCTGCCAGAACCGCCTGGTCCACCGTCGCAATCCGGCACATCGAAAGCAGATCGGATACGAGTTCATCGGCCGTCTCTCGGCCTGCCCGCTTCGCCATCATGTAGTAAATGGTCGTGACGCAGTGAGCCGACAAGTATCCCTCGACGATGTCGTCTTCGAGCGCCACCCAAATCTGCCGGCTGTCCACTACGTGCTCTGTCCGTTCCAGCAGAACGTCAAGGATGACGTTGGAGTCGGCAAGGACCTTCATTTGGAGTGCTTCTCAACCAGATACCGCTGGTAGTCTTCCGGATCCGCGCCCTTCAGACTGCCCTGCCACTTGTCCAGCAACGGCGTCGACCGCTTCCCCTTCGGCTCCGCGGTGATCTCAAACACATACGTCTCAAACAGCCGCGAAACCGACGTCTTCCGCCGCGCCGCGTGGCGCTTGATGCGGGCGATCGCTTCGGGGCTGACACTCAGCGTCAGTTTCGTCGTCATACGTATACTCCACTTCCAGTATACGTATCGGCGTCAAGCCCTGTTTACGCGAGCGTCAGACGGAAATTGATGTCCACGGCCTGCGCCGAATGCGTAATCGCCCCGGCCGACAGGAAATCCGCCCCAGCCTCGGCGTAGGCCCGCGCGGTTTCGATCGTGATGCCGCCCGAAAGCTCCGTGGTCGCCCTTCCACCGATGCGTTCGATCCAAACCCGCGCCTCATCCGGCGTCAGGTTGTCGAGCAGAAGCCGCGTCGCTCCGCACTCCAACGCCTCGTCCAACTCTTTCAGAGTCCGCACTTCAATCTCCGCCGGAATCGGCTGCCCCGCAACAGCCTTGAGCGCCGCCCTCACCCCGCCGCAGGCCGAGATGTGGTTGTTCTTGATCAGAATCGCGTCATAGAGGCCCATGCGGTGGTTGGTCACCCCGCCGCAGGCCGCGGCCATCTTCTCGAGCACCCGCAACCCCGGAGTCGTCTTGCGCGTATCCAGAACCCGGCACTTCGTCCCCGCCACCTCGGCGGCAAACCGCGCCGCCAGCGTCGCCACGCCCGATAGCCGCTGCATGAAGTTCAAAGAAACCCGCTCGCAGGTCAGCAGCACCCGCGCTTGTCCCGCCACCCGCGCAATCGCGTCGCCGGGTTCGGCCTTGCCGCCGCTCGGGATCAGGATCTCAATCGCCTCCGCCGGACCCCGCTCGCCATAAATCAGATGTAGAAGTTCCACGCCCGCCACCGTCATCGGTTCGCGCGCGAAATACGTCCCCGACGCCTTCCGGTCCGCCGGTACGGTCAACTGCGTCGTGATGTCGCCGGCGCCGATATCCTCATCCAGCGTCCGCCTCACGGCCGCGATGACATCGGGATGCGAGGTGTCGAACCTCATTCGCCCAACTCCGCCAATGCCCCGCGCTGCTGCGCCAGTTCGGCTTCGTAATTCGCCAGCTTCTCCCTGATGCCGTCGATCACGTGCGCCGGCGCTTTGCTGACAAACGCCTCGCTCGCCAGTTGCTTCGTGCTGCTGCCGATCACCTTTTCCAGTTCGCCGATACGCTTGGCCACGCGCTGCCGGATCGCCTCCACCTGAGTTCCGGAAAGCGTCAGCGTCACGGCGAATTCAACCGATGCCGAACTGGACCCGGCCGCCTTCGTCTTCGGATTCACAGTAAAAGTCCCGCCCGCCAGCGCGTTCAGAATCGCGTTGCCTTCACCGGCCACCGCCGCCGCCCGCACCGTAGACGTCTCCACGTAGCCTTCAACCTTCGCATTGGGATCGATCTTGTTGTCGGCCCGCAGCCCGCGCGCCCGCGTGATCATCTCCTGAAGCAGCGCGAAATCGGATGCGGCCTGCTCGTTCTCCACCGCCGCGCCGGCTTGCGGAAACGCAGCCACGCAGATCGACTCCGGAATCGCCGGCGAGGGCTTCACCAGCCGCTGCCAAAGCTCCTCGGTCAAAAACGGCATCACCGGGTGCAGCAGGCGCAGCGCGGTCTCGAACACCCGCAGCATGTTGCCCAGGTGTGCCTGCGCCGCCTCAGTGTCGCCCGAGTCGAGAGACGTGTTGATGCGCAGTTTCTTGATCTCGACATACCAGTCGCAGAACTCGTCCCAAAGGAAGCCCCAGATCAGGTCGGCCACCTCGTGGTAGCGGTAGTTGTCCTGCGCCGCGTTGATGCGCGCGGTGATGTCGTTCAGCCGGTGGAAGATCCAGCGGTCTTCCAGCGCCACTTCGCCGCCCGCCTGCGCAGGCGGAGCAATCTCCGCCGGAACCTCTTCCAGTACCAACTGCTCGACGCCCACCTTCTCCATCTGCATGAAGATGAACCGCGCCGCGTTCCAGATCTTGTTAGCGAAGGCGCGCGAACTCACCATGCGCTCTTCGCTCAGCACGATGTCGGTGCCCGGCGCCGCGCCGCGCAGCAGAGAGAACCGTACGGCGTCGGTGCCGTACTGCTCAGTGACGATCAACGGATCGATCGTATTGCCCTTGGTCTTCGACATCTTCTGGCGTTCGGCATCGCGCACCAGGCCGTGGATGTAGACCGTGCGGAACGGCACGTCGCCCATCATCTCCATGCCCAGCATGATCATGCGCGCCACCCAGAAAAACAGGATGTCGAAGCCGGTAATCAGCAATGTGGTCGGATAGTACGTCTTCAGTTCCGGCGTCTGGTCCGGCCAGCCGAGCGTTGAAAACGGCCACAATCCCGAACTGAACCAGGTGTCGAGCACATCCGGATCCTGCCGGATCTGCTTCGAGTGGCAGTGCGAGCACTCCTCCGGATCCTGCCGCGCCACGGTCGCCTCGCCGCACGTCTCGCAGTGCCAGGCCGGAATCCGGTGGCCCCACCAAAGCTGGCGCGACACGCACCAGTCGCGGATGTTGTACATCCACTCGTTGTAGGTCTTGGTCCAGTTCTCTGGGACGAACTTGATCCGTCCGTCCTCCACTGCCTTGATCGCCGGCTCAGCCAGTGGCTTCATCCTGCAGAACCACTGCTTCGACACCAGCGGCTCCACCACGGCCTTGCAGCGCTGGCACTTGCCCACGCTCAGCTTGTGCGGCGCGGTTTTCTCAAGCAGTCCCTGCGCATCCAGATCGGCCAGCACGCGCTTGCGGGCTTCGTAGCGATCCAGCCCGGCGTAGGCGCCCGCGGCATCGGTCATCTCGGCGTTCAAGCCGATCACGACCACGTGCGGCAGGTTATGCCTTTTGCCGGCCTCGAAGTCGTTCGGATCGTGCGCCGGCGTCACTTTCACCACGCCGGTGCCAAACTCCGGGTCGGCCAGTTCGTCGAGGATGATGGGGATCTCGCGATTCATCAACGGCAGCGTGACGGTGCGGCCGTGGAGGTCTGAATAGCGCTCATCCGACGGGTTTATGGCCACCGCCGTGTCGCCCAGCATGGTTTCGGGGCGTGTGGTGGCGACGGTCAGGAACCGGCCATCGAGGCCGGAAACCGGGTACTTGATATGCCAAAGGTTGCCGTCCGTATCATCGTGGACAACTTCCAGGTCCGACAGCGCCGTGTGGCAACTCGGGCACCAGTTCACCATGTACTCGCCGCGGTAGATCAGGCCCTTTTCATACAGCCGGACAAAGGTTTCGCGGACGGCGCGCGACAGGCCCTCGTCGAGGGTGAAGCGATTGCGCGACCAGTCGCACGAGTCGCCGATCCGCTTCATCTGGTTCAGGATCGTCGAGCCGTACTGTTCTCTCCACTGCCAGACCCGCCGTTCAAACTCTTCGCGGCCCAGGTCGTGGCGGGTGATGTTCTCGGTTTGCCTGAGGTTGCGCTCCACCACCATCTGCGTTGCGATTCCGGCATGGTCGGTGCCGGGCAGCCACAGCGTCTGGTCGCCCTTCATGCGGTGCCAGCGGGTGGTGACATCGATCTCGGTGTGTTCGAGCATATGCCCGATATGCAGGCTCCCCGTTACGTTGGGCGGAGGGATGACGAGCGAGAACACGTCGCGGTCCGGGTCGCCGCTTTCCGGGGCGTGGAACAAGCCGCGGTCGATCCAAAACTGCGCCCAGTGCGGCTCAAACCGCTGAGGCTCATAGACTTTCTCAAGCTGCATGGGGAAGACCCAGTTTATCATGGGACCGTTTACGCTCCTCCAAATGGCCTGGAATCGACTAACGTGAGCGGCCCGACGTGCCGATGAAGTGATTGGGTCTGTATCATGAGACGTCTACGTCCAGTTTCGGTGGCAATTCTGGTCCTGCTCGGCGTCTCCGGCAGCATGGCCCAGGACCGCTCCGATGCCGCGCACGAGATGATGACCATCGCAGAGGTGCGTCAGGCGGCGGCTGGCCGCAAAGCGGGTGAAGGTGGCCATGTCTGCATCCGCGGACAGGTGACGCTGCGCCCGGGCGACCTGCCGGATGATCCAGGCAATTTCTATATTCAGGACGCCACAGGCGGCATCTCGATCCTTGCCGTCAAACCCGAGCGATACAACTACGGTCAGTGGATCGTGGTGCGCGGGCGGATTACATCGCTCTCCACCGATGAGCCGGAGGTCGCGGCGTCGGAACTGGTCGTGGCCGGGCCTGGCCGGATGCCGCCGCCGAAGCGGGTGAGCCTGGCGGACCTGGCACGAGGCCGCCACGACGGCCAGCACGTCTCGATTGTGGGGGTGGTAGCCAAGTTGTCCGCGAGCGATGTGCGCGACGATGTCGTGCTTCAGGACGGAGACCAGAACGCCGAGGCCTATGCCCGACGGCTTCGCGGCGCGCCGGTGGTGCTGCCTGACGTGGCGCCGATCGGCAGTTGGGTCGAGATCCGGGGCGTGGCCATGCCGTCAGCCAGCGCCACTGTCAGCCGAGTGCGGATGCGCGGGCCTCACGACCTGCTCCTTCTTGAACGCCCGGCATTCATAATCACCCGCGCGGGACGCATCGTCGCCGGCGCGGCGTTGCTGGTTGTTCTGCTCGCCGCCGGATGGATCTGGACCCTGCGCCGCAGCGTCCACGCGAAGACCTCCGAGATCCGCGGACTGCTTGCCCGAGCCGAGGAGGCATCGCGGCTCAAGTCCGAGTTTCTGGCCAACATCAGCCACGAGATCCGTACGCCTCTGCATGGCGTCATCGGGCTGCAGGAGATGGCGCTGCGCGAGAGCAGGGACGACGGTATCCGGCGTTATCTCGAGTTGTCGAACCAGGCCAGCCGGCATCTGCTCTCGTTGCTGAACGACGTCCTGGATCTGGCGGCGGTCGAACGTGGAGCCATTCAGGTCCACCTGGAGCCGATGTCGCCGGCCGGCGTGATGCGCGATGCGGCCGGAATGTTCTCGGCCACGGCGTCGGCCAAGTCGCTCACGATTGAAGTCGAGGATCTCGGCCTTCCCAGCCGGGTTATGTGTGACAGGATGCGGCTCACCCAGGTCATCGCCAACCTGGTCAACAACGCGGTGAAGTTCACCAGTCAGGGGAAGGTCCGGGTGACGGGCAGGGCCGGGCGTGAAGGTTCGGGCTGGAGGCTGGCTTTCGAGATCTCGGATACTGGGATTGGCATCTCCCCGGCCGATCTGAAACGCATCTTCGAGGAGTTCCGGCAGGCCGACGGATCGATCCGCCGCCAGTACGGCGGAAGCGGCCTTGGCTTGGCGCTTTCGGCCAGGCTGGTCACTTTGATGGGAGGTTCGATCTCGGTCCAGAGCGAGCCGGGCATCGGGTCGATATTCAACTTCGACGTCCTGTGCGCCCCGTGTCCCGGCGCTGACGATTCGGAAGCCTCGTCAGGCGATACCGGCGCGGCCGGCAGACAGCTCCGCGTTCTGCTGGTCGAGGACAACCACCTCAATCAGATGGTGGCGGCCAGGTTGCTCGAGCGCGACGGGCACAGTGTGGACATCGCCGAGAACGGCTTGGCCGCCCTGGCCGCCTTCGCCCGTTCGGAATACGATGCCATTCTGATGGACATCCAGATGCCTGGTATGGACGGTATTTCGACGGCTAGGGAGATCCGCAACCGCGAGCCGGCAGGACGCCGCACGCCGATCGTCGCTCTGACAGCGCACACCGGCGGCGAGGACCACATCTGCTGCGCTGAGGCCGGCATGGACGGCTTCCTGTCCAAGCCCTTCAACCACGACCAGTTGCGCGACGCGCTCTGCCGGGTCGCCGCCCCGCGCCGCCCGGCCTGATTATGAATCTGAATTCCTAACGAAACGCCCGCGGAAAGCCGATGAACCGTTTGTGGGCCTGTCCGAGACCCACCCTGCGGATGCCCCGCGCGATGTCTTGCCTGATTCGCTTCGCGTTGCTCTCCGCGCTCGCTCTCGCCCCCCCGGCCGACGGTGCCGGAGACACGGCAGACCGGGCGGCAACCGAGCACAAAGCTCCGGCCGCGGCCGAGCCCCGGGCCCTCCAGTCCACCTGTACCTACGCGCTTTCAACCTCAGAGGTTCTCGCTCCCCGATCCGGCTCGCAGGGCACAATTCAGGTTGACACCCAGCCTGGATGCCTTTGGATCGTTTCGCCGGGGCGCAACTGGATCACCATCGAGCAGCCCGCGGCATTGTTCGCCGAAGGCTCCGGATCTGTTTCATTCCGAGTGGAAGCCAACGCCGGAGCAGCCCGCACGACATCGCTTGCCGTTGGGCCGGCCCTGGTGCGCATTTCGCAACCCGGCGATTCGCCCGAACCCGTGGCCGCCTTCAGGGACGTATGGGGCGGGGTGAGGCTGTCGCGCTACGGATCCGACACGCTGCTCAACGGCGGAGGCGCTTTCGATTCCAATCCGGCCGCGGCGCGGGCGCCTAACGGAGATGTCTACTTTGCCTGCCGCGATCTATGGAACGCCATCTGGGCGTCGGTTTACCGCGCATCGACCAAGACCTGGGAGTCGTGGCGCTTCGGCGGCGGGCTCACCGCGGGCCAGCCCTCGATCGCCGTTGCGGCCTCGGGCACGGCCTACATCGCCGTCCGCGATGCCTGGAATTCGTATTGGGTACTCACCTACAGCGGCTCGGCGTTCGGCGCCTGGACGCCGCTGCAGGGCGTCTTTGCGACTGATCCGGTGATCGCCGCCGCCGGCGACGGCTCAGTCTACGTGATCGGCAAGGACAACTGGAACGGGCTGTGGAGCGGCCGCATCTCGCCTGGCGGCACATTCCAGGGATGGCGATTCGGCGGCGGCGTGGTGCAGGGGACGCCGGCGGTGGCCGGCGGCACCGACGGCACGGCCTATGTGGCCGTGCGCGATCCCTGGAACGCGGTCTGGATCGCCCGCGTGCAACAGGAGACCTGGCTCAGTTGGTCCAACGGCGGCGGCATCCTCTCTCTGGACCCGCAGATCGCCTCCGGCTCTCCTGGGCAGGTGCATGCCGTGGTGCGCGACCCCTGGGGCGCCTGGTGGACGCGCGGCTTCGCCGAAGGCTCATCGCACGGCTGGCTGGCCTGGGCCTCCACCGGAGGGTCGCTGGCAAACGCCTCGCCCCTGGCCACTCCCGGAGGCGTCTTCATCGCCGGTCTTGACGCTGCCGGCGCCTTCTGGTGGTACGGCCAGCACTCCGGCGCCTGGACTCGCATGGGCTGGGCCGGTACAGCCGCGGGCCCTCCGGCGGCATCCAGATAGCGCCAGATTAAATTCATTCATCGTCTTGTTGGCCCGATAAGACCATTGACGCGCGAGTTCAAATAAAGCGCGGCCGAGTCCTGCTGGCTCGTCCGCCGCAATGAACTCCGCGAATCTGATAACCACCAAAGAGTGCAAGGAGTTAAACCATGAAAGTGAATTGGATGAACGGCTTGTTGAACTGCGCCGCAGCCATCGCCATTACCGCCATCTGCGCGCCCCAGGCGCTGGCCCAAAGCCTGAACATCCCCACGGCGAGCGCCATGAGCCGTGTTGCCAAGAAAGTGGCGCCGCTGTTTCCGCCGGCTGCCAAGCAGCTCAACATCAGCGGCATGCAGGACGTCGAGATCACGGTGGACGAGTCCGGCTCGGTCGTCGATGCCAAGGTGCTCAAAGGTAACGCCATCTTCAGCGCGGCTTCGCTCGCCGCCGTCAAACAGTGGAAGTTCACGCCGCTGCTTCAGGACGGCGCCGCCAAGAGTTTCACCAGCGTGATCGTGTTCAATTACTCGAAGTAGCCGCTCCCGGCGCTTCGACCGGCCCCTCGCCGGGTCCTGCATCTTGCCGGCGGGCAGTGAGGTTTGTCTTTGGACCGCTAAGATGGTCCTGTGAGACTGCTTCTCGCGCTTGCCGTTACCGCACTGGCGGCCTGCGGCCAGCAAGCTCCGTTCAGCGGAAAAGTCACCTCGGTCACCGACGGCGACACCATCGTGGTTCTCGACGGGCGCACGACCCGCCGCATCCGACTCCATGGCGTGGATACCCCCGAACAGGGGCAGGCGTTCGGCGATCGCGCCCGCCGCAGGACCAGCGAACTGGTGATGGGCGCGACCGTCACTGTCAGGCCCAAAGGTGTCGATCAGTTCAAGCGCCTGCTGGCGGTTGTCGTCCTGCCCGACGGGCGCATCCTGAACGAAGTGCTCGTCACCGAAGGCCTCGCCTGGTGGTTCCGCCGCTACGCCCCACGCGACCGTCGCCTCGAATCCCTCGAAGAATCAGCCCGCGATGCCCGCATAGGGCTCTGGGCCGACTCCGAACCCACGCCACCCTGGCTCTGGCGCCGCGAACGCAAACGCAAATAACCACCCTCTCCCTTAACCCCCTACAATGGCCTCGATGGCCATGAAATCGTTCCGCAAAGAACTCTGGTTCAATGTCAACGCCCGCCGCGGCCTGGTCAACATCACCCCCGATGTAGACCAATGCCTCCGCGAAAGCGGCATCCGCGAAGGCCTGTGCCTGGTCAACGCCATGCACATCACCGCCTCGGTCTTCATCAACGACGACGAATCCGGACTCCACCACGACTACGACATCTGGCTCGAAAAACTCGCCCCCCACGAGCCCGTCTCCGCCTACCGCCACAACCGCACCGGCGAAGACAACGCCGACGCCCATATGAAACGCCAGATCATGGGCCGCGAAGTCGTCGTCGCCGTCACCGAAGGCCGCCTCGACTTCGGACCCTGGGAGCAGATCTTCTACGGCGAATTCGACGGCCGCCGCCGCAAGCGCGTCCTGGTCAAGATCATCGGCGAGTAGCCGGCATCTTCCGCCCGCCCTGGTTCAGCACCAGCCCGGTCACCTTGCCCGAAGCGTCGCGCTGGAACACGATCTCGGCCGCGAACTCGCGCGGCGCAAACGTCGCTTCGTCCTTCGCGTAGATCGCAATCTTGCCCTGACCTGTGGCCTGCGTTATCAGCGTGTCGCCCTCCAGCGTCACCGTCAGGATGAATGCCGGCGACAGCACATACTCACCCACATACTGCTTCAGCGTCTCGACCGGCACCTTGACCTCGGCCGCCGCCTTCGGCGTCTCCACCTCCCTGCCCAACGCGAGAGCCAGGAGATCCTGCCCCAGCCGTCCCACCTGCGACTGCTCAAGGTTCGAAAGCGCCACCACCACGAGTTTCCGCTCCGGAACCCTCAGAATCGTCGTCGAAAACCCGTTGATGCCGCCGCCATGCGAGATCACCTCCACGCCGTTGCGCTTCTGAACATTCCAGCCGTATGCATAATCGCCGATGCCGGGCTTGAAGTACCGCTGGTAGTTCTCCGGCGTGAGCAACTTGCCCTGACGCAGCGCCACGTCCCACAGCATCAGGTCCAGCGCCGTTGAATACATGCTGCCCGCGGCATGGGGGATCGACATGTCCAGATAGGCGGCATTTTCCAGCTTCGACCCTGCCCGCGTGTACCCCGCCGCCCGCTTCGGCAGCACTTCTGCCGGCGAGTCGTAGCCGGTATCGTTCATGCCCAGCGGCGTGAAAATCTGCTGCTTGATATAAGCGGCGTAGCTCTGCCCGGCCGCCTTCTCGATGATGTGACCCAGCAGGACGTAACCCGAATTCGAGTACTTGTGCTTCGTCCCCGGATCAAACTCCAGCGGCTTGTCTCGGAACCGCTTCAGTGTCTCGGCCGGCGGCGAGGCCAGCATCATCGTCTTCTGGTAATCCGGAAAGCCGGTAAAGTTCGGGATCCCCGACGTGTGCGTCAGCAGGTGGTGAATCGTGATCGGCTTCCAGGTTTGCGGACAGGCTTCAACATAGCTGCACACCGGGTCGCTCACCTTCAACTTGCCCTGCTGCTCCAGCATCAGCACGGCCATCCCCGTGAACTGCTTCGTGATCGAGCCCAATCTGAACTTCGTATCGGCCGCGTTCGCGATCTCCCATTCGCGGTTCGCCATCCCGTAGCCCTTGGCCAGCAGCGTCCGGCCATCGACGGCCACCACCACCGACCCGTTGAACTGGCCGAGCCTGGCATAGCCCTGCGCCTGATCGTCCAGCCTCTGCGGCGTCACCTGCGTCTGCCCAAGGGCCGCCATCGATAGGCAGGCGGCGGCGATAAGTATGCGTGTCTTCATGGTACTTTCGCCATTATCGCTACAATCAAGGGAGCAACCGAGTAAACTCTAAATGCCCAGCCTTCTGGACCGCCTCAAACAAGGCATTCAAAAAACCCGCGCCGGCCTTGTGGACCGCGTCGAGGACGTCATCCACGGCAAGAAGGAGATCGACGCCGACCTCCTCGAAGAGCTTGAATACACCCTCATCGCCGCCGATGTCGGCGTCCGCACCGCCACTGATATCCTCGAAACCATCCGCCAACGAGTCGCCCGCCATCTGGTCAACGACCCCTCAGAACTCCGCCAGCTCATCCAGGAACACCTGCTCGGCGTCCTGGAAGCCTCGGAACGTCCGCTCATGAAGCCCGACCAGCCGCCGCGCGTCGTCATGGTTGTCGGCGTCAACGGTTCCGGCAAGACGACCACCATCGGCAAACTCGCCCAGCGACTCAAGGAAGACGGCGAGACCGTCCTGCTCTGCGCCGCCGACACATTCCGCGCCGCCGCCATCGAGCAACTCGAAGTCTGGGCCCAACGCACCCAGACCGACATCATCCGCCAATCGCAAGGCTCAGACCCCAGCGCCGTCATCTTCGACGCCCTCCATGCCGCCAAGGCCCGCAAGGTGACCACCCTCATCGTCGATACCGCCGGACGCCTCCATACCAAGGACAACCTGATGGCGGAACTCGAGAAGATGCGTCGCACCACGGTTCGCGTCATCCCCGACGCCCCTCACGAGGTCTGGCTCGTCCTTGACGCGACCACCGGCCAGAACGGCCTCGAACAGGCCCGCAAGTTCACCGAATCGGCCGGCGTTACCGGTTTGATCCTCACCAAGTTGGACGGCACCGCAAAGGGTGGTATCGTCGTTGCCATCGCCCGTGAACTGAATCTGCCGATCCGATACATTGGCGTCGGCGAACAGGCCGCCGACCTGCTCGAGTTCGAGGCCGACAAATTCATCACCTCCCTGTTCGAGAAGTAACGGGAGAGGAGACAGGAGTACCGATGTCCTCCGATTACCTCCGGCTCGCCCTCGACCTCGCCCGCCAAGGCGCCGGCCGGACTTCGCCCAACCCCTGCGTCGGCGCTGTCCTGGTCTCGAACGGCGAGATCGTCGGCCAGGGCTTTCACACCTACTCCGGCGTCAAACACGCCGAGATTGTTGCACTGGAACAGGCCGGCCCGCGCGCCCGCGCCGCCACTCTCTTCATCAACCTCGAACCCTGCTCCCACCAGGGCCGGACCGGCCCCTGCGCCGACGCATTGATCGCCGCCGGCATCGCCAAAGTCGTCGCCATCACGGCCGACCCCAACCCCGAGGTCTCCGGCCGCGGCTTCGCCAAACTCCGCGCCGCCGGCATTGAAGTCGAAATCGACGCTGCCCTCGAAAACGAAGCCATCGATCTCAACCGCGCCTTCTTCCACTTCATGAAGACCGGCCGCCCGCTGGTGACGCTAAAATCTGCCCTCACTCTCGACGGCAAAATCGCTGCTCCCGATGACAACTCCGGCTGGATCACCTCCGAACGCGCCCGCGCCCACGTCCAAACCATCCGCCATTCGCATGACGCCATCCTGACCGGCGTCGGCACCGTCCTTTCCGACAACCCCATGCTGAACGACCGCAGCGGTGATGAGCGCTCGCGCCCGCTCCTGCGCATTGTCGCCGACTCGATGCTGCGCACCCCGCTCGATCACCGCATCGTCCAATCCTGCCAGGACGACCTCATCATCTTCTGCACCTCGGTCGCTTCCAAGGACCGCTGGAAGGCACTCGAATCCCGCGGCGTCGAAGTCATCGCCGCCGACGCACCATCGGGCCGCGTTGACCTGCCTACCATCGTCAGCACACTGGCCGAGCGCCGCTACCTCTCGCTCATGATCGAAGCCGGCAGCAAGCTCAATTGGGCCGTGCTCGAAGCCGGCATCGTCGACCGCATCTTTTTCTATTACGCCATCAAAATCCTCGGTGGATTGCAGTCGCTGCCCGTCGCGGGCGGATCCGGCAAGCGCACCCGCATGGACGCCATCCATCTGCGCAACCTCACCCTCCACCGCATCACCGAAGACGAGTTCGCCGTCGAAGCCTGGGTCCCTCGGCCCTGACCACACCCATGTTCACCGGCATCATTGAAGAGATCGGCATCATCGAGACCATCGAGCCCCGCCAGGCCGGCGCACGCCTCCGCCTCCGCGCCCCGCTGGTCGCGTCCGATCTTGCCGAGGGCGATTCGATCTCTGTCAGCGGCGTCTGCCTCACGGCTGTCGAACTCAAGCCCGACTCGTTCGCCGCCGACGTCTCGCCCGAAACGCTGAAGCGCAGCACTCTCGGCGCACTCCGCCCTGGCTCGGCCGTCAACCTCGAACGCGCGTTGAAGCCCTCGTCCCGCATGGGCGGCCACATCGTTCAGGGCCACGTCGACGGCGCCGGGTCAATTGAGTCCATCGACCATTCCGGCGGCGGCGACTGGTGGCTCACCGTCCGCGTCCCCGATGCCCTCGACCCCTACTTCGTCTTCAAGGGCTCAATCGCCATCGACGGCATCAGCCTGACCCTGGCCCAGGTCGAGCCCGGCCGCGTCTCGGTCGCCGTCATCCCTCACACCTACCAAAACACCACGCTGAAGTCGCGCCGCCCCGGCGACGCCGTCAACATCGAAACCGACGTCCTGGCCAAGTACGTCGAGAAATTACTCCGCGCCTTCAACCTCAAAGGCGATCCCCTCACCGTCGAGCGCCTCCGCGAACAGGGCTGGTAGCCCGCCCTTGGCCCGCCTCCGCCGCCGCCGCCGCCCCTCGAAGCCCCAAATGTGATACATTTGCACCCCTAGGAGGACCTGCCGTGGAAGATGCAGCACCGTTTGCGTTGTTGCTGTTGCCGATTTTCTACATCGTGATTTTGGCGGTGGTCATCTTCCCCCATTGGAAGATGTTCCAGCGTGCGGGCTATAGCGGCGCGTTGTCGCTTCTGCTCATCCTGCCCATCATCAACATCATCGTCCTGTTCTGGTTCGGATTCAGCGATTGGCCCGCGTTGCGCGGTCGCAGGGGAGGCATGTGATGAATCCCGAAGACGCAGCCGGCGCACTCGGCGCAGTCGGCGGCCTGCTTGCCGGCGGCATCGTCGTGTTTCTGTTAATTTTCCTGGTCATGGCGATCCTGCCGATCATCGCCTACTGGAAGATCTTCGCCAAGACGGGCAACTCCGGGGCCATTGCCCTATTGATGATCATCCCTTTGGTGAACCTCATCGTCCTTTACTGGATGGCGCTGGGCGACTGGCCCGCGCTCCGCCAGGCCGGATTGACGCCGGGTGGCTATCCTCCTCCGGCGCCCTATCCGCCCCCGCAACCCGGCTACCAGCCCCAGGGTTATCCGCCGACTCCACCGTCAGCGTTTCAGCCCGACATGTCGAAGTTCCAGACGCCGCAGTCCCACTTCCAGCCGCCTTCGCCGCCTCAGCAATACACGCCGCCGCCGCCACAAGTGGCGCCTCCGGCAGCGGCATCCATCTTCTGCGGCAACTGCGGCTCGAAACTGCCCGCCGGTTCTCAGTTCTGCACCGGTTGCGGCGGGCGCATCGGCTGACGGCGCCGGATTACTTCAACCCGAGCTTCTTCCTCGCAAACGGCTTGGCGAACGCCGCCGGCGGATTGTGCCCGGTGGTCGCGTACGCCTTCTTAAAGTGCTCGGCCGCCTTCGCTTTGTCTCCCAGTTGCTCCTGCGCCAGCCCAAGCAGGCAATTGATGAAGGGATCGTTCTGGTTGGCCTGCGACAGTTGGAAGCGCGCCGTGTGCGGATCGCCCGTATAGAGCGCCACATAGCCCGCCAGGTAGGGGAAGAACACCGCCTGCGCCTTGGCCATCTCGGCGTTTGAATCCAGCAGCGCCTTGGCTGCGGTGACATGCTTCTGGGCCACTTCCTTTTGCCCACGCCGCGCCGCCAGCCGCGCCAGGGCGTGTTCCAGCCGGAACGCCCACAACGCCTTGCGCTCAGCGGAGATGTTGGGTTCCTGCAACCCCGCCTCGGTCCCGGATCTGTACAACCTCTCAGCCGTGTCGAACTCGCCGGCCTCAATGCACACCCGCGCCGCCTCGTTCAACATCTCGCCCTGCTGGTAGAAATTCTTCTCGGCCACCCAATGCTCGTTCACCAGCATTTCGTACTTCACCGTGTTCTTGCAGTCGTTGTCGAAGGCATAGGACATCGCCATGGCGCGCTGCGCTCCGGCCTTGGCCTGCGGCGTCGGCGCCGCCTCGATGGCCTTTGAGAAATACCCGCGCGCCTCCGAAGTCTTGCCCATCAGGTCCAGCGTCACGCCGGCCCCGTTCAGCGCGGGCAGGGAATTCGGCGTGGCCTTCAACTCCTGCTTGTATGCGGCCAGCGCCTCGTCGAGTTTGCCCTCGCGCATCAGCCGCTGCGCCTGCCGGACGCCTTCTGATTGTTGGCCCTGCTGCGGCGGCTGCGCGGCCAGCATGGCGAAGGACATAGCTATAGCTAAGGTGGTTTGGATCATGATCGCTCCCTCTTCCAGTCTTCTTGCGGCCATTATGGCATGAGCGGCCGCGGAGGCGGCGGATTCAGTTCACCGGCCCGGCAGATTCCAACGTCCGCACACGCAGGTCGCGAAATTCGATCGTCGCCTTGTCTGAATGGATCTGGAGACCGATACGGCCGGCCGCCAGCAGTTCCTTCGGCAACTGATTGGACTCCGCGACCGGTTCGCCATCGATCCAAACCTGCACTCGCGCACCCTCAACTCGCACCTGCAACAGAAACCATCGGCCCTCCAGGTCGGCGGAGATCCGTGATCGCGCCCGTCCGTACACGCTGCCCGTCGGGTAAACCGAATCCACCGGCGAGTAGATCTGGACCTCAAACCCCCGCCTCGCGCCGGCCGCATCGCCACGGAAAAACACCCCGCCATTCACGCGCCCGTGCGTGCGCACCGCGGCCGTGAATTCGAAATCGCCGAACTCCCCTGGAGCGTAAAGGATCGAGTGTCCGTTCGACCCTTCCACCGTGCCCTCCCCGCTCACCCGCCACTGCCCCGAGTCCCCGCGCCGCGTCCAGGTATCAAGCGACTGCCCAGCCAGCAGCGAAACCAGCTCCGTCGGGCGCCCCAGATCGGTGATCTCGACATTGCGGACGGCGTAAGAGTACCCCATATCCGGGAACCCGATATGTCCGCGGCGCAGTCGATGGGCCAGCGCCGGGACCGCCGACGTATCCACGTCCTGCACCGTGTGCCCGTCGATCGATGCCTTGAATCTCGTGCCCCGCGCTTCGATCACAACCCGCCGCCAACGGCCCCACGTCTCGGCCTCGGGCATCTTCCACTCGGGCGCCCGCACGCCCAGGACGGCGCCCGTGGTGTGCGGCGTCGATTCGTTATGAAAGTCGTGCGTCAGCACCAGCGTGATGCCCGCGTGCTGCGGCCGGGCCGTCCGCGGCGCACGCACGATGACTGCCGCCTCGGTCCACTGGTCGAGTTTGTATTCAAAGGTGAGGCGGAAGTCTTCAAACTCCTCGGCCGTGCGCAGCCAGTTCGGAGCGTGGCCGAGTCCCGATGTGCGCAACTCGCCGTCGGCGGCTGTGAACGTCGCCGCCGGGCCTTCATTCACCCATCCTTTGAGCGTCTTCCCGTCGAACAGCGGGCGGGCCGGCTGCGCCAAGCAGACCGCGGCGAGCAGGGGTGCGATGAGCATGAACCTGGTCATTTCGTTGGACTCACTGGGAAGGATGACACGACGGGCAAGTCCGGCGCAGCCAGGGTGTAGGAGGCGGCTCGGCCACGGCAATCAGATCCAGATTCGCGCGAATCAAATTCACCTCAGACGGCCATGCAAATGGCTCCGCGCGGGCATATGATAACTGCGGAATCCCCTATGAGAAACATCGTCATCCTCATCGCATGCTGCGCCGCCATGGCCTCGGGCCAGGTTCAAGTGAAGGTCGGAGAGAAGGTGATCACGCCGCGCTTCACGGGCGTCGGCTTCCACGCCGAGTTTTTCATGACCACGATCACGCCGGAGTTCTTCGACCAGGTTGTCGCCAAGCGCTGGAAGGAGCTGAATCCGGGCTTCGCACGGGTCTTCCACCGCTGGGCGCCGGGTCCTGTCGCCGCGCGTGACCAGGCGGCGCTCGACGGATATCTGAAGCAGTTTCTGTTTCTGAAAGAGGCCACCGGCACCGAGGTCTATTTCACCACCGGCGGACCGAAGGACACCAAGCCCGGTGCCGAGCGCGAGGCCTACGCCAAAGCGGTTGTCGACGAACTGGAGTACATCATCCAGGGCGGCGGGACGAACATGACCACCTACTGCATGTCGAACGAGCTGTCGATGGGCGCGTGGGCGGCGATGGTGAAAGATCTGGACAAGTTCAAGGACTACCACCGGCTGATTTACGCCGAGCTGAAACGCCGCGGCCTGAAGATCGATCTGCTTTCCACCGACGCATCGCCCATCAGCAACTGGAACACGATCGAGTGGGCGGCGGCCAATATGGACGACGTCACCGATGTCTACGGCGGCCACCACTACGCCAATCAGCATCCGCCCGAGGATCTGGCGTTCTATGACTGGTTCCGCGAGAAAAACGCCTGGGGCGTTGGCATTGCGCGCGCCAAGGGCAAGGAGTTTATCCTCGGCGAATTCGGGCCGGCGCAGTTCATTCAAAACAAGTACGGCGTGCGCTGGGATACTTGCCGCTACTACGGCACGGCGCGCGAACCGCTGGCCGGGCTGCAGTTGGCCGAGGCGGTGATGGCGGCGATGAACGGCGGGACGCGGGCGATGGGGTATTGGACCTTCATGGACTATCCGGACAACGAACAGTCGACGAGGATCAACCAGTGGGGGCTGTTCAAATCGCTCAAGAACGGCGGCGAACTGAGGACGATGTATTACCCTTACGGGCTGCTGACGAAGTACTTCCGCGGGCCGGCAAAGGTGATGGAGGTGGCGACGACGGACGCGAAGGTGCGAGCCGCCGCCGTGCAGCACAAGATAGGGACATGGTCGGTCGCCATCATCAACCGAAACGAGCACGAGACTGCGGTTTCGGTGGCGCTGCCCGGCAAGCCGGACAAGGCGTGGCGCAAGTACGAGTACCTGGTGGCCGCGCCGCCGAAGACCGAGGACGGCGACCTGCCGGGCCCGTCGGGCACGGTGAAGGCGCTAATAGACAAAGTGAAGCCGCTGTCGCTGACCATCTACACGACGGCCTATGAAGATGAACCGCCGGCGGCGGTGACCGGCCTCAAAGCCGAGCGGTTCCACAGCACGAAGATCCCGGGCGCGTTTGCCTGGGCGCAGCGCGTGACCTGGAAGCCGAGCGCGTCAAACGACGTGATCTACTACCGTGTGTTCTATGGCGACGAACGCGCAGGCTCGACGGCGACCACGGAGTTCACCGACGAAGACTCGCACCGCAAGCCCGGCATCAAATGGCGGGTTGTCGCCGTCGATTCATCCGGCAACGCCAGCGCGCCCGTCGAGTGCGAACGGGGTCAGTAATCACCCGAACACGGCCCGGACCTTCTCAAGGAACCGGGCCACTTTTTCGCGAGGGTCGCCGGCTCCGAGAGTCTCGATGGGCAGCACGCCGCGGTAGCCGCCCTTGTCGATGATGGCCTTGACGCGCTTGAGGTCTGTCGGGACTTCCTGCTTACCGTACCAGACCGACTCCTTCAACTGCCACGAGACGGCATAGGGCAGCAGCTTTGAGATCTCTTCGTAAACGTCGGCCATCCGCAGGCTGCCAACGTCCAGGATGACGCCGAACCAGTCGGATTTCACCGCTTCGACGATGCGGATGCTTTCGGCGGCGGTCTTGGCGAAGTCGTGGTGGTTTTGCAGGCCGACGATGACACCGTGGCGCGCGCCGTGCTCGGCGCATTCCTGGAAGGCGGGGACCATCCAATCCAAGGTCTTGTCGAACGTCGTGCCTTCGGCCACTTTCTGGCCGGAGAAGACGCGAATCACGCTTGCGCCCATGAGCGATGCCGCCTCGATCCACTCCTTCACCATGGCGATGTCGCGCGCGCGGGCGGCAGAGTCGGTGACGGCAAAGTCGTTGCGGACGCCGGTGCCGCAGATGGTGACGCCATTCAAAAAGGCCCGGCGTTTCAGGGCATGGATGACGGCCGGCGAGGGCGGTTTCGGGTAGCCGTCGAAGTAGTAACCGGTGGCGTCGAGGCCCTGGATGCCGTGGCGGGCGCAGTAATCCACCACGCCGTTCCAGTCGATGGACTTGTCGCGCAGCGGCTGGTTGAACGAGTAGGCGTTCAGTGCCAGTTGGACGGCGGAACCGGGGACGCGCGAGGCGGGGATCCTTGAATCGGCCAGCACCGCGGCGGGCGCGGCCAGCGATGCGGCGACGAAACCGCGGCGGGTGAACGGAATTGGCATGAAGACTCCTCTGGCGACTGTTCTCAGGCCGTTAGTATATCGGAGGCCGGCCTAGCGCTGCGCAGGCTGTATAGGGAAGCGGCCCAGCGGTCCGGCGCGCAGGATCACCTGTTTCTCGGCGGGGAAGGGATCGACAACCAGATAGGCGCCGGCCTGTTCGGCGACCGAGGGATCGGGAGCGAGAAAGAAGCCGAGTTCGAAGTAGACGGCGGCCTCGCTGAGGGCAGTGGGCGCGGGCTCGTCGTAGGGCGTGAAGATCCTCAACGGCAGCATCAGGTTAATCTTCTCGACGATGGCCTGGCCTGGTTCGACGCGGGTCACATAAGGGACGTCGGGCTTTTCCACTCTCATACGGCGCGGCACGGGGATAATCTTCTTGCCAAGGATCACTGAGCCGCCGGAGGGTTCTACGTAAACGAGGTTGGCGTCCGCTTCCGGCCCGCCCGACGGGCCAACTCGGTGAACGACGTTGAAGACAAAGGCGGTCTTGTTCGAACGGTTGCGGAATTCGTAGCCGAGCAGCAGCGACGTCGGGGAGGCCTGGATGGCGACGCGCAGATCACAATCCTGCGCGGTGGCCGACATGGCGGCCGGCTGGGCGTTCTGCATGGAGGACATCTCAGGCGGTTTCCTTTCGGCGGTCTGGCAACACGGAACCGCAAACGCCGCGGCGGCCAACGCAAGGATTCCGTTGTTCAGCATCGTTTCTCATCAGTACCACGGGCGCTTGGGTTGAGGCGGCGGCCACTCCTCGCGGATCTTGTTCTCGGTATAGGGCCCGCCGTCATGCGGTGGGATGCCGACGGTCTCGAGTTCGTCGATGTAGGTCTGCGCTTTTTTGGTCGGGTCAGTGGGATCCGGCTTGTTGTCGTTGTCGGCCTTGTTGTCGCTCATTGTCCCTTTGGCCGCCTGCGTCGAGTGGATCAACTCGTGAGCCAGGGCGATGGCGGGCGGACGTGTCTGCCAATCCGCAGGCCCGAGGCTTTTCTTGTCCGGGTTGTAGTTCACCGTGGAGCCGCTGCCGGGCCCGGGCGTTCCGTCGGCCTTTCTCTCTCCCGCCGCCGGGTAGGAACATGAATTGCCGCCGGTGGTTTTCTGGATCTTGACCGGTTTGTCGCCGTTGCCGAGTTCTTTCAGCAGCTTCTCGCCGGTCGGGGTCGAGGCGATCTGTCCAAGCGAGAACAGGGTCTTCATCTTGAATTCCAGGTCGCCGGTGATGGTGATCGACTTGCCCACCTGGACGTCGCCGTTGGGCAGGACGCTGACAGGCATACCGGCGATATTGGCGGCCGGGGGAGCCGCCGCGGCCGCGCCACCCGCTGCGCCTGCTCCGGCGCCGGCCGCCGCACCGGCAGCACCACCACCACCTCCTCCTCCGCCCGAACCGCTGTTGCCGATCAGCACTGTCACGCAGCCCATGGCGATTTTGTTGGGCGGGCCGACGGCCTCGACGATGGTGTCGCCCTGGCGGCAGGCGGGCATGTTGTTGATAAGTACTGTCGGGCTGCCGTCAACCACCAGGCCCGGGCCATGTGGCGGGATGGGCAATGGCGTGGTGCAGGCATGGATGTCGGACATGCCTCCGGCCATCCCCGAGATCGCCGAACCCATGGTGGCGGCTGCGGTCGCCTTTGCAGCCTCCTCGGCGGCCTTGGCGGCGGGGGCTCCGGGCGTTCCGGCGGCTGCAACGGTTGCCGCCTCCGCCGTCTTGATGACGGCGTCGGACACTTTTCGCATCGCGTCCAGCGCCGCGGCCATCGCCGCTGGGATGCCCCGCCACGCCGGGAGCATTCCGATGATCGTGTTCATGCTGCCCGGACCGCCGGTGAGCACTGGCGGCAGCGGGTGGGAGACGGGATCGGTGATTCTGGCTGCTGGCGGCATCTTAATTCGCGCTGTCCCCCATTGTGCACCAAACTCGGCGCCGGGTCACGGGCTGGTTTGCGCACCTCTGGCAAGTCAACGATTTCGTATGGTAAGCGGAAAAACGGGCCGGATTCCATCAACCTGCCGCGCGCGGCTTCGCACCACGGGCCCTAAGTCCGTCCAGGTGGGCGTTGAACTCGCAGCCGACCATGGCGGCGAGGCTCAACAGCCACAGCCAAACCATCAAGGCCATGACGGCGCCGATTGAACCGTACAACACGTTGTAGGTGGCGATGTTGCGGACATACCAGGTGAACAGGATCGTCAACAGCAGCCACAGTGAGGCCGCCAGCCACGCGCCGGGCCAGATCTTGCGCCCTTTCGGGCCCACGGGTCCGAATAAATAGAGCATCGCGGCCGCGGCCACCATGGCCACGAAGCTGAGCAGCACGTTGACCGAGTAGCTCAGCACGCGGATGCCTCCGCGCAGGGTCTCGCCGGTGTCGAGAAAGCCGAGTTGCTGGAATAGCCAGGTCTCCGCCCTAACCCCGAGCAGCATCATGGCGCTGACGCCCACCACCGGCAGGATCGCTGCCACCACAAGCCAGATGGCGATCAGTCGCTGGCGGACGGCGCCCCGGCCGTGCGGCCGGCCATAGGCGGCCTGGAAGGCGTCAAGCAGGCTGCTGGTGACGCCCGACGCCGCCCAGATCGACAGCAGGCCGGCGATCAGCGGCAACGTGACGGGCTTGGCCCCGCGCTCGGCCATCTGGTAGCGGATCAGATCCTCGATGCCTGGCGGCGCCGCCTGGAACACAAACGAAACGATGCGCCGCGAGACCGCCGCCGCGTTGGCCTGGATCAGCAGCGTCGTCACCGTCGTCAGGATGGGGAAGAAGGCGAGCAGGGCCGAATACGCGGCGCCCTTGGCATAGCCCAGGCCGCCGTGCGTATAGGTCCCCCACGAGGCCCTGCGAAAACAGACCAGCCAGCGCTTCCAGTTCCGCACGTCCTTACGATCTTGCCCTAACTGCCGGGGCTTCCACAACCGCCGGCGTCGAATCGAGCCGCCCCAAAACGCGAAGAGGCGGTTGGTGGGCCGCCTCTTCACTTATGTTGCGCTGTTGGGAGCCAGGCTCTATTGAGTGCAGGCTCGCAGGGCGTTGACGAAGCCCTTGCCGTAGAACGGGTCGTTGCCGGGCTTGCCCTCGTCGTCGGCGGTGCGCTGGATGAAAGTTCCGAGAGCGTTGCCGTTCATCCCAGGGTGCTTCTGCTTGGCGATGGCGGCAACGGCAGAAACCGCAGGCGTGGACATACTGGTGCCGGCAGCCCAGGAGTAGGAAGCTACTGAAGCGCTACCCCCGCGGCTTGTGCTGATTACCATATCAAAGACCCAACAGGCGGTAATGACGAATCCGCCACTGGCCGGTAAGGTGCAGTTCTCGTTGCCCGGATAGGCGAAATCTCCTCCAGGCCCGGCGACGTTCACCAGCGAATTGCCGTAATTGGTGTAGCTTGCGGGGCGGCGATAGTCGGTGTTGCCGTAGGCGAAGCCGACCGGGCCGGTGGCGGAGACCGCTATACCGGAGCCTGACTGCGCGGGGGTGATGATCTCGTTGCCGGAATGGTCGGCATCGACGGCGTCGTTGCCCGCGGATGAGACCACCAGGACACCAAACCGATTCGCGTAGTTGACTGCCCTTATCCAGAGCGCACCATTATGCCGAGTGTTCGAACTGGCAGTTGACAGGGCCATGCCCCGAAGCCTTGAGCACTTGGCATAATCCTGCGACGCTTCTTCATGCGGCAACTCGCCGCTTGGAGAAGATCTTGATAAATAC
>JACZJQ010000272.1 GCA_014860455.1 Bryobacteraceae bacterium | reverse complement strand
CGGTGTGGGCGGTGCAGACGGGAAGGCCGGTGGCGGCGGGGATTATTGCGGCGGCGGGCTTGCTGGCCAACGCCAAGGCGCTGCTGCTGCTGCCGGTGATCCTGATCTGGAGGCCAAAGGACGCCGCGCGGATGATGGCGGGCTTTGGGGTGGCGGCCGTGGGGGTGTGGCTGGCGGCAGGCGGCTGGATGGAGCCGGTGTGGCGGTGGGGGGCGATGTATTCGCGGGAGAGCCTGTTTGCCGATCCGCTGGCCGAGGGAGTACTGAGGACGGCGAACTGGGCCGGCTTCCACGCGGCGCTGGTGGTCGGGGCGGTGTTGTACTTTACCAGGCGCGAGGAGGGTTGGTGGCGGCTGGCGGCGTGGATCGCGGCGGCGATGGTGATGGTGGCTGCGGGGATGAGGTTCTTTCCGAGGTACTACTTTGCGCTGTTGCCTGCCCTGACGATCGCCGCGGCGCGGGGGGTGTCGCTGCCAAGGCGGTGGTGGGTGACGGCGATGCTGGCCGTGGCTCTGGCTCTACCGGCAGTGCGGTTCGGCGCGCGTCACATCGGCACGGCCCGCGGCGAGGCGGGAGCGATGCGGGATCTGGCCCTTTTCACTGATGCGCGCGAGGCGGCGGCCGAGATCCGGAGGATGGCGCGGCCGGGCGACACGCTGCTGGTTTGGGGCTACAGGCCGGAGTTGAATGTAATGGCCGGACTGCCGGGCGCGACAAGGTTCATCGATTCGCAGCCGCTGACCGGGGTGATCGCAGACAGGCATTTGAGGGATTCAACAGCGTCGGCGCCGGAACTGGCGGCGCGGTTCAGGCGGGAACTCGCCGGGACGCGGCCGGCGTTCATCGCCGACGGGCTGGGCAAGTTGAACGCGGCGCTGGGCGTCGAGCGGTATGAGGATCTGCGGGGGTGGCTTGCGGGGTACGAAGAGGTGGGGGAGACGAAGGGATTCCGGATCTACAGGCTGCGCGGGTCGGCGGGCGGGAGCCAGACTCGATAGCGGGAACGCTCGTCCCAGGTGTTGCCGGCGGAGGAGAAGTCGCACAACTCGCCGGCGGGGGTCTGGGCGGTGATCCAGGCATCGGCATCGGGGCCGCGCGAGTCGCGGGCGAGCAGAACGGGTCCGCGGGCATAGGCCGTGAAGGGGCCGGAGGCGATGGTGCGGATGTCCATGTTGAGATCGAATTCGACGTGGTCGCCTGGGCGCCAGAGGCGGTCGAAGGTGCGGTAGCCGGAGGCGCCGCTCCAGGCGGGATTGCGGAGACGGAGGGAGAAGCGAGTGGGGGAGCTAGGGTGGAGGGTGATTTTGACGGCGCCGGAGGCGGGGTATGCGGTTTCTATAGCCAGGCGGACCGTACCGCCGCCGGGGAGCGGGAGGGTTTGTTCGGAATCGATGAAGAGGTTGATGGTGATGCCGGCGGGGTCCTGCATGGCGGCGATTTCCGGCAGCAGGAGGAGACCGCGGGGTCCGTTGGCGGTGCAGCAATGGATGCCCATGCCGCATTGGGCTTCGCCGTGGGAGCGTACGCCGTCGAGCGGGCTGTATTTGGCGAACACGCTGGCGTCGGGCGCGAGGGCGCCGAGCAGGGCGTTATAGGCGGTGCGTTCGATCTGGTCGGCGTAGCGGGGGTCGCCGGTGAGGGTGAGCAAGTTCGAGCAGAGGCTCATCCAGGTGGTCGAGACGCAGGTCTCCATCATCTCCGGGCCGGGCAAGTAGGGCTGGCGGGCGCCGCCGTGCCAGCATTCGCGGCTGGAGCCGGAGCCGGCCGGGAGGATTTCGGTGTCGCGGATGTTCTCGAACGCCTTGATGGCGGCGTCAAGATACTGGCGTGTGCCGGTGACGCGGTAGAGGTCCAACAGTCCTTCGTAGCAGGACATCATCTCGTAGGCCTTCTGGCCGTTTTCCCAGGAGAACCACTTGGCCGGGCGGGGGAAGCGTTCTGCAACGGGGACGCCTGCGAGAGCCTTCTCGATGAGTTGCGGGCCGTCGTCGGAGGACCAGCGGCGGACGATATGGCCTGCGAGTTGTACGTATCGCTCGTCGCTGGTGGCGCGGTAGAGGGCGACGACGGGGGCGAGGATGGAACTGGAGGCCATTCCGCGATAGTTGCCGGTGCGGACGATGTCGGCGCGGCCGGGTCCGATTTCGGTGAACAGGTGATCGGCGAGGCGGCGGGCGGCGTCGAGGGCTGGCTTTTCGCCGCAGACTTCATGGCAGGCCAGCAGGCCGAGCAGCGTATACTTGCGGCCCCAGATGTCCCATGCCTCGAGGTGGCGGTTGGGGGCGTAATTGCCGATGTAGCCGTCCTCGGATTGGGTGGCGATGAGGGCGTGCGCGGAGCGGGCGAGGGCTTCGGCTAGGCGGTTGTCCCGCGTGCATTTCCAGGCCGAGGCGGCTGAGAGTGCCCATTTGCCCCAGAATTCAGTCTGCCAGCAGCTTCGTTCGTCGCGTTGGCGGAAGGGCTGGACAAGGCGATCGAGGTCCTGGGCGAGAATGCGGTTTTCTACGCAATCGAGGATGCGGCGGCCGAGGTGTCCGCGCAGGGCAGTTGGGCCGGCTGCGGCAGAGCGGAGGAGGTTCTGCTGAGGCTTGAAGGAGGCGAGATCGAGGCGGGCGTCATCGCGGACACCGCGGTTGCAGCCAGCGATGGCGAGAGGGGCGAGCGCGGCGATGAGTTGTCGTCGAGTGGACGGCACGGGACCATTGTACTGAGGGCAGGGGCGGGGATCGGGGCTGATACACTGGCATGATCCGGGAGCGGCCCGACGAGGCCGCGCGGCGGAGAGATGTCTTCCATGGCGCGATTGAAGATTTGCCTGCTGATAGTGGCTGTGGCGGTGGTTTGGCATGTCGCGCTGATCGCGAATCCGGGCTTCTACAACCACGATGAACTGCAGCGCGCCGACGATCTCAAGAGCATGGGATTGGCGGAGTATGTGAAGACGTACGCACAGATCAAACCGGGAGAATGCTTCGAGACGCCGGTCAGACCGGTCAGCTTCCTGGTGCAGGGGGCGTTGTCGTACCCGGTGTACGTGGCGCCGTACCTGACTCATTTGGGGTCGGTGCTGATGCATGCGGCGGCGTGCTGCCTGTTGTTCTTCATGCTGGCGCGGATGGAGACGACGCGCGAGGCGGCGCTGCCGGCAGCGCTGCTGTTTGCGATCTCGCCACTGGCGACGTTCGCCACCGGATGGGCGGCCGCGCTGATGGACCGGCTGTACGTCAGCTTCGGGCTGGGGGCGGGCTGGGTTGCAGTGACATCCGAACGGCGGCCGGCGGCCCGCACTGCAGCCGGCATCTTCGCATTGACCGTTCTGGCGCTGTTTTCGAAGGAAACCGCCGTGGTTCTGCCGGCGGCGGCGCTGCTGCTGGCGTGGCACGGGTGGGCGAACCGCGCGGCCTGGTTCTCAAGGTCCAGAGCGGCGGCCGTGGTGGCTGGGACGCTGGCGCCGGTGGCGGCGTATCTGGCATTCCGGTGGCCGGCCCTGGAAGCATCGGTTTCGGGGAGCGCGAGCGCGCCGCACTATGCGCTATCGGCCGTGGGGTCGATTTCGCGCATAGAGATCTACCTCGCCTACCCGTTCCTGCGTAACCTCACCGACGCGGGCGGCGCCGGCCTGATGCCGGTCGCGTATCTGGCGTTTGGCATCCTCGCGCACGTGGTCCTGGTCTGGTCGTTGAACGCGGT
The DNA here is from genome assembly GCA_014860455.1 of Bryobacteraceae bacterium. Classification (GTDB taxonomy): domain Bacteria; phylum Acidobacteriota; class Terriglobia; order Bryobacterales; family Bryobacteraceae; genus PNKE01. The sequence continues at coordinate 38,803 of JACZJQ010000272.1, read as the reverse complement.
TTACGGCAGGCGCGCGGCAGCGCTTTACCTGGCCTGCTACATTGTTCCGCTGACGCCGATCCTGTTCATTGCGGGCATTGGAAGCCATTATCTGTATGCTTCGGGCCTGGCGCTGAGCTCGGCGCTTGCTCTGTTGCTGGTGCACGCCTGGAAGGAGAAAAAACGCCTGATGCAGTGCCTGCTCGTGCTCTTGGTGCTGGTGCTGGCATCGCACTCGCAGCGCAACCAGATGTACATCTACAGCATCGGGCGATGCATGAACCGCGCCATGACAAGCCTGGAGGCGAAGCATCTGACGATGGGGAGGCCGGCCAGGATCCGCATCGATGCCGATAAGGGCGCGCCGGTCCATGTCCTACACCGTTTCACCACCGGGCGCGACCGCGTGGGCGAGTCAGCGCCGGTGCGGTTTGAGGTCACGCAGGATCCATCGCGGCCGCTGGACGCAAGTACGGTCCGCTTTTCGACCGGCTGCCTCTGTTACTAGAAAGAAACCGCCTCCCTTCGGAGGAGGCGGCTTCGATATTGATCTGCTTTGAATCGATCTACTGGGCCGGCGGGGCGCCGAGCGGCTGGCCTGTGGAAGGCCGGATCGGCTTGTTCAGCGGCGCGCCGGGGAAGGCCTGGACCGGTTGTTTCAGGTTGGACGGCAGCACGGTCTTGCGGGTGGAGATGTCAAACAGCGTCCAGATCAGGAACACGGCCAGGAAGAACAGGCCGAGGACGAAGACGACGGCGTTGAACTTGTCGTGACGCAGGTGCATGAAGAAGAGCGCAACGAGAGACCCCTTGATGGACGCGATCAGGATGGCGACTACGGTGTTCATATTGCCGAAGTCAAAGCGGGCGGCGGCGACGGTGATGACGGTAAGCACGATGAGCGCGAGCAGGATCATCGAGTAGGTCTTGGGGCCCGTGATTTCGTGGGCGTGGTCAGCGGCGTGGTTGGACATGATTCGGGTGGCCTCCTTACGAAATCAGGTACATGAGTGGGAACAGGTAGATCCAGATCAGATCGACCAGGTGCCAGTAGAGGCCGACAATGTCAACGGGGCCATAGTACTGGGCCGAAAAGTGGCCGCGCCAGGCGCGAAACGTGATCCACAGGATGGCGACGATGCCCAGCAGGACGTGGATACCGTGCAGGCCGGTCATCATGAAATAGAAGCTGAAGAACATGAACTGGCCCGGCACTGTGTCGCCCTGGTGGGAATAAAACTTGCCTGGCAGCAGTCCCTCATGGAACTTGTGCGAGTACTCGACGTACTTGACGCCCATGAAGACCATGGCGAGGATGATGGTGAGCAGCAGGAAAGCGATGAGCTTTTTGCGCTGGCCGGTCTGTGCGGCCCAGACGCCCATGACCATGGTGAACGACGACAGCAGCAGCACGATGGTGTTCAACGCGCCGAGGCGCCAGTCCAGGTGGTGGTGGGCGGCGACGAAGGCCTCCGGATGCTTTGAGTGCATGATGCCGTAGCCGACAAACAGCCCGCCGAACAGCAGGACTTCGGTGACCAGGAAGAGCCACATGCCGAGCTTGGCGGCCTCGAACTGCTGCGTCATGTTGGTGAAATGATGCTGCAGGCCGGGGGGATGGGCGTGGTCTTGATGATCAGTGTGGACGGTGGTAGTAACGTCGCTCATGGTAATCCTATGCGCGCGCTGCTAGTGCGCGGACTTCTCCTCTTCGGCGATCGGGACTGGATTCTCGCGGTAGTCGTAGGGCGAGTAGATGCAGACCGGCGTGTGTTCGAAATTGTGGGTGATGGGCGGCGAGCCGGCTTCCCACTCGAAGGTGCGTCCATTCCAGGGATTCGGGACGGCGTCCTTGGGCTTGCGCAAGCTGGCCAGCAGCGTGGCCAGCGCCAGGAACAGGCCCGCGGCCAGGATCCAACTGCCGATGGTCGAGGCGACGTGCATGGTCTGGAACTGTTCGAGGTAGTTGTAGTAACGGCGCGGCATGCCCCGGCTGCCCATGACGAACTGCGGCAGGAATGTTGCGTTGAAGCCGATGAAGATGAGCGTGCAGGCGATGGTGGCCAGCGTGTTGTTGTACATGCGGCCGTACATCTTGGGCCACCAGTAGTGCAGCCCGGCGAGCAGGGCAATCATGTTCGAACCAGCCATGACGTAATGGAAGTGTGAGACGACGAAGTAAGTGTCGTGCAGGTGGACGTCGGTGGACAGCGAGGCCAGGAACAGGCCCGTGAGGCCGCCGATGGTGAAGATCAACAGGAAGTTGATGGCGTAGAGCATCGGGACTTTGAGGTCAATTGATCCACGCCACATTGTGGCGATCCAGTTGAAGACCTTGATAGCCGAGGGGATGGCGATGAAGAAGGTGAGGAAGCTGAAGATGGCTCCGGCGAACAGGCTCATGCCTGCGACAAACATGTGGTGGGCCCAGACGAGGAAGCCGAGCAGCGCGATGGCGACCGAGGAGAAGGCGATGGCCTTGTAGCCGAAGATGGACTTCTTCGAGAAGGTCGGAATCACTTCCGACATCACGGCCATGGCCGGCAGGATCATGATGTAGACGGCCGGGTGGGAGTAGAACCAGAAGAAGTGCTGGAAAAGCACGGGGTCGCCGCCCAGCTGGGGATCGAAGATACCGATATGGAAGACGCGTTCCATGACCAGCAGCAGGAGCGTAATGCCCAGCACCGGCGTGGCCAGGATCTGGATGATGGCCGTCGAGTACATGCCCCAGACGAACAGAGGCAATTGGAACCAGCCCATGCCGGGGGCGCGCAGCTTGTGAGTGGTTGCGATGAAGTTCAGGCCGGTGAAGATGGACGAGAAGCCGAGGACGAAGGCGGCCAGAACCATCATCGAGACGCCGCCGCCGGTGGTGGTGGAGTAAGGCGTGTAGAAGGTCCAGCCGGTATCGACGCCGCCCAGCAGCAGGGTGGAGACGGCCATGGCAGCGCCGATCCAGTACACATAGAGCGAGGCGAGGTTCAGGCGGGGAAAGGCGACGTCTTTGGCGCCGAGAAGCAATGGGAGCGCGAAGTTACCCAGAATAGCTGGGATGGCGGGGATGATGACGAGAAACGTCATGATGGCGCCATGCAGCGTGAAGGCGCGGTTGTAAAGCTCGGCCGACATGATGGTCTGCTTGGGGGTGAGCAATTCAAGTCGGATGACCAGGGCGAGCAGGCCGCCGATGATCATGAAAGTGGCGACCGACCAGAGGTACATCAAGCCGATGCGCTTGTGATCGACGGTGGTGAGCCAGTTCCAGAGGCCCTTGTTTTCGGAGAGGTAGTCGGGGTGGCTGTGGGCCGCGGTTGGGGTCATTGCGTCTGCCATTTTCGTAGTTCTCCTGTTTACTGCAACGACTTGATGTACTCGATCATGCCCAGGATCTCGCGCTCGCGCAGTAGGCCCTGGAAGGTGGGCATGATGGGTTCGTAGCCCGCGACGACGACGGCCTGCGGGTTGAGGATGGAATCGCGGATGTAGTTGGCGTCGACGGTGTGGGTCTTGCCGGCGGCGTCCTTGAGTTCGTGGCCGTAGATGCCTTTGAAGCTCGGACCCTGGCCGCGGGTGCCGTCGATGGAGTGGCAGGTGGCGCAGCCCTTGTTCTCATAGACCAGCTTGCCGAGTTCCTTGAGCGGCATCTTGCGCACCTGTTCGTCGCCTTCACGGAGGAAGACTTCGTACTGTTCTGGCGTGTCGGCAAAGATGCGGGCGAGCATGTCTGAATGGCCGCGGCCGCAGTATTCGGTGCAGTAGACCTGATGGATGCCCGGCTCGGTGGCGGTGAACCAGAGTTCGGTGTAGCGGCCGGGGATGACGTCGCGCTTGATGCGGAAAGCCGGCACGAAGAAACTGTGGATGACGTCCTCGGAGTGCATGACGAGCTTGACGGGTTTATTGAGCGGGACGTGGAGGTCATTCAAGCTGCGGGAGCCGTCGGGGTATTCAAACTCCCAGACCCACTTCTTGCCGGTGACGACGATTTCCAGGGCGTCGTTGGGGACCACCCAGGCGCGGACGTAGCCGCGGAAGCCCCAGAAGAAGATGAACATCACGACGATGAGCGGTATGACGCTCCAGATGACTTCGAGCTTGGTGTCGTGGGTAATGTGGGGCGTGATGTCGTTGTTCGATCGGCGGCGCCACTTGCGGACGGCATACCAGATGAGTCCGCCATTGAAGAAGAAGAAGAAGACGGTCAGCCAGCTGATGAACATGAAGAGTCCATCGACGTCGCCAGTGTTGGAGGCGGCCGACTTCGGCAGTAGGAAATCACGGAACCAGTTCATTTTGCATTCACCATGATGTGGGTGGACGGGGCGCGGTCGCGCCGCCAGAGCCGGAGCAGAATCAAGCCAAGGATCAGGAGAGTAAACAGGCCGCCGATGCGCATAATGTTGCGGGCGAACAGTGTGTAGCTTTTGGCGGCCGGGTCGTAGTGGAAACAGTAGAGCAGGAAGCTTTCAAACGAAGCGCCGAACTTCTCCTTGGCGGCTTCCACCAGAGCGAGGCGGACGTCGAAGGGTTTGAAGTTGATGCCGTAGAGATAGCGGGAGACTTTGCCCTCGGGGGTGAGGACGAAAATGACGGCGGCGTGGGCGTACTGGCCGGTGCGGTCGTCGAGTTTGTAGTTGAAGCCGACCTGGGAGGCGAGGCGGGCGACCGCGCCATTGTAGTCAGTGAGGAAGTGCCAGCCGGGGGCGGGGCGCTCGTAGGAGGCGAGATAGGTGGCTTTCTTGGACCTGGCGATGGCGTAGTTTTCGGTGGGGTCGATGGAGATGGTGACGATCTCGTATTCCTTGCCGGGGGTCCAGTCGATTTTGCGCAGGGCGGCGACCTGGCCGTTGAGGACCAGATTGCAGAGCATGGGACAGGTGTAATAGACGAGGTTGAGGATCACCGGGCGGCCGGACGAAAAGTACTCGCGAAGGGAGTGCTGGTAGCCGTCCTCGGCGGTGAAACGCAGATCGAGGTCGACCTGCGCGCCGAGGTGTTCGTCGACCTGGACGCCTTCGAGTTCGTGGAGCTTATCGGTGCTGACGGACTGGGCGGTGGCCGGCAGGGCCAGGGCGACCAGGATCAGCGCGGCGAGGCTACTTAGCTGGAGCAGTTTGGGCATTGGCATTCTGTGGTGCTGCGGGCGCCTGGGCCGGGGCGGCGGCGCCGCCGGGGGGCTCGGGTTTCACGGCATAGGTGGCCGTGTTGTAGAAGACTTTACCTTGGGCGTAATCGGAGGCAACGATTTCGATCGCGCGGTCGATGGGGATGCGCACCGTACCCTTGGTTTTGTCGATGACCGCGTACTTGTGTAGATGCGCGTCCTCGCGTTCACGAATCGCAAGAAGTTCCTTGCTGGCGACGCCGGTGAACTGCTGCTGTTCGATGGCCTCGAAGCTGACCTGATAGAGCCAGTAGGTGCCGACAATGAAGACCACCAGCACGGCGACAGTGATGCCGGAGACCAGGACGACCAGGCCGGCCCGGGGTTCGTGGCGGTCGTAGCCTTCCTCCGCGGTGGGAAGGTGAACCTGATTGTTTTCTTCTGCCATGTTCAGAGTTCCTTGTTTCGTGATCAGGCGTTATGGAAGCCGAGGCACTGTTCGAGCCTGGGGTCGCCGACCGGGACCAGCGGGCGTTCGCGCAGGCCGGACCAGAAGACGAGGCCGAAAGTGCTCACCAGCGCCACCAGGGCGGCCAGGTCGATCCAGTGGAAAGCGACGCCGGTCTTATGCAGCACGGGCATGACCTGCCAGTACAGATCCAGGTAGTGCATCACCAGCATCCAGCCGGAGAAAAAGCCGAGCATCTTCAGGTTGCGCTTGCTCGACCGCGGCATGAGGGTGACGAAGGGGATGATGAAGTGGCCGATGATCATCAGCGGCATGAAACCGGACCAGGAGCCGACCATGCGGCGGTGGTACCAGATGCCCTCTTCAGGTAGGTTGCCGTACCAGATGAGCATGTACTGCGAAAACGTGACGTAGGCCCAGAAGACGGTGAGGGCGAAGAGCCACTTGCCGAGGTCGTGGTAGTGCTCTTCGTTAATGGCGTCGGAAAGATAACCGGCGCTGCGCAGGCCGAGACAGACGGCGATGAGCACGGCCATGAAAGCGACAGCGCCGCCGGCCAGGAAGTAGACGCCGAACATGGTCGACCACCAGTGCGGGTCGAGCGACATGATCCAGTCGAATGAGGCCAGCGATGCAGACAGGAAGAGGATCAGTACGCCGGGGGCGCTCCATTTCTCGCTGGACCTGGTGAATTCCAGGGAGCCGGATGCATCCTGCTTCCGTGAGAGCGAGTAGAGGCGGACGGCCCAGATGCTCCACAGAGCGAGGACGATGAAGCCGCGGACGATGAAGCCGGTGGAGTTGAGGAAGGCGGCCTTCTGCTGCAGGATGGGGTCCGAGGCGGCCGAGGCATGGCTCCATTCATAGACCGTGTGGATGCCGAAGGCGATGGGGATAAACAGAATCAGCCCGGCGGGGATGGTGCGCATCAGGGTTTCCATCAGCCGGCGAACTGTGACGCTCCAGGCCGAACCGGTGAGGTGCTGGACCTGAACGTAAAACAGAGCGCCCAAGGTGATGGAGATGCAGAAGGCGAAGGCGACGAGATAGGAGAAGTGGAACTGGTCGCGGTTGAGGGCGAAGCCTGCGCCGAGGGCGATCCAACCCACCAGCGCGGCGAAGGCCAGCGTGTTGCGGACCCGCTGCCACAGCTCGGGCTTCAGGATGTAGCTATCCCGCGAGAGGGCGGAGTCTTGATGCGTATGAGCCATGGTTACTTCACCTTCTCCTGCATGTCGGCCGGGACGTCGGCCATGGTCGAGAGCGAGGCCCGTTGCAGGGCGCGGACGTAGGCGACAATCGCCCAGCGGTCGTTTTCAGTCACCTGGAAGCGGTAGCCGGGCATGGAGCGGCGGCCGAAGGAGACGACGTGGTAGATCTCGCCGTCGACCATGCTGACCATGCGCGGGTCGTGGAGATTGCCGGGAACCCAGACGGCCTTGGACGGGACAACGCCGCGTCCTGTGCCGGTGCGGTCGTGGCAGGGGGCGCAGTAGATGTTGTAACGCTGCTGGCCGCGGAGCAGGGTTTCCTTGGAGAGGGGGAGCGGGTTGCGGGCGACGTAAGTGCCGTTGTCTTCGACGCCGGTTGCGCGGGGGGTGTCGGCGACGTAGAGTTCCTGGGCGACGGCGCCTTCAACGGGACGGCGCGAGGCGCGTGCGTCGGCGAAGAACTGGCTTTCGGCCTGGGCCTTGTACTTGTCCTGCTTCTTCATGTCGGTCCAGACCCAGACGGGAGGCTGGCGGGTGGTGAAGTTTGAGCAGGCCGACTGGAGCAGGCCGAGGGCCACGACGGCCAGCATGAGGGCGGCGCGGCGGTTGAATCGGATCGAATCGGTTCGCGTGATTCTCATCGGTGTCACGTCCTATGCCTCGACCAGCTCGGTGCAGCGGCTGCCGAGCGAGTCCATCAGCACTTTGATCTCGTCGGGGTTGAACTTGGGGTCGATGGCCTCGATGGCCAGCAGGAAACGGTCGTTGCTGGCGCCGGCCCACTTGGAGAAGTTGAAGGCCGGGTGGTAGTAAGTGGGCAGCTTGTTGAGAGCCAACATGCCGAAGACCGTACCGAAGGCCGACAGCAGGACGCCCAGTTCGAAGATGATGGGGATCGACGGTTCGATGGCGAACAGCGGCTTGCCTGCGATGATGATGGGATAGTCGACCGCGCCGGTCCACCACTGCAGCAGCACCGCCCCGCTGAGGCCCAGCAGCGCGCAGACGACGACGATCCGGCCAAGCGGCGAACGCGGCTCGCCCATGGCATCGTCGATGCCGTGGATGGGGAACGGGGTGTAGGCTTCAAACTTCGTGTAGCCGGCGGTGCGCGCGGTACGGATGGCGCGCAGCAGGGCTTCGGGGGTGTCGAAGTCGCCGATGACGCCGTAGTGGCCGCCGGTATCGGCAGGCTTGAGGAAGGCTGGCAGAGGCAGTTTGTCGAGGAGATCGGCCATGGCTTTAGTGGCCTCCTTTGTTGGAGACAAGCTGGTTGTGCAGCACGCCCTTCACCTCGCTGATAGCGATGGCAGGCAGGAAGCGCAGGAAGAGAAGGAACAAGGTGAGGAACAGGCCAATCGTGCCGACGAAGGTGCCGATGTCGACCCAGGTGGGCGAGAAGTAGCCCCAGGACGACGGCAGGAAGTCGCGGTGGAGCGAAGTGGCGATGATGACGAAGCGCTCAAACCACATGCCGATGTTGATGAAGATGGCTAGGATGAACATGGCCGGGATCGACGTGCGGACCTTCTTGAACCAGAAGAACTGTGGCGAGATCACGTTGCAGGTGATCATCGACCAGTAGGCCCAGGCGTAGGGACCGAAGGCGCGGTTGAGGAAGGCGAACTTCTCATACTGGTTGGCGCTGTACCAGGCGATGAAAAACTCGGTGCCGTAGGCGAAGCCCACAATCATGCCGGTGGCCAGAATCACCTTGCACATGTTTTCCAGGTGCTTGATCGTGATCAGGTGCTGGAGGTTGTAGACCCAGCGGGCCAGCACCATCAGCGTGATGACCATGGCGAAACCGGAGAAGATGGCGCCGGCGACGAAGTAGGGCGGAAAGATCGTCGTGTGCCAACCGGGGATGACCGACGTGGCGAAGTCGAACGAAACGATCGAGTGCACCGAAAGCACCAGCGGCGTGGAGAGACCGGCCAGGATCAGGTAAGCCAGTTCGTAGTGCTTCCACTGCCTCGCGGATCCGCGCCAGCCGAGGCTCAGGATGCCGAAGATCTGCTGGCGCAGGCCCTTGGCCCGGTCGCGCAGCGTGGCCAGGTCAGGCACCAGGCCGACGTACCAGAACAGGGCGGAGACGGTGGCGTAGGTCGAAACAGCGAAGACGTCCCACATAAGCGGAGAGCGGAAGTTCTGCCACATGCCGAGCAGCTCATTCGGCATGGGGAACAGCCAGTACGCCGCGCGCCAGGGGCGTCCAGTGTGGAACAGGGGGTAGATGCCGGCGCAGGCGACAGCGAAAAGCGTCATGGCTTCGGCGGCGCGGTTGATGGAGGTCCGCCACTTCTGACGGAACAGGAAGAGGATGGCCGAGATCAGCGTTCCGGCGTGGCCGATGCCGATCCACCAGACGAAGTTTGTGATGTCCCAGCCCCAGCCGACGGGGGAGTTGTTGCCCCAGACGCCGATGCCGTTCATGACCAGATAGCCGAGGCAGAAGAACAATAGGCCGGCCAGCGGGATGGCCACGGCCATGGCGTAATACCACTGCTTGGGGGGTTTGGATTCGGTGATGACGCTGATGGCGTCGGTGACGCCGGCATACGTCGCATCGCCCTGAACCAGGGTCGGATTAAGTTCGGCGCGAGGATCAAGGGCGAGATCAGCCATGAATCAGCTCCGGATTGGGATTGCGCAGCTTGCCAAGGTAGCTGGTGCGCGGTTTTATGTTCAGTTCTTCGAGCAGGATGTAGTCGCGCTGCTGCTTCTTCATCTGCGCCACCTTGCTGTTGGGGTCGTTGATGTTGCCGAAGACGATGGCGTCGGCGGGGCAGACCTGCTGGCAGGCCGAGCGCACGTCGCCATCCTTGAGTTCGGCGCGGTTGTTGGCCTTGGCCTCGATCTTGGCCTCCTGAATGCGCTGGACGCAGTAGTTGCACTTCTCCATGACACCGCGCATGCGGACGGTGACGTCGGGGTTGAAGACCATCTTCTGCGACTCGGCGAGGTCCTTGTTCCAGTTGAGGAAGTTGAAGCGGCGGACCTTGTAGGGGCAGTTGTTGGCGCAGTAGCGGGTGCCGACGCAGCGGTTGTAGGCCATGTCGTTCAGCCCCTCGGGCGAGTGCGCCGTGGCGGCCACGGGGCAGACGCTTTCGCAGGGCGCGTTTTCGCACTGCACGCAGGCCATGGGCTGGTTGACCACCTGCGGGTCGTTTTGATCGCCGGTGAAGTAGCGGTCGAGGCGGATCCAGTGCATTTCGCGTCCGCGCTTGACCTGGTCTTTGCCGACGACGGGGATGTTGTTTTCGGCCTGGCAGGCCACCAGACAGGCATTGCAGCCGGTGCAGGCGTTGAGGTCGATGGTCATGCCCCACTGGGCGCCTTTGGACCAATCGAACTGCGGAAACATGTTGACGACTTCAGGCACGTGGACCGCGTGCTCGAAGTGGTCGGGGTGATGGTGGTACTCCTCCATCGTGGCTTCGAGAACGATGGGGCGGGTCTTGCCGGTGATGGGCTCTTCCAGAGTGTGATGTTCCTGGGTTGTCACCAGTTCGTAGGTGTTGCCGTTGGGCGTCGCCGATGCCCGGGCGAAGTGGAAAGCGGCGGCGGTGCGGACGAATTCAACGCGGTGGCCGACGCCGCGGCCGACACGTCCGCAAGCGGCGCGACCGTAGCCGAGGGTGAGAGAGATGGAATCGTCGGCGTGGCCGGGCTGGACCATCACCGGCACGTCGGTGCCACGCCCGCCCACCTGGACATTGACGATGCTGCCGGTGGTGACGCCGATCTTGTCTGCCGTGGTGGCGGAGAGCAGCGCGGCGTTGTCCCAAACCAGTTTGGTCATGGGGTCGGGCGCTTCCTGCATCCAGGCGTTGTTGGCGAAGCGGCCGTCGTAGGTGGAGTGGCCGGGGTAGAAGACGATTTCAAGGCCCGCCGGAGCGGCCTTCAAAGCAGGGGCGATGGAGGCGTAGACTTTGGCAATGTCGGCCGTGGGCTTCACAGCCTCAGACTTCGTGCCTTCGATAAAACCGTTGTACAGCGACAGCTTCCAGGTCTTCTCTGCGGCGGCGCCCCACTGGGCCGACCAGTGGGATTTGACGATCTCATGCGCCGAGGTCTTTTCCAGTCCGGCGATCATGGCGGCCACTTCAATCGCCGGCTTGCCGTAGTAGAGCGGGGCAACCAGAGGCTGCTGGATCGACACCGTGCCGTCCAGCGCGCGGGCATCGCCCCAGGCTTCGAACGGATGCGCTTCGGGCAACTGCCACTGGGCGGCGACCCAGGTTTCGTTTTCGTCGGCGGCGAGGACGACCGTCGAGGCTGCCTTCTTCATCGCGTCGGCGAAGTTCAAATCACCAGGCAGCGTGTAGACCGGGTTGCCACCCAGCACAACGAGCGTCTTCACCTGTCCGCCGTTGAGGTCGGAGACAAGCTGTTTGACGGCGGCCACGGAATCGTCGGGATTGACGACCGGAGCGGTGTAGGTGACGGTCTCGCCCGTGTTGCCAAGCGCCTGGTTGATCAGCGCGACAAGCGCGTGGACTTCCTTCGACTGGCGCGGTCCGGCGACGACGATCGAGCGGCCCTTAGCCGCGTCAAGCTCCTTCGCTACCGCAGCGACGAACTTCTCAGCCGCGCCGGCTTTGGAGGAGAGTACCTTCAACTCACCGCCGCCGACTTTCAGTTCCTTGGCCAGGGCGACGGCCAGCGCGCCGACGTCGGACGCCCGCAGGCGGAGCCGGTGGTCGGCCATGGCGCCGGTGATGGTGTAGTTGGACTCGGCGGCATAGAGCCGGTTGATCTTCGATTGGTGATTGGCGACCCGCCGCTTGGCCGAAAACTGCTTCACCGGCAGGATCGACTGTGCATCGAGGCCCAGGAAGTCGGCGTCGAGGGCGACGACGACATCGGCCTTGTCATACGCATAGTGCGCTTCCAGCGGCTGGCCGAAGGCAAGCTGCGTACCGAGACGCGCGTTGTCGAGGTTGACCGAGTCGTACTCAACCCACTGGGCTTTGGGGAACTTCTTCGCCAATTGCTCATGGACCAATTTGAGCGACGGCGACGATGAGCGTTCGGCCAGGATGCGGAGGCCAGAGCCGTCGCCCTGCTTTTCGGTAGAAAACTCGCCGTTGGCCCAGGCGGTGAATTCGTCCCAGGACGAGCGCGCGCCCACCTTGCGAACGCCCTTGGCGCGGTCGGGGTCATAGAGGCTCAGCACCAGCGACTGCATGTGCGCCGAGGTCGCGCCCAGCGAGGCGGGGTGCTTGGCGTTGCCTTCGACCTTGGTCGGGCGGCCTTCGTGGGTTTCCACCATCAGGCCCGTGGCGGCGCCGCCGACGGTGGCGACGGTGGCGTAATGCAGCGGCTTGCCGTGAATCAGGCCCTCGACGCCCTTGGCGTGCGGCAGGATCTTTTCGACAGGGCGGCGGCAGGCGGCCAGTCCGGCCAGGCCGAAGCTGGCAGCCATCAGTTTCAGCAGGCTGCGGCGCGAACCGGCCGAGGCGGCGTCAGTCGCGCCTTCCGGAAACTCGCGCTCCACCCACTGCTTAAATTCGGGCGTGCCCGAGAGTTGGTTCAGACTGCGCCAGTATTTCCTGCCGGTGGTGGTTGTGGGATTGATTTGAACGAATTGGCTCATCGCGTCAGTTCCTTCGCTTCCGGCTCTAGCGGTGGCATCCCGAGCAGTGCGTGGGCGGCTGGATGCCCTTGGCCTGCACGATCTTGAGACCGAGTTCGACGGGATCGCCCTCGGGCGACCAGTCGAGCTTGGTCACGAATTCAGCCGGGCGGACTTTGGGGGCGGGGTTGCGGTGGCAGTCCAGACACCAGGCCATTGTCAGCGGTTCTACCTGCTTCACTTCCACCATCTGGTCGACGCGCCCGTGACAGGAGACGCAGGATACGCCCGACGTCACGTGCGCCTGGTGGTTGAAGTAGACGTAATCAGGCAGCCGGTGGACCTTCACCCACGGGATCGGCTGGCCCGTCGAATAGCTCTCGCGGACCATCTGCAGCTTGGGGCTCTTCTCCTTGACCCGGTGGTGGCAGTTCATGCAGGTCTCGGTGGTGGGCACGGCGGCGAAGCTGGACTTTTCGACCGTCGTGTGGCAGTAATAACAGTCCATGCCGAGGTTGCCCGCATGCAGCTTGTGGCTGTATTCCACTGGCTGGGTCGGTGTGTAGCCCGTGTCCACCTGATTAGGATGCAGGAGATAGGCAGCGATTCCGCCGCCGGTTGCAAGGACCAGGACGACGCCGGCAGCCGCGAGCCGCAGCGTCGTGTCAAACTTCTTTGAGAAGATGGCGCTCATTCGCGAATGTTCTTTCTCTTGTGAAACCTTGCCGCCCCTCTGAGGGCTGTTCCGGTCCATCATGTATAAGTAGAGATGGAGTCGGATGCGCTTCCCCGGTAGCGGGGAGGATTAGAACTTTTCTACCATAGCCGTAAGAATTCCGCAATAGGAGAAATTTTTCTTGTCTGGCAGTAATGATGCAGCGCACCGGAACGAGGTCGCAACGATCTCGGAAGCTAGGCCGCTGACCGGCATCGACCGCCGGTTCAGTGACTTGCGCGTTCGGCCGAAGCTGATGGTTCTGCACAACCTGTTTTTCCTTATTCTGACCCTGGCCGTCTATTTTTCCCTCATCCCGCTGGTCGAGGAACGCCTGGCGGCGGCCCGCAGCCGCGAAATCACCTTGATCTGGAACACGTTCTCGGCGCTGACGGCTGAAAACGGTGAGCAGGAGTTGCGTTTCTACGACCTCAAGACGGGCACGGGCATGGAGTTTGGCCTCACAGAATCGGCCCAGTCCTGGATGCTGCGCTACCCCGGACGGATCTGGCAGCGCGACTCGCATTCGGAGTCGATCTATAAGTTAGTCGAGGGTTCGCAGAACCGTTTCTACCGCCTCACTCTGCCCTTGGGTTTCTATGACGGCATCCTGGCGTCCATCAAACTTGTCATGTTCGCCGTCCTTGGCGTCTGCTACATCCTGGCCGTGCTGCTGCTGGAACTGGTCATCATGCCGAAGCACGTGTACCAGCCGATCCGGCTGTTCCTGGAGGCCGACGCCGCCACCCGCCACGGCGACCGCGACCGCGAAATCGTCCCCGAGCCGCTCATCCCCGGCGATGAGATCGGCCAGATCATGCGCTCGCGCAACGACACAGTTGAGGCGTTGCGCATGCAGGAGGACGTGCTGGAGGAGGCGCTGCGGAGGCTGGAATCGACGGCAAAGGACCTGCGGGCGAAGAACGAGCAATTGGAGACGGCGAAACGGAACCTGGAGGCGCAGGACCGTCTGGCGTCACTGGGTTTGTTGTCGGCAGGGGTGGCGCATGAGATGAATACGCCGCTGGCGGTGCTGCATGGATCGATCGAAAAGCTGATGGAAACCGTCTCCGATGCCGGCGCCCAGGCGCGTCTGCAGCGGATGATTCGGGTGACCGACCGGCTGAGGAAGATCAGTACGGGCTTGCTCGACTTCGCCCGCGTCCGCACCCAGCAGACCCAGGCAGTTGCAGTTGGGCCGCTGATCGAGGAGGCGTGGCATCTGGTCGCCATCGACGAAAAGGCGGGCGATGTCACCTTCATCAACTCGGTCCACCCGCCGGATTGCGTGCTGGCCAATGCGGACCGTCTGGTGCAGGTCTTCGTCAACCTGCTGCGCAACGCGCTCAACGCCGTGCCGCCGGACGGCCGCATCCGCGTTTCCGCTGCTGAAGCGCGCCTCGGTGACCGCCGCGCCCTGGCTATCCGCGTGGACGACAACGGACCCGGCATCCCGCCCGATGTCCTGCCCGATATCTTCGAAGCCTTCGTCACCACGCGGCTCGACGACCGTGGCACCGGCCTCGGGCTCACCGTCGCCGAGGGGATTATCCATCAGCACGGTGGAACCATCACCGCCATGAACTGCTCGGGCGGCGGGGCGCGGCTGGAGGTGACGCTACCTGCGCCCGATTCAATGCCCGATAGCGAGGAGTGCAAATCATGAGCACCAAGCCCGACTCGGCGGTTGACCCGCCCGACTCCCTGGTCGAAGTCGCCATCCTCGACGACGACGCCGATTTCCGGCAGTACGTCGAAGACCTGCTCGCCGACGAGGGCCAGTATAAGGTCCTGTCGTTCTCGCATCCTGACCAGTTGTTCGCCGCCGCCGAGGCCCGGCAGCCGGGCATCGTGCTGCTGGACATGAAGATGGGCAAGGTCCGCGGCGATAAGGTCCTGGAACAACTTCTCGCCCGCTGGCCGGGGCTGTGCGTCATCGTCGTCACCGGCTACCCGTCGCTTGAAGACATGCGCGCGACCTTCAAGATGAAGGTGTTTGATTACATCGCCAAACCCTTCTCCATCGCCCAGTTGCGCCAGGTGCTGGCCAACGCCATCGAAACCTACTCGCTTGGCAAGTCGCCCCAGGACCGGCTGCGGGAACGCCTGGGCCACCGCGTGCGCATGTTGCGCGCCGAGCGCGACTGGTCACTCAAAGACCTTGCAGAAGCGGCGCATCTGTCGGTTTCGCAGCTTTCGTCGATTGAACGTGGCGCCAACCTCCCATCGATCGAAAGCCTGCTGGCCATCGCCCGCGCTTTCGACACCAAACCAAGCGACCTATTGTCGGCGATCGATTTCTAGGGTGAAGCCGGCCTGGCAGCGATCATGGCGGCAGCACCTCGGCACACGAAGCGGTATTTGCTGTCGGTTGCGGGCCTCGATTGCTGGAGTTGCGCGCCGACAATTACGGCCTCGACGGCGAAGGCAACCGTCCGAGCACAGGCAACGCGGGCGGGCCCTACTTCGCCGGGCTCCATGCGGTCGACCTCCCGGTGGGCCTTGGCCCAGCCGGTAGGCATGTGGCTCTTGCAGGTGTTCCCGCCTCTCGGGGCAGTGCGAAAATCCATCTCGGGCATTGGTGGCGAGTGAGGAATTGGCTCTTGGAGGCGAGCCTACAGGTTGAAAGGGAGGGGGTGCGGGTCTAGCATGACCATGCCTTGCGCAAACATGGGCTTGTGCAATCGAACGGGGTGTCAGCGGATGGGGCGCGCGGTGGGATTTGAACCCACGACATCCAGAACCACAATCTGGCGCTACTACCAACTGAGCTACGCGCGCCGCGGAATATCCCTAGTTTACCAGAACTTGCGTGATTCAGGCACTACTGGATGCATCTACAGCCGCGCGCGCTTCCACATCTCGTCCACCCGCCGCTTCACGTCCTCCGGCATCGTGATCACGTCCGGCCACCGCCGTGTAAATCCTTCCCCCGCCCACTTCTTCGTCGCATCGATGCCCATTTTCGACCCGTAATCCGGCAGCCGCGATGCATGGTCCAGCGTATCCACCGGCCCATGCACGAATTCAATATCCCTCTCCGGGTCGATATTGCCCAGCGCCCGCCACGCCACCTCCGAGAAATTCTGCACCTCCACGTCTTCATCCACCACCACAATCGCCTTGGTGAACATCGCCTGTCCCAGACCCCAGATCGCGTGCATCACCTTGCGCGCCTGCCCCGGATACGACTTCCGGATCGACACCAGCATCAGGTTATGCACCACACCCTCGGCCGGCATCGCAATATCACGGATCTCGGGAATCTGCATCCGCATCAGCGGCAGGAAGATCCGTTCGATCGCCCGGCCCATGTAGTAATCCTCCATCGGCGGCCGGCCCACGATCGTCGCCGGATAGATAGGATCCTTCCTCGTCGTCATGCAGGTGACGTGGAACACCGGAAAGTCGTCGTCCAGCGAATAGAACCCCGTGTGGTCGCCAAACGGACCCTCGCGCCTCGTCTCGCCGATGTTGACATAGCCTTCCAGCACGATCTCGGCCTGGGCTGGCACTTCCAGGTCGCAGGTCTCACACTTCACCATCTCCACCGGCTTGTTCCTCAGGAACCCGGCGATCATCATTTCGTCCAGGTCCGGCGGCAGCGGCAAGATCGCCGAATACATCGTCGCCGGATCGCAGCCCAGCGCCACCGCCACCGGCATCCGCGCCTCCTTGCCCTCCTGCTGGAGCCTTCGGTAGTGCTCGGCGCCCTGCTTGTGCGTCTGCCAGTGCATCCCGGTGGTCCGGTCGTCGTAGACCTGCATCCGGTACATTCCGCAATTGCGCTTGCCCGTCACCGGGTTGCGCGTGAACACCATCGGCAGCGTGATGAACGGTCCGCCGTCGCCCGGCCAGCAGGTCAGCACCGGCAACTCGGCCAGCGAAAATCCATCATGCCGGATCCGCTCCTTGCACGGCCCCGAGTTGACCATTTTCGGGAAGAAATTCGCCATATCCGCCAGCTTCGGCAGCATTCTGAGCTTGTTGATCAGCCCTTGCGGCATCCGCATCTCCAGCATCTCGGTGATCCGCGCGGCGACTTCGCTCACCGAATCCACTTCCAAGGAGATCTCCATCCGCCGCATCGACGCGAACAGGTTGATCGCCACCGGCATCGTCCCGGAGCCCGGTTTTTCAAACAACAGCGCCGGACCGCCGGTTTTCACTGACCTGTCGGCAAACTCCGTCATCTCCAGCCGCGTGTCCACCGCAAACGGAACCCGCTTCAGCTCCCCATTCTTTTCAAGAGCTTGCAGAAATTCCCGGAGATCGTTGTATGCCATGTCGAGCGTCTTGCCCCTTCCATTTACTATGATGAAGTCTGAAATCGAAAAGGAGCAAGCCCTCATCATGTTTCATCGTGTCGCCATGGTCACCGGCGCCAGCCGCGGAATCGGCCGCGAAATCGCCCAGACGCTCTGCAAATCGAACTACGACATCATCGTGGCCTCGCCCGAAGTCGAGAACAACGAAACCGTCGCCGAGACCATCCGCGCCTGTGGCGGCCGTGCCATGACGCTCAATCTCGATGTCAGCTCTCAGGAATCGGTGAAGGAAGGCGTCTCGGCCGCGATGAAGGAAATGGGCCGCATCGACGTGCTTGTCAACAACGCAGGCATCACCCGCGACGCCCTCGCCATGCGCATGAAGCCCGCCGACTGGAACCTCGTGCTCCAGATCAACCTCACCGGCGCCTTCTATGTCGCCCAGGCCGTCATCCCGGCCATGATGAAGGAGCGTTGGGGCCGCATCATCAATATCGCCTCCGTTGTTGGCGAAATGGGCAACCCCGGTCAGGCCAACTACGTTGCGTCGAAAGCCGGCCTCATCGGACTCACTAAGTGCCTGGCCAAGGAACTCGCCAGCCGCAACATCACCGTCAACGCCATTGCCCCAGGCTTCATCGAAACCGATATGACCGCCGTGCTGCCCCAGGAAGTGAAGGACCAAATGATGGCCACCATCCCCCTGAAGCGCTTCGGCAAGCCCTCCGATATCGCCAATGCCGTCAAATTCCTCGCCAGCGAAGACGCCAACTATGTCACCGGTGCGGTGATCAAGGTCAACGGCGGCATGTACATGTGACTGTTCGGTCTAGTCGTTGGCGGCGCTGTAGCGCCCCGGCAGGATCGAAAGATAGTCTACAAGGCGGCGTGACTTCGGCGTCTCCACCTCGCGTGTTGCGCGGTCCAGAATCGCCCCGGCGAATGCGGTGAACTGGCGGCCCAACTCGCTGCCCTGCTCCACGCAACGTCCCGTTTGAAGCGCCCTGTGAACACCCTGATAGTCGTTCGACAGGCATGTCATCACCGGCACGCCCAATAAGTTCTCCACCTGCTCCGGCGTAATCACCGCGCGCTTGTGGTTGCGGTTCAACACCACGGAAATGCGGTCGCCCAACTCAATGCTGTTCAAATACTTCAGCTTTTCCCGCGCCAGATGCAGCGTCGGGATCTCGGGCGTCACCACCATGAAGATCCGTTTGGACTCGTGCATGATCTCCACCGAGTAACGCTCCATGTTGCCCGACAGGTCCACGCAAATCGCCGAGTGATGCCGCCTGGCGAACTCGATCAGGTAACGCACCTGCGTGCTGTCCACCCTAAACTCCGGATTCAGCCCGCCGCTCGGCAATACACCAATCGGCCCCTTCTTGGTCACCAGTTGCGGCCACAGGGATTCATCCAGGCTGTGCGCGTTCTGCGCCGCATCCACGATCGTCCGAATCGGATTGATCTTCAGCATGAATCCCTGGATGCCCGACGTCAGGTCCATATCCATCAGCAGCGTCGAAGTGTCCTTATGCACGCCCAGCGCCCAGGCCGTGTTCAATGCCACCGTCGAGGCGCCGACGCCTTGCTTCGCCGGCAGAAAGGCGTACAACTGGTCTGTGATGCTCAACTGCGGCGGATTCTTGTCGATCATCTCCTCAACGCGCGTCAGCGCCTGAAATACCGTTTCCCGCTCGAACGGCAGCGGAAGAAACTCCCGGATCCCCGCCCTCATCAGTTCCAGCAGCAACGTGGGCTCGCAGTTGCGCCCGATCGCCACCACCTGAATGCCCTGGGCGTTGGCCTCGACCGACTTCACTATCTCATACAGCTTGGTGAGCGATTCGGCGCTGGCAAACAGCACCTGCGGGGCGTGCGCCATCACAATCCGCATCAACTCAAGATCCGCAGGATAACGGTCAACCTCTTTGACCAGCGCAACCTGCTTGGTTTCCTCCAGCGCGAGGACCAGCGCTTCGGAAAGTTCGGTGTCCGGACAGATCAGCAATCCCCGCAGCATCGCATTCCTCCACCCTCAATGTAGAGAAAGCTGCTCAGTCCAACAATCGGCAAATCACCCTAGAACTGTCCAGGATGAACAGGACTGCTTCAGTCATTCAATAGGGTTTTCTAAGGTGATACCCCGACCCCATAATGGGAGTCAAACCCCGCGCCGGTCACCGTAGATTTCCACGTGCATCCGCGGGCAGTACCGGTAACCGTGCTGCTTGCAGAGCTCCACGAGCCACCCGGCCCGCTTCCTCAACACCTCCGCAGTCCGCCCCTCCGGCATTAGAAGCACCCGCTCCGGCGCCCCCCCACACATCTGGATAACCTGCCTGATTTCTTCCACATCCCCAGGTTCGCCAACTACAAACTTGAGCTGGTAGTCATATTTGCTCACCAGCCGCCGCAGCACCTCGCCATTGATCCTGAGCTTCTCGTGCGCCTCCGCCCGCCTGCCGCCCTCCATCTCCCAGGGCGTCGAATTGGCCAACTTTGGGCTGATGCTCATCAGGTGGCAGACCAGTTCCACATAAACTGTCCCGGCCGTCTCCACGGTGATATGAAACCCCGCATCACCCAATCTCCGGGCGAGAACAGGCAGTTCGGGCTGGATCATCGGCTCGCCCCCGGTCAACACCACATGGCGGTAGCCCCGGTTCCCCTCCACCCACTCCATGATCCGATTGATCGCCCACTCCTCGCCTTCCGGCGCCCAGGACGTATACGGCGTGTCGCACCAGCGGCAGCGCAGGTTGCATCCGCTGGTGCGAATGAATAGCGAAGGCACCCCGGCCAGGATCCCCTCCCCCTGAATGCTCGCGAAGACCTCGCTGATCTTCATGGCGCCGCCTGATAGTCCAGCGGATCCGCAATGCCGGCTTCGGCAAACCCGGCCAGTCGCAACAGGCAGGAGTCGCACCGCCCGCACGCCCGCCCGGCCCCGTCCGGGTCGTAACACGAATGCGTCAGCCCGTAGTCCACGCCCAAAGACACCCCCAACCGGATGATTTCCGCCTTCGACAACCTGATCAGCGGCGTGTGGATCTTCAGTTCCACCTCCCCTTCCACGCCCGCCTTGGTCGCCAGGTTCGCCATCTTCCTGAAGGCGTCGATATACTCCGGCCGGCAATCCGGGTATCCGGAGTAGTCCACCGCGTTCACGCCCAGATAAATGTCCGACGCCCCCAGCACCTCCGCCCAAGCCAGCGCAAACGAAAGGAAAATCGTGTTCCGCGCCGGCACGTACGTAATCGGGATCCCATGCGACATCTCGCCAGTATCCCGCCCCTTCGGCACATCCAAATCAGCGGTCAACGCCGACCCTCCGAACAGCCGCAAATCGATCCGTGTCACCTCATGACGCTCCGCCCCAAGCGCCCCGGCTACACGCCGTGCCGCATCAATTTCTACTTTATGCCTTTGCCCGTAATCAAATGACAAAGCGTAAGTTACAAACCCATTATGCCGCGCGCAGGCTAGGCTCGTCGCCGAATCCAGCCCGCCGCTCAACAGGCAAACCGCCCGCTTCATGGCACCGCCTCCCGCGGGATCCGGCTCGTCGCCCAGAGCCCCAGCAGCGGAAAGACAAGCAGCAACTGCAGCGCGAATCCAAGCGAGGTCTGGTCAGAGATCCAGCCCGTCAGCGGAATAAACACCATCCCGGCCGTACCCCACGCAAATCCCATCATCAACGCCGATACCGCGCCTGCTTGAGACGGAACAAGTTCTTGCGCAACAACAACATTCACAGGAATAGTAAACAAGAGAATGAATCCGCCCACCGCCAGCATCACGTACGACAACAGCCCTGTGGTGTGGAAAAACGCCGCCATGAACGGCACCGAAAACAGGAACGACGCCATGATCACCCGCCGCGCCCCAAACCTGTCGGCCATCCGCCCGCCAAGGAATCCGCCCACCGCACCTGCGGTTAAGTAAAACGTGAGAACATGTGCCGCAACAGATAGATCCAATTTGAGTTGCGCGTTCAAGTATAACGCCAGAAACTGCGCGAAACAGACCTGCACCGCCGACCGGAAAAACACCGCCAGGAACAGATACGTCAACGGCCGCGCCGCCGACCGCAACGCCGCGCCATCAAACCTCTGCCTCGCCGCCGACATCTCAGCCGGATGCAGCGCAATCGCCAGCACCACAGTGAACGCCACGCCCGGAATCGCCGTCCACATCAGGTTGTCGAATCCAAGCTTGTCGATCGAGTAACTGTAGAATGATGGCGACAGAGCCATCCCCAACGTCCCGGCGCTGATGAAGACCGCCATCCACTGCCCCCGGTTCCTCGTGAACCCGGCCGCCGCCCACGAAGCCCCCTGCGGATGAAATGCGCTCACCGCCGCCCCGCCCAGGAAAACCGCCACCAAGGCCCAACCGAACGAACTCGCCAGGCACAACCCAGTCAGGAACACCGCCGCCAGCGCCGGCGCCAGTACCGTGAACATCCGGCTCCTTATCCGGTCGCTCAGATATCCATAGAGCGGCTGCGTCACCGAGCTCGAAAACACTAGCACCCCACCCAGCAGACCCGCCTCAGTGAACGTCAACCCCAATTTCTTCACCAGCAACGGCTGAAAGATCCCCAGCGCCCCGGCATGAAGGTCAACAAACAGGTGGGCGAATGAAAGGAGAAACAGCGTACTCGCGGCGCTGCTCATCCCCAGTACGGTTCCACGGGGCAAAACGGCGCTGCTGGCTGTGTCGGATGTCATTGGTTTAGGTGGACTTCCCTCCATTATAGACTTCGGCCCCTGCCTGCTAGACTGTTCATCGATGAAGCATCTCCGCACGGCGGCCGTCATCCTGGCCGTCGCCGCCCTGTTCTGGATCGCCAACCGCGGCGCGTACAAAGGCTACTTCTCGGCCGACGACCTCAACAACCTCTTCTGGACCTCCCACTCCACCCCCCTCGACCACCTCAAGGGCCTCGTTTCCCCCTGGTATTCCAACTCCAACTACCGCCCCACCGGCCACTTCATCTTCCAAATCATGGGCCATACCTTCGGCCTCAACTTCCCCCCCTACGTCTGGCTCATCCAACTCCTCCATTTATTGAACGTCTTCCTTCTCTGGCGCGTCCTGCTCCGCCTCGGCGCCGAGCCCCGCGCCGCCGCGTTCGCCGCCCTCGCCTGGTCGTTCCACATGGCCCTGTTCGACGCCTTCTGGAAACCCATGTTCGTCTTCGACCTTCTGGTCTGCCTCTTCTCCCTGCTCACCCTTCTCCTCTACACCTCCCGCTACTGGCTCGCCGCCCTCCTCACCTTCTGGCTCGCCTACAAGTCCAAGGAGATGGCCGTCGCCCTGCCCGCCTTCCTCGCCCTCTACGAACTCTGGTCCGGCCACCCCCGCTGGCGCCGCCTCGCCCCGTTCGCCGCCATCGCCATCTGGTTCACCGCCCAGGCCCTGATCTGGGGACAGAACTCCTACGCCCTCGTCTTTTCGCCTCAAGCCATCTGGCAGACCATCCGTTTCTACTCCTCCGAAATCCTCTTCCTCCCCTACGCCGGCCTGCTCCTCATCCCGGCGTTCTTCCTAACCAGGGACAACCTCGTCCGCCTCGGCATCGCCGGAGCCGTCATCCTCGTGGGCCCGCTCTGGTTCCTCCCCGGCCGCCTGTTCAGCGTCTACCTCTACCTGCCCACCGCCGCCCTCGCCATCGTCCTGGCCTTCGTTTCGCAAAAACGCCGCACCTGGGTCCTTCTCGCCGCCCTGGCCCTCTGGATCCCGGCAAACTACATGATCATGCGCGACAAGCGCAAAGCCACACTCGCCGCCGCCGAAGTCGTAAAACCATACGTCGAAGCCGCCGGCCACTTCCATCAGTCCAACCCGGCCGTCCTCCACATCGTCTCGGAATCCCGCCCCGTACAGCTCGAATCCTGGGGCGTCGAAGCGGCCTTCCAGTGGTTCTACCGCAGCCCCCAGTTCAAAATCAGCCACGCCGACCTGCCCGAAGGCAAAGCCCTCCTGCTTGAACCCAACCTCGCCATCGCCAACTGGAAGCCCTTCGAAAGGCAACTGCTGATGACCGTCCGCGACCCCGCCGCCCCCTTCCCCACCCATTTCGCCTTCGGCGACGGCGCCCCCATCTGGGCCTTGCGCGAAGGCTTCCTCTGGTCCGGCGGGCGCTTCTGGTGGACGGGCACGAAAGCAGCCGCCGTTCTCCACCGCCCGCCGGACGCCCGCTTCTTCGAAGTCACAATCAACGTCAGCCCCCGCCAGTTAGCCTACCAGGGCAGCGTCCAGTTCGAAGCCGTCATCGACGGCCAACCCCTCGGCGTCCACCGCTTCACCACCAACGGCTGGCTCACCCACCGCTGGACCCTCCCCCCCGATCAAAACCACAGAGGCCAAGACCGCGGAGGCCGCGACCGCCAGGGAGCGGGTTCTTCCACCGCCCGAGCGCATAACCCCGTCCCCATCGAAATCCGTTTCCCAGTCCCCTACCGCCCCAAAGGCCACCACGGCTCGCCCCTCGGCGCACCCATCGTCGCCTTCGGATTCGTCGAATAGCCCCAATCCGTAGGATGATATTAGCAATGACTCTCAGCCAGAGTTTGCGCGCCATGGGCGTGGTCGGCGCCGGCGGCGCCGGATTCCCCACCGCGGTCAAGGCCGATTCCAAAGTCGAGTACCTCCTCGCCAACGGCGCCGAGTGCGAGCCGCTTCTTCATAAAGACTACGAGTTGATGAAGAACTTCCCTGCCCCCATCATCGAGGGCATGAAGGCCATGCGCGCATCCACCGAAGCCCGCACCGCCCTGTTCGGCATCAAAGACAAAAACAAGGCTGCGGTCGACGCCATCGAACCGCTCGCCACCGCCGCCGGCATCGGCATGACCTACCTCGGCGACTTCTACCCTTCCGGCGACGAATACGAACTCGTCTACACCGCCACCGGCCGCCTCATCCCCGCCGGCGGCATCCCGCTCCACGTCGGCTGCGTCGTCAACAACGTCGAAACCTTCTATAACGTCCAGGAAGCCGTCGAAGGCCGAGCCGTCACGCGCAAGTTCGTTTCAATCAACGGCGCGGTCCGCCGCCCCTCCAGCTTCTGGGTCGCCGTCGGCACGCCGTTCAAAGAACTCATCGAAATGGCCGGCGGCATGACCGTCGACGACGCCGGCCTTTTCGTCTCCGGCCTCATGATGGGCACGCTCAGCTTCGACTGGAACCAGCCCGTCACCAAGACCACCGGCGGTCTCATCGTCCTGCCCGCCGACCACATGCTGGTCGAGCGCCGCGCGCGGCCCAAGGAAGCCAAGGCCCACATCGGCAAATCCGCCTGCGACCAGTGTAGCTACTGCACCGAGTTCTGCCCGCGCTACCTGCTCGGCTACGACGTCCAGCCCCACAAAGTCATGCGCACCCTCGGCTTCACCCTCGCCGGCGCCGACAACTGGAACCAGTGGGGCCAGCTCTGCTGCGCCTGCGGACTCTGCACCCTCTACGCCTGCCCCGAAGACCTCTTCCCCAAGGAAGCCTGCGACCAGGCCAAGACCGATCTGCGCGCCGCCGGCATCAAGTTCGTCCAGGAGAAGCCGGTCAAGGTCCATCCGATGAAGGAGTACCGCCGCGTCCCCCTGGCCCAACTGCGTCAGCGCCTGAACGTCGAGCGCTACGAGGCGCCCACGCCGTTCACCGCCAAAGAACCCGAGCCGGAGAAGGTCCGCATCCTGACGCTTCAACACGCCGGCAAGCCGGCCACCGTCATCGTCAAGGTGGGCGAAAAAGTGAAACGCGGCCAGAGCGTGGCCCGCATGAACGAAGGCGAACTCGGCGCCGACGTCCATTCGAGCATCGACGGAACAGTGACCGCGGCCACCGCCGAATTCGTGGAGATTTCCAGATGAGCTACTCAATCGGACTGATCGAACTTTCCAGCATCGCCGCCGGCTTCGAGGTCTGCGACGCCATGCTGAAGGAGTCCGATGTCTCGCTCGTCCTGTCACGGACTATTTGCAGCGGCAAGTACATGGTGATGGTGAAGGGCGACGTGGCGGCTGTGGAATCCGCCGTCACCGCCGGACGCACCCGCAACGAGTTCAGCGTCATCGACACCTTTGTCATCCCCAACGTGGACGATTCGCTGTTCCCCGCCATCGCCGGAACGCTCAATATCGGCACCATGGAGGCCATCGGCATCGTCGAATCGTTCTCCGTCGCCAGCCTGATCGAAGCCGCCGACCAGATGGTGAAATCGGCCAATGTTCAACTGATGGAAGTTCGCCTGGCCATGGCCCTGGGTGGCAAGGCGTTCGCCGTTGTTACCGGCAGCGTCTCGGCCGTGCGCAGCGCTGTCGAGGCCGGCGCTCAGGTGATCGGCCGCAAGGGCCTGCTGGTGAACAAAGTCGTCATCCCCAACCCGCGCCCGGAGTTGTTGAGCGAGTTGATTTAGTACGAGCAGGGATCGGCAAGAGAGTCCAGTCCTTGCGCCGGATCTCGATCAGGACTCGTCTGGCTGCAGCCGCTTGCCCCCGAAG
The DNA here is from genome assembly GCA_014860455.1 of Bryobacteraceae bacterium. Lineage (GTDB taxonomy): Bacteria > Acidobacteriota > Terriglobia > Bryobacterales > Bryobacteraceae > PNKE01. The sequence continues at coordinate 12,963 of JACZJQ010000272.1, read as the reverse complement.
CACGGTTGTGATTGACTGTTGCAATGCGGTCAATTGGATTACCAGAACTGCTTATTCTGTTCGCATTGTGGCCGTTTTGCGCTCTGCTCGCTGGGGTGACAGCATCGATACGGGGCGGGAGTGGAATACTCTGGGGACTGGCCGGGCTCTGTTCCTTCGTCTTCGCACCAGTGGTTCTGCTGCTCGCATTCCTGTTCAACAAGGGGAAGCCCTGCCCGTATTGCCGGAGTTCCATCCACCGTCTTGCGGTGAAGTGTCCGAAGTGCATGTCGGACTTAACTGCGCGGGTTGCAGACAGGCCGACAGTTCAGGGCGTCTGAACTCGCATCGGCATCGACATCGGCCGCTTGCCGGTCAACGAGAAGATCGCCGCAGCCAGCGCCGGCGCAGTCAGCGTGATTCCCGCCTCTCCTGCCCCGGCGGCCGTGATCTCGCGCCGGTCCACAATGTGCACATCCATCGCTGGAACATCCGTGAACCGCGGCACTCTGTAGTTAGTCAAACGCGTGGTCAACTGCTTCGTTGAGTCGAATTCCAGTCGCTCCCACAGCGCCCCGCCGATGCCCATGATGAGCGCGCCCTGGACTTGATTTTGCAAGTTCGACGGATTCAGCGCCGCCCCGAAATCGGCCACGCACGTCATGCGCAGGATGCGGAACGGCTCCATCGCGCATTCGACAAACAGCGCCATCCGGCCCTCTTTTTCCAAATTGCAGGCCAGCCCCACGCCTACCTTGCGCCCCTTGTAGCCGAACCGCTGAGCGGCCATCTCCAGCGCCGCCCTCAGCCGTTGGTCGGCTATATGCGCCAGGCGGTACTCCAGCGGATCGCGGTTCAGCGTCGAGGCCCATTCATCGACGGTCGATTCGCGGGCGAAGTTGTTGCCCGTCGCCGCCAGGGCCCGGTACGACCCCTGCCGCAGCGGCGCGCGCGTGGCCCAGAACTCGTTCGAGTGGTCGGCGAAATCATACGGCGGCCGCAGACCCGGCGCACCGGCGTTGTAGTTCCGCTGCCGCCACGAGACGATCCGGCCCGAGGCGGCCACGCCCGTCTCGGTCTCGATCAGCGCGGCCGGCCGCGCATACGACCAAACGAACTCATCGGCCCGCGACCATTCGACACGGACCGTCTTGCCCGAAGCCTTGGCCAGCCGCGCCGCTTCCACTTCAACATCCGAACGCTGCTTGCACCCGAACCCGCCGCCCGGCATATCGACGATGATGCGGACGTCGGTCTCCTTCATCCCCATCGCCTTGGCCACCTCGGCCCGCACCACAAACGGCGCCTGCTTGCCGCAGCGGATGGTCAACCGCCCGTCCTCGCCGAAGCTGGAAATCGCCGAGCGCGGCTCCAGCGCGGCATGGGCGATCGGCGCCAACGTGAACGCCAGCGACCTGCGCTGCGAAGCCGTCGCCAGCGCCTTCTCCGCATCGCCGCGCCGGATCAGCGGCGGGTATCGAACCTGGTTGTTCTCAACCGGCGGCTTCCCCTCGGCCTTGAACGCAGCAATCATCTTGTCGAACGCAGGCAACGGCTCGTACGCCCATTCGGCCTTCGCCTTGGCAGCGAGCGCGCGGGCTTCGGCCAGCGTCGGCGCGCAGATGCCCGCAAAGTCGCCCTGACGCACAACGCCCTGCCCCTCGGCGGAAACCAGCTTCGCCCGGTATTCGGCAGGCCGCAGCACCACGCCGTGCCACATGCCGTCCACCTTCACGTCGCTGTTGTACTTGAACGCGCCGGTGACAATATCCGGCCCGTTCAGGTTCCTCTGTGACCTGCCCAGCGCCGTCCACTCCTTCGGCTCCCGCAGCGGCGCGCCCCGCACCGCCGCGGCGTCTTTGCGCATCGCCGGAACCGTTTCAGGCGTGGTCAGTGAAGCCCAGGTCCCGCCGTCATCGGGCGTCAGGTCCGTGTCGCCCATCACCAAACGAACTTCCTCCACCGGGACGCCCAGTTCATTCGCCACGCACTGCGAGAGCAGCGTCCGCAGCCCCTGCCCCATATCGATCTTGCCTGTGAAGGCGTCGATCCTGCCGTCCGCCGCGCGCCGCACATGGACACGCGTCTCGGCGCCCTGAAGTTCGACAGGAATGGTGAGCGACGCACCCGACGCCAGCACCTTCAGGAATTCGCGGCGCTTGTATTCCACCAGCAACGTCAGGTCAGCCACGGCGCATCACCTCCGCCGCCGCCCGCACCGCCTGAACAATCCTCGGCTGCGACCCGCACCGGCAAATGTGTCCATCAAGCGCCTGTCTGACGGCCTGCTCGCCCGGCGACGCGTTGCGGGCAATCAACCCCGCCGCGCCGACTATCATCCCCGGGGTGCAGTAGCCGCACTGATACGCCTCATAGTCGAGAAACGCCTGCTGCAGAGGATGCAGTTTCCCTGCCGTAGCCAGGCCCTCGATCGTCGTCACGCGCTTGCCCGCCACACTCGCCGCCGGCGTGATGCACGACCGCATCGCCCGCCCGTCAACAAGCACCGTGCAACTGCCGCAAGTCCCCTCCCGGCATCCTGGCTTCGTCCCGGTCAACCCCAACCCATCGCGCAGCACATCGATCAGCCGCGCCCCCGCGGCGGCGTCCAGCGTCCGCCGTGTCCCGTTGATCGTGAATGTCAGCTTCGCCATGGTGTTCGTCTAGACCACCCACTTCGGCGCGTCCAGCACCGTCCTGTCGCCCACCGCCGTCAACTGCGCCTGCAACTCAGCTTTCATCTTCGCCACCAGCTTCGGCTGCTTCTCGGCGAGGTTCGTCATCTCCCACGGATCCTTCTGGACATTGAACAACTGCGTCGTCTTCACGCCATTCACGTTATACAGAATCAGCTTCCATTCATCGGTCCGCAGCGCCCGCTGGCAATCCTTATACTGCGCGACAATCGACTCACGCACCACCGTCTTCTCATTTCTCAGCGCTACGTTCAGCCCCTGCGCCTCGATCCCCGCCGGCGGCGCAATGCCCGCAAACCTGCAAATCGTCGGGCAAAGGTCCATGATGTGGCACAGGGATTCGCACCTTCGCCCGCCCTCGGCGAACGGACTCGAAACGATCATCGGCACCCGCCACGAATGGTCATACAGGCTCTGCTTGCCCATCAGCCCGTGCTGACCCACCGCCAGTCCGTTATCGCCCGCCATGACGATATACGTGTTCTTCCCATTGGGCGACCGGTCCACCGCATCGATGATCCTGCCGATCTGGTGATCCACCTCCGACACCATCCCGTAATACGCCGCGATATGCTTGCGCACCTCGGCCTCGGTCCGCGGATGCGCGGCCAGCATTTCATCCCGCACCTTCATCTCGCCGTTGTCAAACGGATGCGACGCCATGAAATTCCGCGGCATCTCCACCCGCGCCGGATCGTACATATCGGCAAACCGGCCCGGCGCCATCCGCGGATCATGCGGCGACGTGAACGCCGTATAGAGCAGATACGGCTTGGCCTCGCGCCCCCGTCCATTGATGAAATCCACCGCCGCGTTGGCAAACAGCTCGCTCGAAAAACCCTCCGCGATCTCGATGCGATCCTTGCCGTACTGTCCCGCCGCGTCGTACGCATGCACCGGCACCTTGTCGTGGTCGCTCATGCCCCCAAAGAAAATCGGCCCGCCGCTGGAAAACGACCGCTGATACAGCGCCGGACCGTTATGCCACTTGCCGATCCCGTGCGTCTCATACCCGGCCGCCCGCAGCAGTTCCGGAAACGTCTTCACCGCCGGATCCGGACCCTCCTTGCGGCTCATCACAAACTCATTCGCCCGGAACACGCTCCGCCCTGTCATCAGTTGCGCACGCGTCGCCACGCACACCGCCCCATGCGGCCCGCCCTGCGTACAGGCGTGCGTAAACGTCACGCCGCGCCGCATCAGCCGGTCCAGGTTCGGCGTCTTCACGTCCCGGTGGCCCAGCCCCGACAGCATGTCGAACCGGTGGTCGTCGGTGAACAAAACAACGATATTCGACCTCGCAGGCCGCTGCATGAAAGCGGCTGCACCAAGAGATGAGAGAAACGTGCGGCGGTCCTGCAACATGCGAACAGCATACATCGGGACCACACTGATATGCTGTTCAGCTATGGCCGCATCCGCAGTCGCCCGCCCAAAGCCCAAACGCGTCCTCTCCATCGATGCCTTCCGCGGCTTCGTCATGACGCTCATGCTGGCCGAGGTCATGCGCCTGCCCATGCTGCCCCGCGCGTTGCCAGACTCCTGGATCGCCGGCGTCCTCGCCTTTCACCAGTCCCACGTCGTCTGGGCCTGGGGTTCGTTGCACGACATGATCCAACCCGGCTTCACCTTCCTGGTCGGCGCCGCCCTGCCCTACTCCATCGCCGCCCGCCAGGCCAAGGGCCAGTCGTTTGCCAAAATGTGTGCCCACGCCGCCTGGCGCGCCGTGCTGCTCTGTGCCTTGGGCATCTTCCTGCGCTCCGACGGCCGGCCCATGACCAACTACACCTTCGAGGACACCCTCACCCAGATCGGCCTCGGCTACTTCTTCCTCTTCCTGCTCGGCTTCGTCTCCATCAAGAAACAGATCGCCGCACTGGCCGTCATCCTCGTCGGTTACTGGGCGGCCTTCGCTCTGTTCCCCGCCCCCTCCCCCGATTTCGACTACGCCAAAGTCGGCGTCAAGCAGAACTGGGAACACCACTACACCGGCTTTATGAGCCACTGGAATAAGAACTCCAACCTCGCCTGGTCCTTCGACACCTGGTTCATGAACCTGTTTCCCCGCGTCAGGCCCTTCGAATACAACGGCGGCGGCTACTCCACACTCAGCTTCATCCCCACCCTCGGCACCATGATCCTCGGCCTGCTCACCGGCGGCTGGCTTAAATCCGATCGCACCCCGCTCGACAAGCTCCGCGGCATGGCCATCGCCGGCGTCGCCCTCATCGCCACCGGGGCACTGCTTCACGGTGCGGGCATCTGCCCGGTGGTCAAACGCATCTGGACCCCCGCATTCACCCTCTGGAGCGGCGGCATTGTCATCCTGATGCTGGCCGCCTTCTATGCCCTCATGGAGATCAAGGGTTGGGTGAAATGGGCCTTCCCGCTGATGGTGGTCGGCATGAACTCCATCGCCGCCTACATCATGGCCCACACCATGGAAGGCTACATCCTGTCGGCCTTCAAGACCCACATCGGCACAGGCTTCTTCTCCATCTTCGGCGAGCCCCTCGTGCCCGTCATGATGGGCCTGGGCGTGCTCATCGTCTTCTGGCTCATCCTCTATTGGATGTCGAAGAACCGCATCCTCATCCGCATCTGACCGCTCAACGCGCCTTGGCCCGCGTGAACGTGATCGTGCCGCTGATGGCCTTCGCGTCCAGGCCGTACATGCGCATGAACTCCAGCACCACCGGCGTCGCCGACGTGATCACCGGCTTGCCGTCGACAACGACGAAGGCCAGTTTCTCCGACCGCACGACCCGCTCCCGCAACCACTCCGAATCCAGCCAGTGCAGTTTCAATTCATTGCCCTGCTTCTCGACAAGCATGAAGAAGTGGCCCGCCACGCCCATCTCCGGCCGCTCGGCCTTCACCAGGTCAAACACCAGCCTGTCGCCGATCCGCACCAGCCGCCCCTGCAGCCGCAGCGCTTCCTCATCGGCCTCCGGCGGAATCCACAAAATGTCATAGACCCGCGCCTGCGCCGTCGAAGCGCGAATCATCGCCGTCGCCGTGCCGTCTTCATCCACGTTCACCCACTCGCCGATCAGCGTCGCTTCAAACGCCAAATCGCCGGGCAGCGACAGCGGATGGACCGACAACAGATCCGTGCAGCCCGTCATCATCAGAGCCAGCGCCAGCACCAACCATCGTTTGCCATCGATCATGGTCGCCTCCATCCGCGCCTTGGCGGCTGTCATCCACCACAGAACAGTATGCGCCCAGGGCGATCCGATGACCAGGGTCTGGTGGCCTGGGCCGCCCTGCTGGCCCCGGGGAAAACCGCATCCTGATCCGCTTCTGACCCGCCGCTACGCCCTCTCACCACACCTGGCCTGCTCACGCTGTGCGTCGCCGTGACATCCGTTTCCGCCCTCCGTCCCGGCATTGACACTTCTCCAGCCGAGTTGCTGTAATTGCATCTAAATGCCGTCAAAAGGTTCCGGGGGAACGGGTGCGCAAAGTGAGGAACAATTCGATAAGACTCCAGCCCATCAGCATGCGAAGCCGCCGGCGCCGCTGGAGAGCTTTCGCTGGTGGTGGTTGCTGTGCCTCATCCCTGCCGCCATTCACGCCGGTGCGCACGCCCATGAAATGAACCCCGACGGCGCCGTCTACCTCGACATGGCGGCCGAAGCCCTCCGGCAGGGACCATCCAGCCTGATCAACCCTCTGTGGAGCCCCGGCTTTCCGGCCCTACTGGCGGCTGGTTTAGCCATCTTCAACCCTGGTCCGGCTGCCGAGTTCCCACTTGCCCACCTCATCACCTTCGCGGCCTTTTGCCTGGCCTTGGCTGGTTTCTCCTATTTCCTGAAGAACTGGATCGCCTCACCCGTCACGGACAAGCCGCCCGCTCCAGACCGCGCGCAAATCCCGCTGGCCTTCGCCGTGTTCCTCTGGATCTCCATCGAGTTCATCGGCCAGCTCAAAGTTGCACCGGACATGCTCGTCGCCGGAATCGCGCTTTTTGCCGCCGGGATCTGCTGCCGGATTTACTCGGGAGTGGCCGGCAACCGCCTTCTTGCCGCTTTTGGAGCGATCCTGGGACTCGGATATTACGCGAAAGCGCCGATGTTGCCGATGGGAATTCTGCTTCTCGGGCTCATCTGCATCTGGCCGCCCCAGGGGTTCAACCGCCGCAGGCTCCTGCTGCCGGCCGCCGTGTTCCTCCTGGTTGCATCGCCGTTGATCGGACTGTTGTCCGCAAGAGTGGGCCGCTTCAGCCTGGGCGAGGCCGGGCGTCTGAACTACATCTGGCACGTGAATGGCCTCAAGCCGGTGGGCTGGACCGGCGATGACGGCCCGGGCCACGGCGTACCGGTTCACCCGCCGCGGAAGCTCATGGACGTCCCGCAGGTCCTCGAATTCGGCACTCCCGTCAAAGGGACCTATCCGCTTTGGTACGACCCCGCTTACTGGTACGCCGGCGCGCAACCCAGATTCTCCGCGCGCGATCAGGTGAATGCGCTCATCATGAACGTCCAGGTCTATTGGTGGTCGGCACAGATGCAGACCATTCTGATCGGCGGCGCGCTGGCCCTGCTCGCGCTGGCCGGCCTGTCAGCCGCGGCCCGCTGGCCCCGCCGGCTGGACGCCGTGCTGCTCTGCTGGGCGGGCGCAGCCATGGTGTTGTTCGCATTGGTGCACGCCGAATACCGCTACGTTGCGGCCTTCATCGTGCCCGCATGGGCCGCCCTGTACCGCCATCTAGGTTCTGATGTGAGCGTGCAGGCCAAACGGGCTGTTCATGTCTGCGTCGCTCTCGTGGTCCTCATCCAACTGGCTTCGGGCCTGCCCAAACTCGCAGCCCAGGCTCTCTCCGCAGCTCGCGGGACTCGAACGCCCGCCTACATCGAGACGGCCCACGACCTGCTCGCCGCGGGCATAAAAAGAGGCGACCCTATCGCGACCGTTGGCCCTGCCTTCACCGATTACTACGCCCGCTATCTCGGCTCCCGCATCGTCGCCCATGTCTTTGCCGGCCAGCAGGCCCCCGTCCCGGCTCCGGAGGACTGGAGCCGCGCCAGGCAGGCGCTCGCCCGGCTTGGCGTCCGGGCGCTGATCTGCCGGGGCGCCCCGCCCGCCACGACTCCCGGCGATTGGAAGCGCGTTGGTCCCGCCGGACCTGACGGCTATAGCGTGCTGATGATTCCGCCGCTGGACGCCCACGCCCGCTGACCTCGCTCAACTCACCTTCAACACCACTCAGGCGATCCCCCCTTGCCATCGGCATCCGCTCCAGGTAGCCTGCATTCAGTATGCCCGTGAAAAAGAGACCGGCCGTATCGCCGGACAGTCTGGTGACAGTGATCCGCACCTATTGCCAGTCCAACGCCCAGCCGGAGAAGGCGAACAAGTGGGCGCGCTACTTCTCCGAAGGCTACGACTCCTGGGGCCTGCTGGACCGCGACCATCCCATTTTCACCACGCAGCAGGACGCCTGGTCCGCCGAGTTCGCCGCGCTGGGCGTCGACGGCTTCATCGAGGCCGGCCGCGAACTCTTCAAGAGCGGAAAGTACGAGGAAGGCGCGCTGGCGATCCGCTTCCTCAAGCCCCTCCGCGAACAGATCAGCGATGCGCACATAGCCGCTCTCACGGCCTGGTTCGACGGCGGCGTCAGAAACTGGGCCCATGTCGACGTGCTCTGCGGCGAAGTCCTGTCGCCTCTCGTCGAAGCAGGACAATTGAAACCTTCTGCCTTCTCCGCCTGGCGTGTGTCGACCCACCGCTTCCAGCGCCGCGCAGCCGCTGTCGTCATGCTCGGCTTGCTCAAGACTACGGGCGGGCCGAAGAAAGCGCTCGCCTTCGTCGGGCCGATGATGGCGGACCGCGAAAAGGTCGTCCAACAGGGCCTCGGCTGGCTGATCAAAGAGGCCTGGAAGCTGGAACCCGCCACGGCCGAGTCCTTCCTCGCCGAATGGAAAGACACCGCCTCCCGGCCCATCATCACCATCGCCTGCGAGAAGATGCCGCCCGAAAAGAAAGCACTGTTCAAGACGACAAAGAAGAAGGTCTGAGGCGTGCCGGGATCGCCGCCCGCCGGGCTTAATTCTGATTGAGCAACTCGCCTCGGCGCACCCGTTCGCCCTTGAGGAAAACCACCACAATGCGTTCGGTGGCGGCGATGTCCTCCAGCGGATTGCCGTCCACCAGCACCAGCGTCGCATCCAGGCCGGGGGCGATCCGCCCCACCGGTTTGCCCAACGCCCGCGCCGCGCCGCCCGTCACCTGGAACAACGCCTCAGCCGGCGACATCCCTGACTTCACCATCAGCTGTAATTGCCTGTGCAGCGACGGCCCATGCGGCAGTCCCGCACGCCCAGCCAACGAAAACGGCGTCGCCGCGCCCACGCCCTCAGCGTCCTGCTCGACCACCGCCGGCCTTGGATTCGACGCCGATACCTGCTGTGCGAGCGACCTGGAAAGAAGCGCAGGCTGGCGTCCCGCGGCCAAATCCTCGAGCCACTCGCTAAACACAAGCGGTCGCGCCTCCGGTACGCTCGGATTCACTGCGAGGATGCTTGCGCCCAGCAGAGCGCCCGATTCCAGGCGCCCCATGACGGCCGCGGCCGAGACAGGCGACTGTGGCCCCACCGCCACGACACCCGTAACGCCCGCATACAGGTGCGACTTGAGCGCACCAGCGATGCGTTCCTCGTTTCCTGCTGGCAACACCACCGCAAGGTCAATCAATCCCGGCATCAGCGTCCGGCCCGCGGCATCGAGAACCTCAGCGTTCTGCGCGTCAGCGTCGGCCGCGTTGCCTTCGGTTACGCTCTCGATCACGCCCTGACGCACCAGCACAGACCCGCTGTCGATCACCCGGCCGTCGCCCGTTACAATCCTGACGCTGCGAATCAGCCACGCCATGGCGCGGTTCTGGCGCCGTTCAAGTATCCGCGTCTTCTCCAGATTTTCCAGCGTCACTGCCTGCCACGCGCCCAGCAGCAGAAACGGAGCCAGCGCCGCCGCCACCCACAGTTTGGCCGAAGTCCTCAGCCGCTCCTCCTTCTCCCACCGGAACAGTTTCAATGAAACGAAAAGCGCCGTCATTGCCGCCACCGCCAGCGCCCCCGCCCCTGCCAGGTTCTGCGCCAGTGACTCGCCATCCAGCAGCATCCCCTGCAGACCCAGATAGAGGTGCGTCGCCGGCAGAAACTGCGCAACCACCTGCAGCCAGTCCGGCATCGTCGACAACGGAATTGTCGCCCCGCTCAGCAGCAGCATCGGGAAGTACAAAAGTTGAACCAGCACCTGGCTCTCGCCCATCGTGTTCACCACCGAAGCGATGATCAGTCCCATGGCCCGGAAGGCGATGATGCCCAGCGACAACAGGATCGCGATCGAAACCGGGTTCTCTGGCGCCGGCATGTGGTACCGCCAGTGGGCCAGCAGGAAGAACGCCGCGACCGCCGGCATATAGATCACCCAGCCCGTCACGATCGACGAAACCAGGATCGGCCCGGCGGAAATCGGCGCCACTTTGAACCGCCTCAGGATGCCCGCCTCGCGCTCAACAACCGCCCTGATGCCGCCGCCGAAAAACCCGTTACCGAGCACGCCCAGCACCAGCACCATCGAAACCACCTGGGCCGTGTTGCCCGCTGACTTCGCCGCGTCGAACCCCTCGCCAAATCCAAAAAAGAAGATCACCGGAAACAGGTAGCTGAAAAACAACACCACGCGGTCGCGCATCGTCAGGCGCAACGTCGCCACCGTGTAGGCGCGGTATGCGGTCAGGTTAATCACGCAAGCGTTTCCCCGTCAGTTCAATGAAGACGTCTTCGAGCGTCGGACGCCGGATTTGCAGGTCGTCGAGCACGGCGCCGTTTGAGTCGATCCACTTCACCAGTTCCAACACCGCCTTGGCCGGCCTTGGATGCGCCACCCACAGCCGTCTCCGGTCGTCGCTGAAATGAACCGGATACTGCTCGGGCCAGCCCGCCGGCAACGTCTCCGGCGCCGGCAACTCGCAACTGATCTCCACCCGCGAGTGGCCCAGCACCCGCTGCTGCAAGTCTTGCGGCGGCCCGATGGCGACAATCCGGCCCTCGTCGACAATCGCCACCCGGTCGCACAACCGCTCGGCCTCTTCGATGTAATGCGTCGTCAGCAGGATGGTCGTCCGCGCCGCTTTCAACTCAAGAATCAGGTTGTGGATCTCAAGCCGCACCTGCGGATCCAGGCCCGCCGTCGGCTCGTCCAGAAACACGATCGACGGTTCGTTTACCAGAGCCAGCGCCAGCGCCAATCGCTGCTTCTGCCCACCCGACAGCGTGGAATAAAACGCCGCCCGCTTCTCCCACAATTGGAACCGCCTCAGCAGCGGTTCGAGCTTCGCCTGGCGGCTATAGAACGACGCGAATAGTTCCACCGCCTCATGGACGGTCATCTTGTCGGGCAGGTTGGTCGCCTGGAGCGACACGCCCACGCGGTCCTTCACCGCCGGCGCCTCGTGAGCCGGGTCCAACCCCAGCACCCGCACCTCGCCCGACGAGCGCGGCCTCAGTCCTTCAAGGATTTCAACCGTCGTCGTCTTGCCCGCGCCGTTCGGACCCAGCAGTCCGAACACTTCGCCCTCGGCCACTTCAAAGTCGATCCCGCGGACCGCCTCGAAGTCGCCGTACCTCTTGTGAAGACTTCGGACGACGATCGCCGGCTCGGCCATGGGGGCTACTTCTGCGCGGCAAGCACCGCAATCGAGGCGCGCATGAACGCCGGCAGGTCAGCCGGCTTGCGCGACGTAACCAGGTTGCGGTCCACCACCACTTCGGCGTCTTCCCAGATGCCGCCGGCGTGTTCCACATCGTCCTTGATGGCGAAAAACGACGTGCACTTGCGGCCCTTCAGGATCTTCGCCGAACACAAGCACCACGGCCCGTGGCAGATGGCCGCCACCAGTTTGCCTTGCTTGTCAAAATCGGCAACGAATAAGTTGGCCTTCGGGTGGCGGCGGATGAAGTCCGGCGCGAACCCGCCGGGGCAGATGATTCCGTCATAGTCCGCGGCGCTCACCTCGTCATACGACTTGTCGGCCACCGCCGGGTAGCCCACCTTTGACGGATAGGTCTTGCCCTTTTCAGCCCCAACCAATTCCACCTCGGCGCCCGCCTCCACCAGCCGGTAATACGGGTACCAGACTTCCATTTCCTGATACTGCTGATCGACCAGAACGGCCACTTTCCTGCCTGTCAGTTCCATGTGGATTAGTTTAGCCTTTCGACCAGCCTCACCTCACCCGATGTCCGTAGGCGTTCGTCCGGGCCAGTCTCTCAAAGTGGTCGAACGCAATTCCCGCCGCCCGCTGCACAGGGTTCGAGATGCCCTCGGCCAGCGCCGTCCCCGCCGCGGTAAAGACAAACGGCCGCCCCTCCAAATAGACGATGGCCGTCTCAGTGTTCACGCCCGGGATGCCGCCCGGCTTCGACGCCACTTCGACACGGGCCGGCACGGCCTGCCTCACAGCCGCCTTCACCGTCTTCAATATGCTGACAATCTCGCCCGCCCCCGCCACCTCGCCGCGGTGGATCATTGCCGCCAGCCGCGCCATCTCCAGCGGCGTCGACGCATTCTCATCGCCCCGCAGCGCCGCCTGCGCGTCCATCATCACCCGCCTGAGCCGCGTCGACTTCATCCCCAGCTCCGTCATCAGCGCGTTCACCCGTTCCATGCCAACCTTGGCGATCAGGACATTGGTGGCCGTGTTGTCCGAATCCCGGATCATCAGCAGCGCAAGCTCCCGCAGAGTCAGCGTCTGGTTCGCCGTCTTGATCTTGTCCTGCAGGCCGCCCGAGCCGCCCACGGCGTCGCGCGCCGTCAGCGTGACCACGCCGTCCAGCTTCAGCCGCCCCTGCGACACATCCCGGAACAGCGTCACCAGAATCGGGATCTTTATCGCCGACGCCTGGGCAAAGGCGACGTCTCCGTTTCTTGAAGCCACCCGGCCCGTGGTCAGGTCGATCGCCGCATAGCCGAACGCGCCGTCCACCTCCGAGGTGTAGTCCGACATGCGCTGTTCGAAGCGGTTCCAGAGCAGGTCCTCGACCGAGGTCTGGCCGTGGGCGGCGCAGGCGAGCACGGCGGAGGCCAGGGAGAAAATGGCGGCGGACTGTATCAGATTCACATAAGCAGGATAGCCGAGGCCGCCCTGCCCAGGCAGGTCCCGAAATCGTCCCGGATCAAGCCGCATTCCGCCGCTGCCCCGTTATTCTCTCTAAGGCAAACGGCCGCCTGCGCCGATAGACAGAGGAGGCAATATGAACTCTCGAACCGTCCTCTGCTT
>JACZJQ010000027.1 GCA_014860455.1 Bryobacteraceae bacterium | reverse complement strand
CCCTCCTGCCGGATGCCCGCGCCGTTCCTGTCCCCCACCGTCGCGCCGGTGAACTCAATATTCTCTACATTCGTGTCCACGCCCTTGATCACCCAGATCGCTTTGCCCTCGGCCGACCTGCCCGCCGCATCGATCTTCGGCCTCCCATTTGCCCCCCTGATCGTCAGCCGGTTCTTCCATATGCTGCATACGTCGCCCTTGTAGTCGCCATTGGCGTCGATCTCAATGATGTCGCCGTCGCCGGCAGCCGCAAATGCCCTGCACGGCGTCTTGAACTTCGACTTTGGCCCCACCTGCCTCACTTTCGGCGCGCCTACCGCCGCACCGGCCACGATCATCGCCAGTCCGATCACATACAAAGCCTTCATCGCGCCTCCTCACCACCCTCAGGCCAGTCCTCTAATTCGCCGCGCCCAACTGCGGCGCCGGGAACGGATACACGTCCGGCATCACCTTCACCCCGGTGGTGAACTTCCACGCCATGCCTTCCGGGGCAGGGAACGTCAGTTCCACGAAATACGCCACCCAGCCCTTCGCAACCGCCGGCGCCTTCACAACCCACGTATTCGGCGCCGTCTCCACCACGTCCGTGCTCTTGTACGCCGGCCCGATCCGCTCCAGTCGGAAATCCCGCGCATCCGGGTTATGCGCCTGCCACAACTTCACCGCCGACGGCTTCTCCTTCGACTTCACCGTGATGGTGCCGTCCTTGGCCACTGACCAGTCGAACTCCGGCCGCTTCCAGTTGTTGATGATCGACGCGTAATACGTCGCCAGGCTGTCGGCCGCGTCCGACCGCCGCGTCACGCCGTGGTCGGTATTCGGCACATACCGCAGGTACTTCTCGCCCTTCAGATCGTTCCAGTAGAACTGCCACGAGTCGGGCAGGAAAAACTGGTCGCCCGTCGAATTCACCATATACTTCGGCATCGTCAGCCGCCCCCGGTACTCATACGGCTCCACCAGTTTCATCAGCCTGGCGAACTCCGGCGTATTCACCTTGTCCATCACCCCGTGCTCCACGTAATCGCCCACCGCCGGCGCCCAGAATCCATAGGCCCGCCAGTGGTGAATGAATGACGGAACCATGTTCAACAGATCGATCACCACCGGCATGATCGCCACCACGCGCTTGTCCGTGATGCCCGACGTCCAAGTCGTCCAGCCTCGCTTGCTGCCGCCTGTGACGACATACTTGTCCACCGTCAGCCCGCCGCCGGCTTCGCTCTTCATGAATGCCGTCACCGTGTCCATGGCCCGCACCACGGCCTTGGTCATCGGCAGACGCGTCGCCCATTTGTCGTCGCCCGTCTCCATGTGCTTCACCCAGTTGTAGGCGATGATCGAATCCTCGTTCCGCTTCCTCGACTCGCCGAAGAACGACAACGGCTGGTTCGGGATCATCCTCAACTCCACGGTCACTGACCCGGTCTTCTTCGCAATCTGGGCGTTGAACGGCTCCTGCTTCGCCGGCGCAGCGTAGTCATTTGACCCGCCACCGATCATCAGCAGCGCCGAGGTGTGCTTTACCGTATCGGGCTTGTAGACCACCACCCAGTGCTTCCATTCCGGCCGGTCCACTTCGTTCGCCGTCAGCCAGGTCTGCGACGTCATGTCGATCACATAGGCCGTCACGCCGTCGCCGGGGATCGTCTTTGCCACCGTCCATTTGTAGGCCGCATCCGGCGTCTTGACGTAGCGGTCCAGCGACGTCTCCTGTTCGCCTTGACCGAACAGCGGGGCGCAGCATGCGAGTGCGAGAGAGAGAATCAGCGTTTTCATAGGGGAAATCTCATGTTAGCAAGGCCCCCGGCTATACTGATGGTCGATGCCCGACACCAACCCGCTTTCATACATCACATCCGCGCTCGATGAGATCAAGGCCGCGGGCGGTTTCTTCCGCCTGCGCCAGTTGCAGTCGGCCTGCGAGCCCGTCTGCCGAGCCGACGGCCGCGAGGTCATCAACCTCGCATCGAACAATTATCTCGGCCTCGCCAACCACCCCAAGCTCAAGGAAGCCGCCGAAAAGGCCGTCCGCGAGTTCGGCGTCGGCTCGGGCGCCGTCCGCACCATCACCGGCACCCTGGCCATGCACATCGAACTCGAGGAGAAGATCGCCGCCTTCAAACACACCGAAGCCTGCGTCGTCTTCCAGTCCGGTTTCACCGCCAACGCCGGCACCGTCTCCTCCGTCCTTACCCCCAACGACCATATCATCTCCGACGCCCTCAACCACGCCTCCATCATCGACGGCTGCCGCCTCTCGCGCGCCAAGATCCACGTCTTCCGCCACCGCGACGCCGCCCACGCCGACGAAATCCTCACCGGGTTGGCTGGCGAACCCGGCAGCAAGCTGCTGATCACCGACGGCGTCTTTTCGATGGACGGCGACATCGGCCCCCTTGATCAACTCGTCCCCGTCGCCGAAAAGCACGGCGCCATCATGATGATCGACGACGCCCACTCCTCGGGCGTGCTGGGCGCGAACGGCCGCGGCACGGTGGATCACTTCGGCCTCCATGGCCGGGTCCAGATCCAGGTGGGCACGCTGTCGAAAGCCATCGGCGCGCTGGGCGGCTACGTCTGCGGCTCGCGCGATCTGATCGACTACCTCTACCACCGCGCCCGCCCGTTCCTGTTCTCAACGTCCCACCCGCCGGCCGTCACCGCCGCCTGTCTGGCCGCCTTCGATTTGCTGATCGCCGAGCCGGAACGCGTTCAGCTTCTTTGGGATAACACAAATTACTTCAAGCAGATGTTGAAGCAGGAAGGCTTCGACACAGGCCTGAGTGAAACGCCCATCGTGCCCATCATCGTCGGCGAAACCAAGGCCGCAATGGACTACTCGCGCGCCCTGTTCGACGAAGGACTCTGGGCCACCGGCATCGGCTTCCCCACCGTCCCCCAGGGCCTGGCCCGCATCCGCGCCATCGTCACCGCCACCCACACCCGAGCCCAACTCGAACAGTCCGTCGACATCCTGAAACGCGTGGCAACTCGCATGGGATTGCCCGGTCTATGACCGTCTTTGGGAAGCGGGGTCGTTGTCCTGGAGGCATGAGTGAGGTAGCATCGCAGACGGAATGCTGGCTTGGCGGGCGCTGAGCGTTCCACGGAGGTAGGGGTATGCATTTGATGAGACCAGCACTGCCAGTGATGTTGTTTGCCTTGGCGATGCAGTCCGCGCCGTTGTTGGCGGCGTCAGACGCCCAACTCCAGCCAGAGGTGAGGACCGCACTAGATCAAGCATCCGCATTGCGAGTCGAACTCGCGGCCGATCTCTTGTTCGGGCTCATTGACTCCGGGAAAGTCCCCAAGGACACGAGTCTTGAGTACCTCGAGCGCCTGTTCTACCGGGCGTCTGAGGCGCAACGCAGTTTCCCTATGATATCCGTGCCGAGATCCACCGCGGACACCAAGGGCGGCGACTTTCCGCTCTTCCTCTCTCAGTTGTCTGTCACGAGCCACGACATACGGGTTCGGTCAATTCTTCGGATGGCTGCTCTGGATAAGAAGAGAGCGCGCCAGTTGTTGGCCGAGCTGTATATCGATACTCCTGCTGTGAAGATGGATTGTGGCCAGATCGCAATTCCAAGTTACTCCCCCAATTTCTACTCGCGTCTTTTGCGTACCTTTCCGGACGACTTCGGCGAGATAGTCCAACATGTCTCCACGCCCCAACAGGCCGCTGTGCTGATAGTCTCGATCCTGAATCTGGGGAGCGTCTCCAGCGCTGACATGACGTCAGCTACTTCTTCCATTGCCGGCGCGTTCGAAACGGCAAACGTCTCGTACAGGACCTTCAGTGCAACAGAACTCAACCTGGGGCTTGGCGCTTTGCTCGAAAAGCTGGTGAGCAGTGGCTCTGTGCCGCCGGGGATGGAGGGCAGGCTGGTGAAGGCCTATTTCGATTATGTAGGCCGGCATCTTGGCGGAGAACGTTGCTCGGATGGTCCGAAGCGAGATAACGAGGATACCGTGGTCAAAACGGCCGTGGGTCTGGCAAATCGCATGGCCGAGAAGTATCAACTCCCACGACTGGACGCGTCGCGCCTGGAAACGCGATTCTCCGCGCTCCTGCCCGAAGCTCAAGAAGAAAGCGGACCGATGAGTGAATCGCCGGCTCTTTTCTCAATCCTCATGAAATTTGTCAAAAACGGCGCGCCGGAGGTGGCGGCGGAGTTTGCCGGTGAACTACAGAAGTACACTGCAAGCGGGCTACGGCCCGGCGCCTCGGCATTCGACATCGCTGCCCGGGCGGGCGTACTCATGATGATAGTAACGAAATTCGAGGACGACTACGTTGCGGAATTGGCGGTCAAAGAGTTGTTTCGTGTACTGGAACATCCCCGGCTCATGGAGATCGATGCGACCGCGTGGATGGTGGTTGCACGCACTGTCCTCAACACATCGAGGCACCCGAGAGCCGCACTGGCCAAGTTGGTCGACAACCGAATCGCCGTATCCAATGACCCCACTCTGATTTCGTACTTCGCCGTGGTTCGTTTTACTGGCGAAGGGCATGACTATATGAAGGACCCGTTTGCTTCACCCGGCGAATTGATGACCAAGTATTAGGCAAGCTGGAATCTCATAGCCGGTTTGGGGCGATGGACGCGTGGGAGGTGCATGCCCTGGACTCCACCTAACGGCGCTCGGTGAGCGCGTGGTTGTCCTGCGGGTCTTCGTGAAGAAGACGCAGAAGACTTCGGAGCAGGAGATCAAACTGGCGTTGAAACGGGCGCGGGAGATTGAAAAATGACCAAAGTGAGCGACCTCCACAAGAAATGGATGAAGGACCCGGAGTACCGTGAGGCGCATGACGGGTTGCGGCCCGAGTTCGACCTTGCACGGGCTGTGATCCAGGCGCGCGTGTCGGCCGGACCCACCCAGCAGCAACTGGCCGAGCGCATGTCCACCACGGGAATCCGTCATCGCCCGTCTCGAAAGCGGGCGCGCCCGGCCCTCCACCCAAACCCTCGAACGCCTCGCCGCAGCCACAGGCACGCGCATGAGGATTGAGTTCGAGCCCTGCGTGCGGTAGCGCACCACTCTTCGCAGTTCTGCGCCACGCGCGCCGCGGCGCCGCCCCAGCCAACACGAACACGCCTGGCCCGCCCGTAGGCTCGCACGGCAATGCCTCTCAATCGATAGGTAATCAGTTCAGGATTAATTAAAAAGGGTAATAAAAATTGAATAAGTAAAAAATAATCTAGGTTTGCCCATCAACGCGCATCCTGCGCCGCCATCTTGCGTAACTTCAGCCTGCGGCAGCCCGTCCTACCAGTGGCCACATGATTCCCGGCCTGTCTCCCGCGGGGTTGTGAAGGCGGAGCAGTGTCATTGCCGCGGCGTCATTGAATGCTGAAAATATTAATTTATAGTCTTCTTGTATTCATTCCCAGTTCGCAGGCCGCGATTCAGTTTGTTGATGTCCCGGCCAACAAGCGGTTCCCCGATTCGCGCGAGTCAGGTTCAATCCGGTTCGCATGCGCGGCCTCTCAGGACGAACTCGCCGCTTCCTTTGCCGCGCAGGGCCTGCGCTTCGACGCGTCGCTGGTGCGCGTCAACAAGAGCAGCGTCTGCCACATCCACTATGTACCCACGCTCAAGGGGTTCCGCGCCCACCCGGACTCGGTCCCGGCGCGTCAGATCTTCCTCGATCTCGAACACAAGTCCCTGCTGGGCCGCCGCACCCTGGTCTTCGGCGACAGCATCGACATGGCGAAGGCCATCCTGGCCGAACTGCCGAGACCCCTGGATGTGGCGCTGAGCGTCCCGTTGAAGGTCAAAGGCCCTTACTACGAAAACGCCTTGCGGCATTACTTCCCCGAACACGCCGGGCAGATCTGGCTCCGTGACCGTCCCGTGGAAGCGCACCAGACCTGGGCGCAGGACTACATGAAGAGCGGCGACGCGGCCGGCGAGACCCGCGTGCTGATGCCGCGCCGCGCCTTCGAGGGCCAGGCCGGGTACGGCGAGACATTCAACGGCCTGCTGAAGAGCTTCTCTCAAAGGACGTGGGTCCGCTCGAAACTGGCTTGGGAGGGCGGCGATCTCATCTTTGCCCATGACCCCCGGGATCCTTCGCGCCTCCTGCTGTTCTTCGGCGACGCCGCCCGCCCGTATTGGGGCTCCACGCTCACGGGCGGCGAATACGGGTATGTCCTGGCAACTGAATTCGGCGCGGACTCGGCCGTCTACATGGGCGGCATAGCGCCGCATGTGGACTACTTCGTTTCGTTCCTTCCGGAGGACAACATCGCGCTGGCGGCGACCCCGCTCCAGGAAGATTTTGAGTTGAGCCGCAACGCACTCGAGTTGCTGCTGTCCGTCGTCACCAGGCCGCTGCCCCCGGTGCTCGAACGTCTGCGGACGGTCTTTGAGACTCGGGAATCGTCATTCGGCATGAACGCAGAGCTGGCGCGGGCGCTGATCGCCCAGGCTCGCGCCGAGTCGCCCAAATGGGCGACGCCGGTGAGCGCGGATCTCTATAGCCGGCTGACGGAGCATATTTCAGACAACTGCGCCCGTGACGCCGCCACGTGCCTCTCCGAAGCCCGGTTGCCGGGCCTGATCGAAAACCAGCCCGGCCTGATGCGCGACTGGGTCGAGTTTACCTTCCAGTTGAGGACCGCGGAAATGCTTCCGCGCGCACTGCTTTCCATCATGGAGAGCCAGATCCCCGGTTCGGCGATGCCCGGCCAGGCGCAGGCCGAGGAGAAGATCCGGGAACTGAGAGATCTGGGTTACACCGTCATCCGGGTGCCGTCCATTGGTGCTGACTTCACCTCCGATACCCGCTGGGCGGGCATCAGCTACGTCAACTCGGCGCTGATCGACCGCACGCTCTTTGTGCCCTTTTTCGGCCTGGGCGCGCCCGAACTTCGCATCCTCAACGGGCTTGTGTCGCAACTGCCGCGGCACTACCGCGTCGTACCGGTCTACGCCCGGTACGCCCAACTCCACAACGGTGGAGCGCATTGCATCCTGGCCTTCATCCGCGATGCGCGGGCCGTCGCGCCCATGGGCGAAACTCTCAACAGCCAAACCACCAGCGACGGCCCCCAAATACAGGGAATCCCCAAACGCACCCATCCAACGCTGAATCACTCAGGCGCTCCCAATGGCGAACCGAACCTGCACCTGGCGGAGCCAGACTGATCGGCCCTGAAAAGACGCCGCGCACTGACACCGCTTCCAGGGCGCTGGCCCTGGAGTCCCGGACCTGAAACCGGCCTCTCCAGTCTTCTATGCCCTTCGGAAATCGATCGCCGACAACAGTGCGCCTGGTTTGGCGTCGAAGGCGCGGGCGATGGCCCTTTCCTGGTAGCCGAAGATCCGGACTCTGAGTCGCCCGGCCGTCTCACCGAGTGGGGACCGCTCCCATGGGTCAGGTGTGGTGGAGAGTCGCGCGTGAGGCCCGCTCGCGTCGCTGGCGGCCTCAGATAGCGGTTATTGAGCTACGCCTGGCGGGCCGTAGTTCTTTGAGGCGTCGTCGAGGACGAGGACCCAGTCAAGCATTTCGCCGGGATCGGGCGGAGTGAATTCGCGGACGCCTGAGTTCGGGAATGTGCCGATGAGGGTGGCCTTGCCGTCGCGGGGGTTGAACCACCAGGCGGCGACGTTGGGGCCGGTGACCTTGTCCATATGGACGGAGAAGCGGCGCCCGACGGGGGCGTAAATCATGGCGTAGGAGCCGGAAGAGTCGCGGGTGGCGGTGAAGCGGTAACGGCCCGTGCCGGGGACAGAGGTGGGGACGGCGCTGGTGACGATGACGGAGCTGTCGGGGATGCGGGTGAGGAATGGGCGGGATTCGATGAGGCGGCGGCCGTGGACCATCTGGAAGGCGCCGGGCTGGGCGATGGCCTCGGTCCAGGGCATCAGGGGGTTGTTGACGGGCTTGCGGCCGGGGGCGTACATCTGCCAGACGGAGTGGTGGCCGTAGGTGTGGCCGAAGGCGCCGGTGAAGAGATTCCAGTAAAGGGGGCGGCGGACGTCGGATGAGATGGAGTGGCCGAGTTCGGATGCCTTGAAGGAGACGGGGTGGTCTTCGTAGATGGGTTCACCGTCGAGGACGGGCTTGACGGGGGAGAGAGCGTAGTCGGATGCGGTCTTATCGTAGCGGCCGGTGAATTCGGGGACGTGGCCGTTCTGCCGCATATTGAAGCTCAGCCAGGGGTCGGCGTGGAAGTACTGGCTGGAGCCGGAGCCGCCGGAGGGGTGGAAGGTCATGAGGTGGGCGCCGCCATCGCCGGCAGCGAGGCCGCGGGCCATGGCGCGGATAATGTCGGTGTGTTGGGCGGATTCGATGGGGCGGTCGCCGCCGAGGATCCAGATAATGCCCGCCGAGCGATACCGCTCGCCGAGCCAGCGGCCGTAGATTTCGGCGTTGGCGGGGGTGAAGATCTCGGGGCCGGTGCCCCATTTCTTGTTCCATTTGTCGCCCCAGGTGGGGAGGAGGCCGATGTAGATGCCGAGCGAGTTGGCCTTCTGGACGATGAAGTCGACGTGATCCCAGTAGTCGTTGCCGGGGCCGGGGCGGGTGTCGGGG
>JACZJQ010000271.1 GCA_014860455.1 Bryobacteraceae bacterium | reverse complement strand
GGTTTCGTCGCGCCAGGCATCGATGGAATGGAATCGGCCATTGAGGAATGAGAGGGGATAGGGGACCGCGCCGGCGAGTTGTTCGATGAAGGGGAAGGCAGAGCCGGAGTCGGAGGCTATTGGGGTGAGGGTGCGGGGCTGGTCTGGCGGGGGAGCAGAGGCGGTCGCGGCGGCGGCGGGCAGCGCGACTGCTGAGGACTGGATGAGGGCGCGTCGGGTGAGGTTGGGGTTCAGGCTCATGGGCGGTGGACGGCGCTAGGCCGGATCTCCTTCTGGTTTAGGTTATCGGGATTGGGCGTGGGTTGGTGGAACGGATGGGGCGCACTTGCGATATTCTGGCCTCGGCATGATGACCAGAAGAGAGTTGCTTACAACGACAGCGGCTGCGGCCGGCACGGCGATGGGACAGGGACAGAAGCGGCCGAACATTTTGTACCTGATGCCGGACCAGCAGCGGTATCACGCGATGGGGTGTGCGGGGAATCCGGATGTGAAGACGCCTCATATCGACAAGCTGGCCTCGCAGGGGCTGATGCTGCGCAACACGATCGCGAACACTCCGGTGTGCTGTCCGGCGCGGGCGATTCTGCTCACGGGACAGTATGCGCACCGGAACGGGATGGTGGCCAACGACCTGCGGCTGCGCGAGGGCGGAGTGTCGTGGGCGAGGGAGTTTGGCGCGGCGGGTTACAGGACGGGGTTTGTGGGGAAGTGGCATTTGGATGGAGGCCCGAGGCTACCGGGGTTTGTGCCGCCGGGCGAGCGGAGGCATGGGTTTGAGTATTGGGCGGCGAACCAGTGCAGCCACCAGCATTTCGACAACACGTATTTCCGGGACACGCCGGAGGTGAAACGGCTGGGCAAGTTTGAGAGCGAGGGGTGGGCGGACCGGGGGGTGGAGTTTCTGGAGGCGACGCAGAAGGACAACAGGCCGTTCTTTTTGACGATTCAATGGGGTCCGCCGCATGATCCGTACAAGGCGCCGGAGAACTACCGGCGGATGTATGACGCGGCGAAGTTGGAGATGCGGCCGAACTGGCGCCAGGCGCCGAAGGCTCCGGGGCGGGAGGAGATTGCGCACTACTACGGGATGGTGACGTCGCTGGACGATCAGGTGGGGCGGTTGATGGCGAAGTTGGAGGCGCTGGGATTGGCGGAGAACACCGTGGTGTTGTATTCGTCGGATCATGGCGACATGCTGGGGTCGCACGGGCAGAGGCTGAAGCGGAAGCCGTGGGAGGAGTCGATCAGGGTGCCGGGAATTATCCGGTGGCCGGGGCGGATCAAGGCGGGGACGTCGAGTGATGCGATTTTCACTCATGTGGATTTTGCACCTACGTTGCTGGGGCTGGCCGGGTTGAAAGCGCACCCGAAGATGCAGGGGAGGAATCTGGCGGATGTGATGACGGGACGGAGCACGAAGTCGCCGGATGCGGCGTATCTGGCGATTCATGGGAGTTATCAGGGCGACGACACGCCGGGGGCATGGCGAGGCATCCGGACGCGGACGCACGTGTATGCAAAGTTCCAAGACAAGCCGTGGATGCTACACGACATCGAGAAGGATCCGTTCGAGATGCGGAACCTGGTGGACGAACGGTCGGCGGCGCCGTTGATGCGAGAGATGGAGAACCGGCTTGCGGCGAAGATGAAGGAGACAGGCGACGCGTGGTCGAACGACTGGACGGGTCTCGCGGAGGATGCGGGACGGCTGTACAGGCACAGGACCTTCTACACGGTGGGCGAGTATCAGGAATGGGCGAAGGCCAATCCCGAGGCCGCGGCGGTGAAGTAGACGGTCAGGCTCGCTTGCGGAGGACGACCTGCATCTCCATGGCGAAGATGTGGGGGGCGATGGAGGTAAGGATGCGATCGAGCCAGCCGGCAAGGCGGAGAAGGCTGGGGGCGAGCGGGAGGTAGAAGGTCTTGGCGTTGACGCCGCCGCTGTTGAGCCAGGTGAAGAACTCAGTGTACCGGCGGCTGACGAGTTCAAATTGGGGAACGGCAGCTTCGAAGCGGCCGGTGTGTCGGAACAGCATGCTGGGGACGGCGCAGTTGGCGGACCAGGGTTCGTTGGGGTCGTTGCAAATCGAGGATGGGTCGAAGACATTGACGTCGAAGCTGTAGTTTTCGTGTCGCATGGCCGTGAGCAGCATGCGGGTGGCGAGCGAGGCGTGCATGTCCTGGACAAGCAGGCGTCCGCCGGGTTTCAAGATGCGGGCGACTTCGTCGAAGAAGCGCAGGGGTTGGGCGACATGGTGGATCATGTTGCTGGCGACGACGAAGTCGAGCGAGGCGGATTCGAAGGGGGTGGCCATGGCGTCGACGCCGGGGACGTCGACCCAGGGCAGGTGCTGGATGTCGGTCAGGCGGAATTCACGGGCGCGGATGAAGTCCTTTGAATAGCCCATGCCGCAGCCGAGTTCGACGCCGGAGTCGTGATGCGGGTCGATCCATTGATTCATCCAGGCGGCGCGTCCGGCGAGAAGGTATTGGAGGTTCGGATTGTCCCGGCGGAGATAGGCGGCGCGGGAGCCTTCGAGGCCTGCCCAGCGCATGCGAGTGCCTGAACTCATGAGCGATGAGCCTCGATTGACGGCGTGTGAAAGGGCTTCGACGCCCCAGATTGACGCATGAGTGGCTAATGCTACCACACGGCACGGCTATGCGTCCGCAAGCCGCTTCCAGCGACGGAAGCGGCCGCAAACAGGCATCTGCGGGCCACTCGAAAGATGGCAAAATTGGGCGGTGTGCGGATGAGCAATAATCGGTCATGCCTCGAAGTGGGATGGTTTGGACGGCGATAGCCACGTTATCGGTATTGGCGGTTGGCGGATGCTCGAGCGGCGGTGCGGGTGCGGGCAAGGGCGCGGGCAAGAAAATGGGCGCGGTGGGGGTGCGCGTGGCGGTGGTGGAGAGGCGCGACGTGGCAGTGGAGATCGAGGCGGTGGGCAATGTGGAGGCCTATGCTTCGGTGGCGGTGAAGTCGCAGGTAGCGGGGCAGTTGATGCGGGTGAATGTGCGTGAAGGGGCGGATGTGAAGCGGGGGGAGTTGTTGTTTGAGATCGATCCGGCGCCGTTTGAGGAGCAGGTAAGGTCGGCTGAAGCGGCGCTATTGAGGGACAGAGCAGCGGAGCGACAGGCGGCGGCATCGATTGCCAGGGTGAGGGCGGAGGCGGCCAATGCGCGGGCGCAAGCGCAGCGCTACATGACGCTGTTCAAGGAAGGGGTGGGGGCGAAGGAGCAGGCGGATCAGTATCGCACGGCGGCCGAAGCGCAGGAAGCGCAATTGAAGGTTCAGATGGCGGCGCGGGAGAGTGCTCAGGCAGCGATCGCGGTGGACGAAGCGAGGCTGGAAGAGACGCAGCGGGAGCTTTCCTACACGAAGATCACAGCGCCGATGGCGGGGCGGGCGGGGTTTGTTGGCATCAAGGCCGGCAATCTGGTGAGAGAGAACGACACGGCGGCGCTGGTGACGATTCTGCAGATGACGCCGGTGTTCGTCACGTTTTCGGTGCCGGAGAAGCACCTGCCGTCGATTCGCGCGGCAGGTCGAGGGTTGCGGGTGGAGACGACCAATGGCGAAACGGGGACGTTGGAGGTGATCGATAACTCGGTGGACGCGTCGACGGGAACGATCAAGTTGAAAGCGAGGTTCGAGAACACGGCGCGGAATCTGTGGCCGGGCCAGTTCACCAACGTGAAACTGCGGCTGCGGATGGATGCGGGGGCGCTGGTGTTCCCGGAGGCGGCGCTGCAGACTGGTCCGCAGGGCAATTATGTGTGGGTCGAGAAGGGCGGGGTGGCTGAGATGCGGAAGCTGGCGGTGGAAAGGATGTCGAATGGGTGGTGCGTGGTGGCGAAGGGTGTGAGTGAGGGCGAACGGGTGGTAACGACGGGGCAGTTGAGAGTGACGCCGGGGGTGAAGCTGGAGATCCTGCCGGAGCAGGCGGCGCCGGAGGCGGCGGGCCAGAGATGAATTTCACGACGTTCTTCATCGAGCGCCCGGTGGCGACGACGCTGCTGATGGCGGGCATTCTGGTGTTCGGGATTCTGGGCTATAGGACGCTGCCTGTGAGCGATCTGCCGCCGATTGAATACCCGACGATTTCGGTGGGGGCGTCGGTGCCGGGGGCGAGCCCGGAGACGATGGCGGCGACGGTGGCGACGCCGCTGGAACGGCAGTTTTCAACGATCGCGGGCATCGACAACATGTCGTCGTCGAGTTCGCTGGGCCGCACGTCGGTGACGCTGCAATTCGACCTGGACCGCAACATCGACGCCGCGGCGCAGGACGTGATGGCGGCGATATCTCGCGCGCAGCGGAGCCTGCCGGTGTCGATGCCGTCGCCGCCTTCGTATAACAAGGTGAACCCGGCGGATCAGCCGGTGCTGTATATGGCGCTGACTTCGGCGTCTTTGAAACCGTCGGAGGTGAGCGAGTACGCCGACACGACGCTGGCGCAGCGGTTCTCGATGGTGAGCGGGGTGGCGCAGGTGGAGGTGTATGGGTTGCAGAAATACGCCATCCGGGTGCAGACCGATCCGGACCGGCTGGCGTCGGCGGGCATCGGCATCGAGGAGGTAAGGCAGGCGATCTCGAGCGGCAACGTGCTGATGCCGTCGGGTGCGCTGTATGGCGATAAGAAGTCCTACACAGTGCAGGCGAACACGCAGTTGACCGACGCGGCGGGGTTCCGGCCGTTGATTGTCGCTTACCGGCAGGGTGCGCCGATCCGGCTGGAGCAGGTGGCCAATGTCGTCGACAGCGTGCAGAACGACAAGAGCGTGTTCTGGCGGAACGAGGATAACGCGGTGGTGCTGGCGGTACGCAAGCAGCCAGGGACGAACACGGTGGAGGTGGTGGACGGGATTCAGGAGTTGATGCCGGTGTTGCAGAGCCAGTTGCCGGCAGGGCTGGATCTTGAGATTCACTTCGACAGATCGCAGACGATTCGCGAGTCGATCGCCGATGTGCAGTTCACAATGCTGATCACGATCGCCCTGGTGATTCTGGTGATCTTCGTCTTCATCCGGAATGCGTCGGCGACCATTATTCCGAGCCTGGCAGTGCCGTTGTCGCTGATCGGCACGTTTGGGGCGATGTACCTTTTGAAGTACAACGTGGACAATCTGACGCTGATGGCGATGACGCTGTCGGTGGGCTTCGTTGTGGACGATGCGATCGTGATGCTCGAGAACATCGTGCGTCATATGGAGATGGGCAAGCCGAAGCTGCAGGCGGCGATCGACGGGGCCAAGGAGGTGGGCTTCACTATTCTGTCGATGACGATGTCGCTGGTGGCGGTGTTCATCCCGGTGCTGTTTCTGGGCGGCATTGTGGGCAGATTGCTGAAGGAGTTTTCTGTCACCATCGCGGTGGCGGTGCTGATCTCGGGATTGATCTCGCTGACGTTGACGCCGATGCTGTGCAGCCGGTGGCTGAAGCGCGAAGAGGACGTTAAGCATGGACGGCTTTATCTGCTGTCGGAACGGGCATTCCAGGCGCTGCTTCACTTCTATGAGAGGACGCTGCTGTTTGTGTTGCGGCACAAGTTCGCCACCTTCACGATCAACCTGGGTCTGGTGGCGTTGACCGCGTATCTGTTTGTCCTGATCCCGAAAGACTTCCTGCCGCCAGAAGATATCGGCAGCATCATGGGTTCGACGGAAGCGGCCGAGGACACTTCGTTCACCGAGATGGCGGGGTTGCAGCGCAGCGTGAGGGACACGGTGCGGAAGAATCCGTATGTGCACAGCGTGATGTCGGGCGTGGGCGGATTCGGCGGACAGAACACTGGGTTTATGTTCTTGCGGTTGAAGGAGGCCGAGGAGCGTCCGCCGGCCGACGTGATCCTGAACCAGTTGCGCGGGCAACTGGCCGCGATCCCGGGGATCAACACGTTTCTCAGAATCCCGCCGCTGATTACGATCGGCACGCAAGGACGGGCGGCGTATCTCGTGTCGATGCTGGACGCGGACACGAACCTGCTGTATGAGTGGGCGCCGAAGGTGGAAGCGGAGATGCAGGCGCTGCCGGCGCTGGTGGATGTGGTGAGCGATTTACGGCTGGCGAATCCGAGATTGAATGTGGATGTGGACCGGGACAGGGCGATGGCGCTAGGCGTGACGCCAGATTCAGTGGCGCAGGCGCTGTTCAGCGCGTTTGGCAACCGGCAGATATCGACGATCAACACGGCGACGAACGAGTATTACGTGATTCTGGAGGTCGCGCCGGAATTGCAGAAGGATCCATCGGCGCTTGACCGGCTTTATGTGCGGGCCAATACTGGCAAACTGGTGCCGCTGTCGGCGGTGACGGTGGCGCGCACGGGCGTGGCTCCGTTGAACGTGAATCACAACGGGCAGATGCCGTCGGTGAACATCACGTTCAATCTGAAGCAGGGCGCGGCGCTGGGCGATGCGGTGGATCAAATCAACGCGGCTGTGGACAGGATGGGGATGCCCCCGAGCACGAAGCTGATGTTCCAGGGCACGGCGCAGGCGTTCCAGGAATCGACGCGCAACCTGCCTGTTCTGCTGATTGTCGCTGTGGCGGTGATTTATCTGCTACTGGGGATGCTATACGAGAGCTTTATCCACCCGGTGACGATTTTGTCGGGGTTGCCGTCGGCGGGGCTGGGCGCGGTGGCGACGCTGATGCTGTTCAAGATGGAGTTCAGCCTGTACGGGTTTGTGGGCCTGCTGCTGCTGATCGGCATCGTGAAGAAGAACGCCATCATGATGATCGACTTCGCCCTGAACGCCCAGAGGGTTGAGGGGCGCAATGCTGAGGCGGCGATTGTCGAAGGATGTTTGAGACGTTTCCGGCCGATCCTGATGACGACGATGGCGGCCATGCTGGGGGCGCTACCGATCGCCGTCGGATTCGGCGCGAGCGGCGCGGCGAGACGGCCGTTAGGTCTGTCGATCATGGGCGGGTTGATTGTGTCGCAGGCGGTGACGCTTTATCTGACGCCGGTGCTGTTCCTGTACTTCGAGCGGTTCCAGCAGATGCTGGCAAGGAGGCGGGCACATTAAGGACCTGACGGTATTCATATACTGGACACATGCCGTCCTTGAGGTTCGTCTGTCTACTCGCCGCCGCCGTTGCCCTGTGCGCGCAAACGCCGGCCACCAAGTCCTCCACGAAGAAAGCGCCGGCCGCGGCGGCGGTGGCGGCCAAGCAGCAGAATGACGAAGGCTACACGAAGCAGATTCTGCAGGCGACCACCGATAAGCAGTTCCTGACGGAACTGGTGGATCACCTGCCGGCATCGGCGACGGTGCCGACGCCGGAGAAGGTGTTGGGCTACATCGCGGGCGCGCCTGAGAAGCTGACCTATGCGGCGACGATCCACGCCTATATGCGGGCGGTGGCCGAGGCGAGTCCGCGGGTGAAAGTGTTGCCGATCGGCAAGTCGGAGGAAGGGCGCGAGATGATCGTGGTGGTCGTCTCGGACGAGGCGAACCTGGCGCGGTTGGACAGGTTGAAGGCGATCACGGCGGCGCTAGCCGATCCGCGCAAGACGACCGACGCCGAGGCCGAGAAGCTGATCGTCGAGGGAGTGCCGGTGTATTGGGCGACGGGCGCGATCCATTCGTCCGAGACCGGCGCGCCGGAAATGTTGATGGAGTTGGTCTACCGCCTGGCGGTGGAAGAGACGCCGTTCATGCAGACGATCCGGAAGAACGCGGTGGTGATGGTGACGCCGGTGCTGGAGGTGGACGGGCGAGAGCGGATGGTGGATCTGTACCGCTGGCGGAAGGCGAATCCGAACCGCCAGGCGCCGAGCCTGCTCTATTGGGGGCGCTATGTGGCGCATGATAACAACCGGGACGGCATGGCGCTGTCGCTGGCGCTGAGCCGTAACGTGACGCGGACGTTTTTGGAGTTCCACCCGCAGGTTTTGCATGACTTGCATGAGTCTGTGCCGTTTCTTTACACGTCGACCGGCATGGGGCCTTACAACGCTTGGCTCGATCCAATCGTCATTAATGAGTGGCAGAAACTTGCGTGGCACGAAGTGGACGAGATGGCCAAGCGCGGCGTGCCGGGCGTGTGGACGTTCGGATTTTATGACGGTTGGGGCGCGAACTATCTGATGGAAGCCGCACACGGACACAATGCGGTCGGACGTTTCTATGAGACGTTCGGCAACGGCGGGGCCGATACGCGGGAGAGGACTGTCTCGCCGGCGCAGAGTTCGCGGGCTTGGTACAGGCAGAATCCGCCGCTGCCCAAAGTGATGTGGTCGCACCGCAACAACGTGAACATGCAGCAGAGCGCGCTGCTGCTGGCGCTGAACTACACGGCGACGAACAAAGAGACGTTTCTGAAGACGTTCTGGGCCAAGAGCAAACGGTCGGTGGCGAAGGCGACGACGGAGGGTCCGGCGGCGTATGTGATTTCAGCGGCGGAGTGGCCGGTGGAGGCGGCGTCGCTGGTGGCGCAGTTGCAGCGGCACGGGGTGGAGGTGCACAGGCTGGACGCAGAGTCCGAGATCAACAAGGTGAAGCATGCGGCCGGGTCGTATGTGGTGCGCATGGATCAGCCGTATTCGCGGCTGGCGGACATGCTGCTGGACCGGCAGTATTACAACCCGAGCGACACGTCGCCGTATGACGATACGGGCTGGACGCTGACCGAGTTGAGGAATCTGAAGAGCGTGCGGGTGACGGATGCGTCGATCCTGAAGGCTCAGATGGCGATGCTCGACGCGGCTCCGAAGCCGGCGGGAGCGGTGGCGGGGCAGGGCGAGATTTATGCGATCAACCACACGGCCGAGCGTGTGCTGGCGACGCTGCGCTACAAGCTGGCCGGGGTGAAGATGGAAGCCGCCGAGGCGGAGTTTGAGGCGGCGGGCAAGAAGTATAACCGCGGGACGTTTTTGATTCGAGCGAAGGACAATGCGGGCGATTTGAGGCAGCAACTGGAATCTGCCGCGGCGGAGTTGGGAGTGGCCGTGCAGGCGCTAGAGAGAGACCCGGGCGTGGCGACGCATCCGCTGGCCGCGCCGCGGATCGCGCTGGTGCATACATGGCAATCGACGCAGGCGGAGGGCTGGTTCAGGCTGGCGCTCGAGGGCAACCAGATCCCGTTCGACTACATTTCGGATCACACGCTCAGGGACACGGCGGATCTGAAGGCGAAGTGGGACGTCCTCATTTTGGGCCCGGCGCCGGGGACGCCGCAGCGGCTGGTGAACGGGCTGCCGGTGCGCGGCGTAGCGCTGCCGTGGGATGCGTCGATTGGTCCGCATGTTGCGGTGTCGCCCGATACTACGGCGGATATGCGCGGTGGCATGGGGCTGGCGGGATTGATGAATGTGAACCGGTTTGTCGAGCAGGGTGGCCTGTTCGTAACAGTGGCGGCGAACAATGCGCTGCCTGTCGAGTTCGGCATGGTGGACAGCGTGACGTTGACGCAGCCGAGGGAGATGAGGATCCGCGGAAGCGTGCTGGATGCGACGGTATCGGACGCGGCCAGTCCGGTAGCTTACGGCTATGGAGACCGGATGCCGGTGTATTACAACCAGACCGCGATTCTTGATGTGAGCCGGCTGGGCGGGTTGATG
>JACZJQ010000270.1 GCA_014860455.1 Bryobacteraceae bacterium | reverse complement strand
CACCACTTCTTCTCCGGTAACACCCGCATCAGCCCGAACGCCGCCGAAAATGCCGCCGCCGAATGCCCGCTCGGAAACACGCTCGTGTGAATCCCATACCCGCCCACGATCCGCAGATTCCACTCCCTGATCATCGACATCACCGGCAGATCCGCATCCGGAAACACCGACCTCGGCGGCTCCGACGGAAACCACGGATACATCGCATACGCCGTCAGCGTCCCGAACAGCAATATGCTCATGTAGTCGTCAATCCGCCCCCGCACGCCCTCTTTGTACAGCACCACCAACCCCACCACCGGCACCGCGTAAACCATCAGGTAAGCCGCCTCCAGCAGGTTCGGCCCCACCGGCCCGAGCGACTCGATCGCCGCACGCAGCCCCCCATCAAGCAGCGCCCGGTCCAGCCCGATCCAGTAATCCTCAAACGTCGTCGACGTATGCGGCAGCGCGATCCACCCCATCTCGCGATACGCCAGCAGAATCAGCGGCGCCGGATACCAGTCCCGCACGTGGTCCAGAATCTCGAACCCCTTGCCCTTGTGCGCCCACGCGAACAGGCAGAACCAGCCGATCACCGCGATATTCGCCGTGATGACCAGCGTCTTCACCTCCGGCGCCACGGGCCGGAACGCCACCACCACGATCAGGTAAAGGAAGTATGCGGAGAAGAACAGTTCACTGCGGCGGAATTGCATTCGTTGGCTCAGTTTCGAGGGGACTAGAATAGTCTCATGTCCTTCTCACGTCGCCATTTTATCCTGCAATCGGCAGGCGCGGCCGCCCTGCCCGCCCTGGCGCAATCGCGCGCAGCGAACGACAAGATCCAGTTCGCCACCATCGGCATCGGCGGCATGGGCTTCGGCGACACCGCCTCGGCCGTCGCCACCCCCGGCACTCAATTCGCCGCCGCCGCGGACATCTACCAGGGCCGCCTGGACCGCGCCAAGGAGATCTACGGCAACGCCCTCTTCACCACCCGCGACTATAAGGAGATCCTCGCCCGCAAGGACATCGACGCCGTCATCGTCGCCACCCCCGACCACTGGCACGCCCAGATCGCCATCGAAGCCATGGAAGCTGGCAAGGACGTCTACGTCGAAAAACCCATGGTCCAGCAGCCCGCCGACGGCCTCAAAGTCGTCGCCGCGGCGAAGAAGACCGGCCGCATCCTCCAGGTCGGCAGCCAGCGCGTCAGTTCCATCGTCTACGAAAAGGCCCGCGACCTGTTCCGCTCCGGCGCAATCGGCGAATTGAATCTCGTCGAAGCCAACTGGGACCGCAACTCCGCCATCGGCGCTTGGCAGTACTCCATCCCCACCGACGCCTCCCCCCAAACCGTCGACTGGGACCGTTTCCTCGGCTCCGCCCCCAAGCGTCCCTTCGAGCCCATCCGCCTCTTCCGCTGGCGCAACTATCAGGACTACGGGACCGGCGTCGCCGGCGACCTCTTCGTCCACCTCTTCTCCGGCCTCCACCACATCCTCGGCGCCATCGGCCCCGACCGAATCTTCGCCTCCGGTGGACTCCGCTTCTGGAAAGACGGCCGCGACGTCCCCGACATCATGATGGGCCTCTACGACTATTCAAAAACCCTCAACCACCCCGCCTTCAACCTCTGCCTCCGCGTCAACTTCGTCAACGGCGCCGGCGAAACCTCCGGCTTCCGCTTCGTCGGCAGCGAAGGCATCATGACCGTCGGCAATGGCGTCACCCTCACCAAGCAGCCCCCCGAAACCGAACCCGGCACATCCATCGGCACCTTCTCGAAGGCTACCCAGGAACAGTTCATGAAGCAGTACCGGCTCAAACATCCGGCCCGCAAGGCCTCCGCGGCAACCATGAAAGCTGTCCGCGAAGAGGTCTACTCTCCACCGCCCGGCTACAACGACCACCGCGACCACCACGCCAACTTCTTCTCCGCCGTCCGCACCCGCAAGCCCGTCGTCGAGGACGCCCTGTTCGGCATCCGCGCCGCCGGCCCGGCGCTGGCCTCTAATGCCAGCTACTTCTCCGGCAAGATCCTCGCCTGGGATCCATCGAAGGCTGAGTTGAAGGGATAAGGGAGCCACGACGATGCAATCAGCCAACAGCAAAATCAGGATCGCGCTCATCGGCGCGGGCGGCATGGGCAACGGCGACGTCCAGGACGCCCTTGCCGTCGGCGGTGTCGAACTCGTCGCCGCGGCCGATATCTACCAGGGCCGCCTCGACCGCATCAAGGAGGTCCACGGCGCCCACGTCTTCACCACCCGCGACTACCGCGAAATCCTCACCCGCTCCGACGTCGACGCCGTCATCATCGCCACCCCCGACCACTGGCACGCCCGCATCTCCATCGACGCCCTCAACGCCGGCAAGGACGTCTACTGCGAAAAGCCCATGATCCAGACGATCGACGAGGGCCGCCCGGTCATCGACGCCCATAAGAAGAGCGGCCGCATCTTCCAGGTCGGTAGCCAGTATGCCAGCGCGCTTTCGTTCATCAAGATCAACCAGCTTCTGAAATCCGGCGCCATCGGCGAACTCAACATGGTGGAAGCGTGGCTCGACCGCAACACCGCCATGGGCGCCTGGCAGTATTCCATCGCCCCCGACGCATCCCCGCAGACCGTCGATTGGGACCGTTTCCTCGGCCACGCCCCCAAGCGCGCCTTCGAGCCCATCCGGCTGTTCCGCTGGCGCAACTACCAGGACTACGGCACCGCCGTCGCGGGCGACCTCTACGTCCACCTGCTCACCGGCATCCACACCGCCACCGAATCGCTCGGCCCCAACCGCATCTACTCCACCGGCGGCCTGCGCTACTGGAACGACGGCCGCGACGTGCCCGACACCATGTTCGCCGTCATCGAATACCCCAAGAGCCCGTCGCATCCCGAGTTCACCTTCGCCATGCGCGTCAACTTCAAGAGCAGCGAGCCTCAGGAGCAATTCGGCTTCAAGTTCGTCGGCAGCGAAGGGACGATCCTCACTGACGTCCGCAGCGTCACGCTCTCCAAGCGCCCGCGCGCCGAGGAACCCGGCTACACCATCGACACCTTCGCCAAGGACCAGCAAACGGCCTTCCTCCGCGGATACCGCAAGCAGTACCCCTGGCGCGAACAGACCGTCGATACGCTCGACTCCACCGGCGAACAGCGCTGGGTCTCCTCCCGCGACGCCCACCGCGACCACGTCCGCAACTTCATCAACGCCGTCCGCGCCCGCAAGCCCCACTTCGAGGATTCCACCTTCGGCTTCCGCGCCGCCGGCCCGGCCCTGCTCTGCAACACCAGCTACTTCGAAAAACGCATCTGCACCTGGGACGCCAACGCCATGATCGCAGGATGACACAGTGGGCCGGCCCCCGGACCGCAACCGGTCCACATAGACCAAAGGATCCTGCGGGGTGTCGAGTCAAATCGACGCTTGTACTCTGCGTACTCCATCATGAGCACTTGCTCCAACATGAAGGTGCGAAGCAGAAACCGCGCGAGGGGGGCCGCGCGTAACGTCGGTGGGGTCGAACTCTCATCAGATTGGCTACACGAACGAACGATCTCATTGCGGACCATCGCCAGTCCGAAGCTAGGCGTGCTTTGCGGCGAGAAGGCCCAACGGTAGGCGGGGCAAGACCTTACAGGGTTTGGCCTTGCGATCCGGCACACGGTATGATACTGTGCCCTTTCCGTTCAATTCATGCTGTGGCTTACTCTAGCAGCAATCTGCGTCGTTGCCCCATTGGCAATAATTTGCATCCTCCGTGTGCGCAGAAGGAATCGAGCCTACCTGAATCCAGAGTACCGCAGCCGCATTGAACTCTGATCCAGTATTGTCGAGAGATGGAGATAGCGACCAATGATTCAACTACTTGAGGGAGAAGAAATACTAGCAGATTTGCGCCGAGGGCTCCTGCAAAGATTATCAACGGACATGCTTGAGCTTGAGACAATTATTCTCACAAGCAAACGATTGGTATTTGTAAGAAAGAAAATGGGATCATTCACAAAACTGACAATTTTCTTGAGAGAAGTTCAGGGATGTGGCTCCTATCAGCATTTTTCAGTGGCGCTAGCCCTGCTTAGTGGTTTTTGCGGTATCCTCGCTCTATTGTTTTTTGCAAATAGCGGCGGCTCTACTGGACCATTAATAATGGGGTTTGTGTTCTTGGCATGCGCAGTTTCCGTACTGCCATTTTTACAGACTAATGCCGTCAGAGTCTCCACCCCAAGCAACAGTATTGTATTTAGACTCAGCCATGGGTTAGAAACCAAAAAAATTGAAGAATTTCTTGATCTGGTGCAACGTCAAGTTGCTCAGCTTAAGCAGATTTAAGTCATCTGACGAGATCTCGAGACACGAAACAGAGGGGTTCCTATATCTTACTCCACAAGTCGTCCGGCATGCTGAAATCGAGGAGGCAATCGAACACAAGAGGTTATTTGAGACCGACCCGGTAAAACACCGGAAGGGCCTCGAAATCGAATGATCAGAAAACCTAAGACCAGAACAGAGGCTCTCGTTATTATTCTATGCCAAATCTCTCAAGGAATGCCCGATAGGCTTAAGGCCCTGGACGACGCGCGAGCCGGCGACGAGGAAGGCCGCCCGCTTCAGATTTGAACCACGCCCCCTCCGCAAGCCGCCGCTTTTGCCTCTTCCCTGTATTCGAGTTCTAGTTCCCGGATCCGGAATTTCTGGATCTTGCCGGTCACCGTGATCGGGTATTTGTCCACGAACCGGATCGACTCGGGGACTTTGAAATACGCGATCTCGCCGCGGTAGAACTCTTGGATCTCCTCGGCCGTCGCCGTGCGCCCGGGTTTCAGCCGGATCCAGGCCAGCACGGTTTCGCCCAACCGTTCGTGCGGCAACCCGACCACCTGCACCTCGGCGACCTTCGGGTGCCGGTACAGGAAGTCCTCCACCTCGCGCGGGTAGATGTTCTCGCCGCCCCGGATGATCATGTCCTTCAGCCGGCCGGTGATGCGGTAGTAGCCGTTTTCGTCCACCTCGGCCAGGTCACCCGTGTGCAGCCAGCCGTCGGCGTCGATGGCGGCGGCTGTGGCGGCGTCATCGTCGTCGTAGCCCTTCATCACCAGATACCCGCGGGTGCACAGTTCGCCCGTCACGCCCACCCCGGCCTCCTCGCCCGTTGAGGGGTCGATGATTTTGACCTCGGTAGCCGGCAGCGCGCGCCCGACCGTCGAGCAGCGCAACTCCAGCGGATCGTCCGGGCTCGACATCGTAATCCCGGGCGAGCTTTCCGTCTGGCCATAGATGATGGTGATCTCGCGGCAGTTCATCCGCTCGACCACCTGGCGCATCACCTCGATCGGGCACACCGAACCCGCCATCACCCCCGTCCGCAGGCTCGTGAAATCGAACTCATCGAAGCGCGGGTGGTGCAGTTCGGCGATGAACATCGCCGGCACGCCATAGACGGCCGTGGCGCGTTCGGCATGGATGGCTTCCAGCGTCTTGCCGGCATCGAACGACGCCGCGGGCAGGATAACCGCCGCCCCTGTCGCCGCGGCATTCATGGTGCCGATGACGCAGCCGAAGCAGTGGTAAAGCGGCACTGGGACGCAGATGCGGTCTTCATGCGTCAGCTTCATCCGCCCGGCCATGAATCGCCCGTTGTTGATCAGGTTCAGGTGGGTCAGCAGCACGCCCTTGGGCGAGCCTGTAGTGCCGGACGTGTATTGGATGTTGGCGACGTCTTCGGGCTGCGGGACGTGGCCCGGCGTCTCGGGCGGCGTCGAAGCGATATCGTTCCAGTGGTTCGAGCCGATATAGATGGCGTGTTCGAGCAGGCAGGGCGTGCGGGCCAGCGCTTCGTCCAGGATCTGGCGGTAGTTGGCGTGGACGTCCTGTTCCTGGAGGACGAGCGCGCGGATGCGGCTGCGGTTGAGGACGTAGGAGAGTTCGTGGGAGCGGTAAGCGGTGTTGACGTTCACCAGCACGATGCCCGAAATGGCGCAGGCGTACTGCAGAGCCACCCACTCGGCGCAGTTGGCCGACCAGACACCAATCCGGTCGCCCGGAACCAATCCCAGCGAGTACAGCCCCTGGGCGATCGACAGCGCGGCGTCCATCAGTTCATGCCAACTCCACCGGATGCCCTGGTGGCGGCTGACCAGAGCCAATTGGTCTCCATGCAGCGATTCGGTCCGCGCCAGAGCGCCGGCGATGGTGATGTTCTGAACGAGTTCGGATTCTGGAGCAAGCATGTCGATTTGCTGGCCGCCACCGGCGCGGGAATGCATCTCCCGGCGGGCGATTCAACGTCCGGAAAGCAGTCATCCCGTCCGCCTGCGCACCTCCGGACTCGCGATCCGGAACCATGCGTTCGACCGCCCTCCATTCTCTCATTTGGAGCGGCCCGCTGAGCGGAGATCTCCATTGTGGCTTCTTCGGGCGGCATGGACGGGATTGGACCGTGCGGAGCGTTGGCGATGCTATTGGCGTACACGGCCGTCTGGCGGCCGGACAAGCTGTTCCATCAGGCCCATCGCGGGTCAATCGCGACCCGGAAAACGGCTAATCCGGCGGCTGGCTGCCAGGAGTTTCCGGGCCGGAGGGCGAGGCCGGCGGCCAGAGAAGCGAGGCGGTGATGGACCCGGCCAGCAAGGCCGCCACAACCGTCAGCGAGAGCCCGATCGGCAGTTTGTAGAGATCGGTGAGCAACATCTTCAGGCCGACAAAGGCCAGCACCAGGGCCAGACCGATGCGAAGGAAATGGAACTTGTCCATGACGCCCGCCAGCACGAAGTAAAGTGCGCGCAGACCAAGGATGGCGAAGATGTTCGAGGTGTAGACGATGAACGGGTCGCGGGTAATGGCGAAGATCGCGGGGATGGAATCCACTGCAAAGACAATGTCGGTCGTCTCGACGCAGATGAGAACCAGCAGCAAGGGCGTGGCGAAGCGCCGGCCGCCCTCGGTGACGGTGAAGCGGGCGCCGCGGTAGTCACTGACGCTGGGCACGATGCGGGTGAACATGCGGAACATGGGATTGCGTTCGGGATGCACCTCACTGGCACGGGACAGCATTTTGATGCCGGTGATGAGAAGGAACGCTCCGAAGACGTAGATCACCCAGTGGAACTGCTGAAGTAGAGCGGCCCCAAGCAGGATGAAGATAGCGCGCATGACCAGCGCGCCCAGGATGCCCCAGAACAGCACGCGGTGATGGTATTCGGACGGCACTTTGAAGTAAGAGAAGATAACGATGAACACGAAGATGTTGTCCACCGAGAGGGCTTTCTCGATCAGGTAGCCGGTGAAGAATTCCAGGGCGCGTTCGGGTCCGAACCAGCGGTAGACGCCGGCGTTGAAGACCAGAGCCAGGGCGATCCAGACCGCGGTCCAGAGAAGGGCTTCGCGGGTGCGGACTGCGTGCTCGCGGCGGTGAAAGACGCCGAGGTCCAATGCCAGCAGGACCAGCACGAGCAGAGTGAAGCCGCCCCAGAGCCAAGGAGTGCCGATGGTCTCAACGGGCACAGGAGGCTCCGAACGGCTGGCGGGCGCCGGGGCAGCCCATCATGAATCTGATGCTAAGGTATTTCAAGATCACGATTTCATTTCACTCTTCAATCGCGGCTGCTAGCCATGTA
This sequence comes from Bryobacteraceae bacterium, assembly GCA_014860455.1. Taxonomy (GTDB): domain Bacteria; phylum Acidobacteriota; class Terriglobia; order Bryobacterales; family Bryobacteraceae; genus PNKE01. Next base: position 20,701 of record JACZJQ010000270.1, on the reverse strand, counting down.
GAGCACCCCCATCAGCAGCCCGCCGACGACGCACAGCACGGCGTAGTACACCAGGCGGAACCAGAGGCCAACCGCCCGCCCGGGCGTATGACCGCCGCCATTCAGCTGACGATGAGGCTCCATCGCCTACCTCCAGGCACAACCGTCCGTCGCGGAACCGCGCACCACGCCGGTGGCAAGGCGCTGGCGTTGAGGGGCCGTGCCCGGATCAGCCCGGCTCCGGGCCAGGCAGAGCGTGGTCGGCAGACGCCCCAGTGGCGAATAGACCGCGGGTCCCGGCGCTGCTACTGATGACTGTAGCGCGAGAACAATTCATAGACAAATAGATAATTTCATCTCTTCCTATCGGGAATATCGAGTTATGATGCCGGGTATGGAGTGGCTGAACTACCATCATCTCTACTACTTCTGGGTGGCTGCGAAAGAGGGGAGCATCACACAGGCCGGCCGGCAGTTGCGGCTGGCACAACCGACGATCACGGGGCAGATCCGGGCGCTTGAGAGTGCGCTGGGCGAGAAGTTGTTCATTCGCTCGGGGCGGAACCTGGTGATGACGGAAGTGGGGCGGATGGTATTCCGTTACGCGCAGGAGATATTCTCGCTGGGCCGGGAGATGACCGACGTAGTGAGGGGCAGGCCGGCGGGACGGCCTTCGAGGCTGATTGTGGGCGTGTCGGACGTGTTGCCCAAACATGTCGCCTTCCGGCTGCTGGAGCCGGCGTTGTCGCTGCCTGAGCCGGTCCAACTGGTTTGTTATGAAGACAGGCCGGAGCGGCTGCTGGCCGAGCTTTCGACGTTTGGGATGGATCTGGTGCTGGCGGACACGCCGGTGAGCCCATCGGTGAGGGTGAAGGCGTTCAGCCACCTGCTGGGGAGCTGCGGGGTGACTATCTTTGGCCGGCCGGATCTTGCGGCGAGATACAGGAGGCGGTTTCCGGCGGCGCTGGACGGGGCGCCGTTTCTGCTGCCGCTGGAGAACTCGACGGCGCGGCGCTCGCTGGAAGCATGGTTTGAAGCGCAGAACATCCGCCCGAGGGTGGTAGGGGAGTTCCAGGACCGCGCGTTGCTGCAGGCGTTCGGGCAGGCGGGCAAGGGCCTGTTTGCGGCGCCGTCGGTGGTGGAGCAGGAGATCCGGCGCCGGCATGGGGCGTCGGTGATAGGGCGGACGGATGAGGTGAGGGAGAGTTTCTATGCGATCACGGTTGAGCGGAAGCTGAAGCACCCGGCGGTGGTTGCGATTTCCGACGCAGCCCGCAATCGGATATTCCAGGATTTCGGACCGCGGGCCGATGGGGGAGACGTCAAAAGACCACTGAAACGGCGCGGCGGGTAGGGCGCAATAGCTGATCGATTGAACATCGCGCTCATAGAGCGCCGTGATGAGAGGACGCGAATGCGTGCGTGGCCCGACGCCTGCGGGGCCTGCGCAACGAGAGCGGGAAGTGGGCTCACGCGGGCAGCGGAGGCGCCAACAAGACGGCGGATCCGTGCGGAAATGGCACGGCGAGGTTGTCTCAAGACAAGTCACAAAATGCTTGTTTTCGCGATAAGCCCGGCGTAGGATGAGGCCAATCTACGGGAAAGGCGGCTCGTGATGGACGGGATCAACTGGCGGCGGGTTGTACTTGGCGGATTGGCGGCCGGGCTGATCGTGAATCTCTCGGAGTTTATAGTCAGCGGCATCCTACTGTGCGAGGACTGGGAGAAGGCGATGCTCGCGTTGAACCGCCCGCTGTTGTCGTCCACCGTGGAAGTCGCCTCGCTGCTGGCGTGGGGGATGCTGATGGGGTTCTCCGTGGTGGCGCTGTATGCCCACGTGATCGACCGTTACGGGCAGGGGTGGAAGACGGCGGGCCTGGTGGGAATGGCGGTTTGGGTGGTGGGCTTTCTGTCTGGGGCAATGACCGGCGCGGCGATGAATATCTTCCCCGTCTCCCTGGCGGTGAACATGGCCCTGGCGGGATTGATTGAGATCGAGGCGGCTTCGATGGCGGGCGGGGCGATTTACCGGCCTAAAAGATGATCTTTTTGCGGACGGCGTAGAGGACAAGCTCGGCTGTATTGTGCAGGTTGAGTTTCTGCATGATGCGGGTGCGGTGGGTTTCGACGGTGTAGACGCTGAGGTCGAGGAGTTGGGCGACGTCTTTGTTTGAGCGGCCTTCAGCGAGAAGTTGAAGGACTTCGCGTTCACGGTCGGTGAGGAGGCTGTAGCTATCCTGCTGGCCTTTCTGCTGGAGGTTGCGCATGTAGTCTTCAAGCAGGGTCTGGGCGATCGCCGGGCTGAAGAAGGGCTTGCCGCGGGCGACGCCGCGGATGGCGCCGAGCAGATAGTCCTCGGCGGTTTCCTTGAGAATGTAGCCCTTGGCGCCGGCTTCCAGGGCGCGCAGGATGTAGCTTTCGTCGTTGTGCATACTTAGGATGAGCACCTTTGTGGAGGGGCTGGCCTTGATGACCTGGGATGTGGCGTCGATGCCGTTCAACTGCGGCATGGCGATGTCCATGACGACGACGTCAGGGGTGAGTTCCTTAGCCATACGGATGGCTTCGCGGCCGTCGCCGGCCTCGCCGACGACTTCGAAACCCTCTTCGTTTTCGATGAGGAACCGCAGACCTTTTCTGACAACCCCGTGGTCGTCGGCCAGAAGTACGCGGATCATGCTCATGCCGCCATTCTACGCGGCAGCCAGACTTCGATGGTGGTGCCATCGCCGGGCGAGGATGACAGGCTGAAGCTGCCTCCGAGTTCCTTGGCGCGTTCTTCCATGCCGAGGAGGCCGAGTCCGCGGCGAGGGGAGTCAGGCATGGGCACACCACGGCCGTTGTCGGCGACAAGCAGCCGGATGCCCTCATGGTTGGCGGAGAGGCGGATGCGGACCTCGGTGGCCTTGGCGTGTTTGGTGATGTTGGTGAGGGCCTCCTGGACGATACGGAACAGCGAAGTGCGCTCGGATTCGCTCAAGTCGCCGTTGATCTTGCCTTCGAGTTCGACCGTGGACGGGACGCCGCTACGGCGGGAGAATTCGCGGGCCTGCCATTCGATGGCCGGGCCGAGGCCGAGGTCGTCGAGCATTGATGGGCGGAGACCCATGGCGAGGTCGCGAACGGTTTTCATGGTTTGTTGAGCGAGGGCCTTGGCCTCCCTGACCTGGGATTCAAAGAGGGCGCGGTCGCTTGGTGGGATGCGGGCGAGGTTTGAGATTTCGACACGAAGCGCGGTGAGTTGTTGCCCGACCTGGTCGTGGAGTTCGCGGGAGAGCGAGCGGCGTTCCTCTTCCTGGGCGCGGACCAGTTGCTGGGAGAGCAGGCGGAGTTCGCGTTCGGCCTGTTCAGCGCGGCGGCGTTCGGCTTCCGCCTGGCGTTCCAACCGCATGATCCAGGTGATGCTCAAGGCCGCGACCAGGAGGCTGAGGACGACGACGATGGAGGTGAGACGCTTGAGCCACTGGAGGTAATCCTGCTGGCTGCGTTCGAGGCGTTCGCGTGCCCGGCGCAGATTCGAGGAGTTGATGGTTTGAAGCTGGGAGGCGAGGCTGGTGATGGCTTCACGGCGTTTGAGCAGAACGCCGCGGACGTAGGTGCCGCTATAGGCAGCCTTTTCCTCAGGCGTCCAACTGAGCGCGGGCGAGGTCCATTCGAAGTACTCCTCGACTTCGTCGCGGAGTTTCTTGAGAGGCTCGCGGTGTTCCAACCCCATGCGGGATTCGAGCATTTCGAGGTTGCCGAGGACCTGCTGGCGGGTTGTGAGCAGTTCGGCCCGCATTTGAGCGGAATCGCCAGAACGGTCGAGCAGGTAGTCGCGGACGTTCATGCCGATGCGATAGAGGTCGACGCGGGTTTCTGACAGCAGGGATTCGGTGGAGGTGTAGGTTTCCTGCGCGGAGATGAGATCGCGCTGAATTGCGGCGGCGCGACGGGACTGGCTGATGCCGAGCGCGGCCGTGAGAATGATCAGTGCGCCGAAACCGGCGATGAGAGAGAAACCGATTCTCGGGGTCATGACCGCCTCATCCCTGTTATCTTAATTCCGTGATCGCCGTTTTCACCGACATGGACGGCTGCCTGCTGGACCACTCGACTTATGAGTGGGAACCGGCGTTGCCGGCGTTGCGCGTGCTGGCGCGCCATGGGGCGCCGGTCGTCTTCACGACGAGCAAGACGCGGGCCGAGGTTGAACGCTGGCAAAAGGTGACCGGGATCCGGCATCCGTCGATTGTGGAGAACGGAGGAGCAATCCACTTCACGGCCGGGGCGTTCGATCCTCTGCCGCTGGACGCCGAGCATCTGCCCGGCGGCGAGGCGCGGATCGTGCTTGGATGGCCGCAGGTGCAGGTGGTGCAGGCGCTGCACCGAGCCGCGTCCGAGAGCCGGTGTGAGGTGCGGGGCTTTTCCGAGATGAACGTGGAGGAGATCGCGGTTCACTGCGACATGACACTGGACGACGCCGCGTTGGCCGCCACGCGCGAATACAGCGAGCCGTTCCTGCTGCTGACGCCGCGGCGGGAATCCGATCTGCTGAGGGCGTTCATGGCGCAGGGGCTGAAGATGACGCGGGGTGGGCGTTTTTACCATGCCCAGCGTCATGCCGGCAAGGGGGACGCCGTCCGCCGGCTGATCGATCTCTATTCCGAAATGCATACTCCGGTTGTCACCATCGGGCTGGGCGACGGGCTGAACGATGAGGAGTTCCTGCGCATTGTCGATTACCCGGTGATCCTCAAGTCCGCCCATTCCAATGAACTTGCCAAGCGGATTTCCAGGGCGCGCCTGACGCCAACGGCCGGACCGGCCGCCTGGTCGCAGGCCGTGCTTTCCATTTTGAGCGAACTGGAACTCGATATAGGACCCGCGGCCTGAGCCTGTCTCAAGCGGTTCTCGCCGCGTTGGCGAGACCGTCCTCGAGTTCGGCCGCGCCGACTAGCCGTTCGAAGACGTCGGGCACGGCATCGGTCACGCGGTCCCAACTCGCCAGCGGGGCCTCGCCCAGCGGGTTGGCCAGGAACTCCTGAGCGGCTTCGGTGAGCGAGTGAGCAAAGACTTCGAGCGACGACTCCTCCATGTGTCGGTTGTATTCAAGGCCGTTCATGACGGCGTCGGCGCGGTAGCGGGCCACCATGGATTCCGCCACCTGCTGGTAGCGCAGCGGCAGCGTGTTGGCCAGCAGGTCGTGGCCGAGCAGGACGCCTTCCTTGCCGAGGGCGCGGAACATGGCCTTGGCGATGTCCTTGGTCATCTTGTGGAGGCCGCGGCCGGAATCGTCGGCCGAGAGGTCCTGGTGCTTATGGTCGTAGCATTCGGTGAGGTCGACCTGGCAGGTGCGCATCGTGGGGACGCGCTGCCAGACTTCGTGCAGGGTGCTGACCTCGAGGCCCCAATCGGAGGGCACGCGCATGCTGCGGGCCAGATCGGCCTTCATGGCGAACTCGCCGGCGAGTCCGTAGCGGAAGCTGTCGATGAAGCGCAGGAACTGGGTATGGACGCCGCAGTCCTGGAGCGAGCGGACCAGGGGGGTGAGGAACAGCCGGGTGACGCGGCCGTTGAGCTTGTGCGTATAGCGAGGGTAGTAGCCCTTTGCAAAGTCGAAGTCCAGTCGCGAGTCGGAGATCGGATAGACCAGCCGGGCCAACATGCGGCGATGGTAGGTGCGGATGTCACAGTCCTGGAGGGCGAAGATGTCGCAATCGCCCTTGGCCAGAAGATAGCCATAGCTGAGCCAGCAGGAGCGGCCCTTGCCCTCGACGCCGGAACTGAGGCCGTTGTCTTCGAGATAGGTGAAGAACTCCTGGACGGGGGCGCTGTCGATCCAGAGGATCGTGACTTCGGTGGGGAAGCCTTCGAAGAGTTTGACGACGCGGCGGTATTCGCGTTCGCCGGCGCGGGCGAGGGCGAGGACGATGCGCTTGAGGTAGCGGACCTGTTTGAGCTCCTCCATGATGAGTTTCATGGCGGGGGTTTCGAATTCGCTGTAGAGGGCGGGGAGGACGAGCCCGATGCCGGGATCGCCGGCGGTGCGCTCAAGTTCGGCGTCGAGGCGTGGAAGGCCTTCGCGGTTCAGCGCGTGCAAAGTGGGAACCAGCCCAGTTTGATAGAAATCAGCCATTCCTTCACCTCCTCGCCCAGTCTAGGAGGTGTAGGTACGTTTCCGTAATCCCCGAAACCCTGTAGGGTGATCCCGGAATCCCGGTATCCGGTTGATATCACATCCCGGCGGATGACATCGTGGCCCTGGGTTGGCTACAATGAGAATGTTCATCAAATCACGCACTCTTCTATCTATCCCAGGAAATAGACTATGCCGAATCCCAAACGACGCCACTCTAAGCAACGTACGTCAACACGCCGGGCCCACGACCACTTGAAGGCCTCGGGCGTGTCCGAGTGCCCTAAATGCCATGAAATGAAGCTGCCGCACCGCGCCTGCCCGGCATGCGGGTGGTACAAGACGCGCGAAGTCATCGAAGTCGCCGAGCAGTAGGATAGGGGGCGCGCCGCCTATGATCACTGTCGCTGTCGATGCGATGGGTGGCGATAATGCACCCGCTCCAGAGGTTCACGGAGCCGTCAGGGCGGCCCGCAGCCAGGATGTCAGCATCATCCTTGTCGGGCGCGAGGAACTACTGCGTCCAGAGCTGGCTAAATACAGCGATGCCAAGCAGTTAGCGATCCGCATCGTGCACGCCAGCGAGGTTGTCACCATGGACGACAACCCGGCCAAGGCGCTGCGGAGCAAGCGCGATTCAAGCATCCGTGTCGCCGCGCGCCTGGTGCGCGACGGTGAGGCCCATGGGCTGGTTTCAGCCGGAAACACCGGCGCCGCGATGGTCACGGCCAAGACTGTGATGGGCATGGTGCCAGGCGTGGACCGTCCGGCGCTGGCGTCGGCGTTTCCAACGCTGAAGGGCAAGCCGACAATCATGGTGGACGTTGGGGCGAACGTGGATTGTTCAGCGCGCATGCTGGCGCAGTTTGCAGTGATGGGCGACATTTACTCGCGGCTGATCTTCCACACCGAAGATCCGAAGGTCGGCATTCTGTCGATCGGCGAGGAAGAGCACAAGGGCAACGACCTCACCCGCACGGCCGCCCAACTCATGAAGAGCCTGCCAATCACCTTCATCGGAAACGTCGAAGGCCGGGACCTGTACACTGGCAAGGCCGACGTGATCGTGTGCGATGGCTTTATCGGCAACGTGGCCCTCAAGGTGAGCGAGGGCATGGTGGAAGTGATCAAGCACATGCTGCAGGAGTCGCTGGCCGCCACCATCACGCGCAAGATCGGCTACGTCCTGAGCCGGGCCGCATATAAGGACTTCAAGAAAAGAGTCGACTATTCCGAGTACGGCGGCGCTCCCCTTTTGGGCGTGAAGGGCATCTGTATCATTAGTCATGGCCGTTCGAACGACAATGCGATCCGCAACGCGATCCGGGTGGCCACAGAATTTGCCTCCGAGCATGTCAATGACCGTATTGCCTCAGAACTCAACGAATGGCGCCTGGATAACGGCGCGACCACAAAAGCGGCTCTTATTTAAGCTCCTCTTCGCGATCTTCTTCCTTGCCGGCATGGCGGCGGCGCAGCGTCCGCATCCGGCGAAATGGACCCTGGAGCCGCTGGCGAAATCGGCGGCGCCGGGAGCGACGGTGCTGCTCGAACTCACGCTGAATCTCGACGAGCCATGGCATATGTACTCGCCGACGACACCCAAGCCGGGGCCGACGGGCGGGCCGATTCCAACAACCATCGAGATCGAAGAGTCGGCGTCGGTGGCGTCGGCGACGCTGTACTACCCTGCCCCGGAGCGCAAGTTTGATCTGAATTTCAACCTGGATACAGAGACTTACAAAAAACAGGTGAAGTTCTACTTCAAGCTGGAACTGGCAAGGGAGGCGGCTGCGGGCCAGGCCGGGATCACGGCGAAGATGCGGTACCAACTTTGTACCGACAAAGAGTGCCTGCCGCCGAGACGGGTGACGGCGCAGACCGAGCTGGCGATCGATCCGGCGGCTGCCGCGAGCGAGGTGTCGATTCCGGCGGGGTGGAGCGAGTTCAAGCCGGGCGCGGCGGATGCCCCGACGCCGGTGGCGGCGCAGGGCCAGGCGGCGGCTCAGCCTATGGGGTCGTTCTTATTGATCGCCTTCGGCTTCGGATTGGCGGCGATTTTCACGCCGTGCGTGTTCCCGATGATCCCGATCACGTTGTCGTTCTTTTTGAACCAGGGCCAGGGGACGCGCGCACAGTCACTGACGCAGGCGGCGGTGTTCTGCTTGGGCATCGTGGTGCTTTTCACGGGGCTGGGCTTTGGGGTGACGGCGGCGTTGGGGCCGTTTGGCGTGTCGCAGATGGCGTCCAATCCGTGGGTGAACGGGTTTATCTCATTGGTTTTCTTTGCGTTTGGTTTGTCGCTACTGGGCGCGTTTGAGATCACGCTGCCGTCGGGTCTACTGACGAAAATGAACGCGGCGTCGGATCGCGGCGGGTATCTGGGCGTGCTGTTGATGGGGTTGACGTTTTCGCTGACGTCTTTTGCATGTGTGGGTCCGTTTGTGGGAACGCTGCTGGTGGCGTCGGTGCAGGGTGGGATGCTGCAGCCGGTGCTCGGCATGGCCTCGTTTTCGGCTGGTTTGGCGCTGCCTTTCTTCTTTTTGGCGCTGTTTCCGGGCTACCTGCAGAGGCTGCCCCGCAGCGGCGGATGGATGGCGCGCGTGAAGGTGGTGATGGGATTCCTGATCCTGGCGGCGATGCTGAAATACATGTCGAATGTGGATGTTGTCATGCAGTGGGACCTGCTGACCAGGGAGCGGTTCCTGGCGCTCTGGGTGGTGCTGTTCGCGTTGCCGGGGCTGTATCTGCTGGGTCTTTTGAGGATGGAAGGGGTGAAGCCGGACCAGAATCTGGGTACGGGAAGGCTATTGGTGGCGGTGCTGTTCCTGGGTGTCGCCATCTCGTTCATTCCGGGGATGTTTGGCGCCCGTTTGGGCGATGTCGAGGCGTTCATCCCGGCGCCCGGCGAGACGAGTTCGTTTAGTGCAAGTTCGTCGTCCGGGGCTAAGTGGTTGAAAAACGATTACGACGGGGCGCTGGCAAAGGCGAAGGCGGAGAACAGGCGCGTGCTGGTGGCGTTCACCGGCTATGCGTGTACAAATTGCCACTGGATGAAGGCGAACATGTTCCCGCGTCGTGAGATCGCCGAGGCGATGGGCGGCTTGGTGGCGGTCGAGTTGTATACCGACGGAACCGATGCGGCGAGCGAGGCGAACCAGCAGCGGCAGGAGACGGATTTCAAGACCGTCGCCATCCCGTTCTATGCGGTACTGGACGCCGAGGGCAAGACGCTGGCTACGTTTGCCGGGTTGACGAAGGACACGGCGCAGTTTGCGGCGTTTCTGATGACCGGCGCGTGAGGAGGCCGGCGGCCTGACGGGTTGAGACCTGGATCTTGATGCTTGGCGGTCACTGCGGGCGCCGGCCCCATTGGGCGATGACCAGGTCAGAGACGATGGCTTCCTCCTCCTTGCTTACCTCCTCTCGCCAGCCGGCGAGGCGGCGTTCCTTGAGCAGTTCCAGCATGCGGACGTTTTTGTTGGCGTCGACGACTGCCTGGCGTTGCTCTTCAAGTCGTTTGCCCAGGCGCTGGAGTTCTGCCGCGAGACGCTGGTCCTGCTCGATGGCGTAGCGGCGGAAACGGTCCAGGGCGACGAGTTGCCAGCCCTCGGCGGTGGAGGCGAGAGCCGCCGCGCGAGTGGCTTCACGGGATTCGCGGTCAAGAGCCAGGCGATGTTGTTCGACCTGTATGATGCCGGCGGCGATCTGCTCCATTTTGAGGATTTCCTGATCAAGACGCGCCTTTTTCAGGCGCATCAGGCCTTCGAGCGGGTACTTGAAGCGCTTCATCGGGTGCCCGCCCTGGCCAGATTGGCCATCAGCTTGGCCGTGGTATCGATGTCGGAGGTTTCGTGGGGCGTCTGGCGGAGGAAGCTCTGGATCTCTTTTTCGATGGCGATGGCGGAATCCAGTTGCGGGTTTGAGCCTGAGGCATATGCGCCGACGCGGATGAGGTCGGCGGCGTTTTCGAGAAGCGCCATGGTTTCGCGGATGCGGTTGGCCGATTCGGCCTGTCCGGGGGCGGCGACGCGGGGCGCGAGACGGGAGACCGACTGAAGGACGTCAATGGCCGGGTAGTGGCCCTTCTGGCCGAGAGCGCGGGACAAGACGATGTGGCCATCGAGGATGCCGCGGACGGCGTCGGCGATGGGCTCATTCATGTCGTCGCCTTCGACAAGGACGGTGAAGAAGGCGGTGATGGATCCGTCTTTGAAGCGGCCGGCACGTTCAAAGACGCGGGGTAGAAGTTGGAAGACCGAGGGCGTGTAGCCCTTCTGGCTGGGCGGTTCGCCGGCGGCTAGACCGATTTCGCGCTGGGCCATGGCGAGGCGGGTGACGCTGTCGGCGACGAGCAGGACGTCTTTGCCCTGGTCGCGAAAGTACTCGGCTGCGGCGAGGGCGACCTGGAGTGCGCGGATACGCAGCGGGGCCGGGCGGTCAGAGGTGGCGACGACGACCACCGAGCGTTTGAGGCCCTCAGGGCCGAGGTCGTTTTCGATGAAGTCGCGGACCTCGCGGTTGCGTTCGCCGATAAGGGCTAGAACAGAGACCTGGGCGTCATTATTCTTGACGAGGCTGGCGAGGAGGGTGGATTTTCCGACGCCGGATCCGCCAAAGATGCCGATACGCTGGCCGCGGCCGCAGGTGAGGAAGCCGTCGATGGCGCGGACGCCGGTGACGAGGCGGTCGCGGATGGGTTCGCGTTCGAGCGGTCCTGGCGGCTGGGCGTCGAGGACGTAGTATTTGTCGGCCTCTATAGGTCCGAGGCCGTCGATGGGGCGGCCGAAGCCGTCCAGGACGCGGCCTAGCAGACCGGGGCCGGCGGCGAGACGGGCTTCGTGGCCACGGGCGACGATGGTGTCGCCGAGTTGGAGGCCCGGAGTCTCTTCGAGGGGCATGGAGAGGACTCGGCCATTGCGGAAACCGACCACCTGGGTGCGGATGCGGCGGCGCTGGGTGGTGAGGATTTCGCAGAAGTCGCCGAGAGCGGCGGCGGGTCCATCGCTTTCAATGATGAGGCCGGAGGTTTCGCGGACAACGCCGGTGCGGCGGAAGGGGTCGGTTTCGGCGACGACACGGTGGAGGCGGCCGAGGTCAAGGGGGGCCGATGTCATGAGGTTTCTCCGGCATCGAGATAGTCAGTGAAGCCGCGCTCGATTTCGGCGAGTTGGGTGTTGACAGAGGCGTCGAGTTGGCCGCGGGCGGTTTCGAGGACAAGCCCGCCGGGTTCCAGACGCTGGTCGGCAATGACGGTGACCTGGCCGGGGAGGCCGAGACGGGTGACCGCGGCGTTGGCCTGGGTGAGATGGCAGGGAGCGATACGGATGGAGAGCAAGTCGCGGGCGTCGATACGGGCGACGGAGGCGTGGACAAGTCCTGCGATGGCTTCGGCATCCATTGTGATGGTGCGGTGGAGGATTTTGCGGGCGATGGCGAGGGCGAGTTCGACGACCTGGGATTCTGCTTCGCGACGCAGGCGGGGCCGGAGCGCGGTGATTTCGGAGAGCGATTCGGCAAGGCGGGCGCTGGTTTGGTTAATTGCCGCCTGGATCTGGGATTGGGCCGATTCGCCGGCCTGTCTGGCGCCTTCCTGGAAACCCTGGTGCTTGGCCTGCTGGAGCGCCTGTTGGAGATGCTCGTCCGAGCCGGCGTCAGGCATGGCGTGGCCGTGCGGCTGAGTCCTGGAATGGGACTGTGCCCGATGAGGAGCGCTGTTACCTGCACCCCAGTCGAAGGGTTGGGCGGCGCTTTCATCGAGGGCGCGGATAATCTTACACGACATATTGTTCGCCCACGGTGCCCTTCAGGTTGAGGACACCTTCGGATTCGAGTTGGCGGACGACGGCGATGATCTGCTGCTGCGACGCTTCGACTTCCTTGATCTTGATGGGGCCGAGCGCGTCCATGTCTTCGCGGAGCATTTCGGAGCCTCGTTGGGACATGCACTGGAGGAAGTGGTTCTTGAGCTGGTCGGAGGTGCCTTTCAGAGCGATGGTGAGGATTTTGCGGTCGATGCGGCCGAGCAGTTCCTTGATGCCCTCGATGTCGATGAGCAGCAGGTCCTCGAAGACGAACATGAGGTGGCGAATAGTATCGGCCAGAGCGTTGTCTTTTTGATCGATGGAGTCGAGGATGTCCTTGCTGGTGTTGGAGTCGAGGCGGTTGAACATCTCGGCGACGGCGCGGACGCCGCCGTAGCTTTCACGTGAGAGCTCGCCGAGAGCCTTGAGCTTTGAACCGATGATGCTGGCGATTTTGGAGATGATTTCGGGGGAGATCTGGTCGAGGTTGGCCATGCGGAGGCTGACCTCGGAGCGCAGGTCGTGGGGGAGAGAGAAGAGCAGCCCGGCGGCCTGGGAGGGGTTGAGGTGGCTAAGGACGAGGGCGATGGTCTGGGGGTGCTCGCTGTGGATGAACTTGGCGAGCTGTTGGGGGTCGGCTTTCTGGAGGGCGTCAAAGCTGGCGGCGTCGTTGCCGAGCATCTTCATGAGGCGGTCGATGAGGCGCTTGGCCACCTCGGGTCCAAAGGCGCCCATGAGCATCTTGCGGGCGTAGTCGATGCCTCCTTTGAGGACGTAGTCCTGGGCCATCGACATGGAGTAGAACTCTTCGAGGATGGCTTCGGCGTCTTCGGAGGTGATGGCGGCGATGCGGGCTACCTCCTTGCCGATCATGGAAACCTCATCCTCGTCGAGGTGTTTTAGCACCTCGGAGCTGGCCTGTTCGCCGAGGGTGACCATGAGGACGGCGGCCTTTTGCGAACCGGTGTGGCGGGGTCCCTGCTTCTCCGGATTTGCGTTGGTGATCACTGGAAGCGGCTCACCTTTCCTGCTCGTTCAACCAGGCGCGGATCAGCTGGGCGGTGGCCTGGGGATCGCGTTTGGCCGACTCGCCGATCTGCTTGCGGAGGATTTCTGTCTTTTTCGTATTGGGAGGCAACTGGAGGGAGGCGAGCAGTTCCTGCTCTGCGCGGACGCGGTTTTCCTCGTTGGCGGCGAGCTGAGCCATGGCTTTGGCCTCAAGTTCGCCAGCGTGATCGTTGGCTGGGAGGGCGGCCTGAGAGGTGGCATGGGGCTGGGTATGGGCTACGCCCTTGCGGCGGAGGCGGCGGACGACCCAGAACACAGCGACAAGCAAAACGACGGCCAGGGCGGCAACCGCGCCAAGCCAGACAGCCAGCGGCGCGATCTTGAGAAGTGGTTGAAGCCAGGCGGGCAGCGGGAATGGGCCGGAGGGGCCGGGCGTGGACCCGCCGGAGCCGGTGGAAGAGGGAGGCGTGGCATGGAGGGTGGCGTCGAAGGGAAGCGACTCGACCAGGATCTGGTCGCCGCGCTGTTCCTGGAAGCCGATGACACCGGCCAGGACGTCGCGAACGACTTTGAGGCGCTCTGGCGGGGGAGGTTCGATGACACGCTTGGCCTGGGCGCCGCTGCCCTCCCATCGGACGGCCTGATCGAGAAGAACGGCGACCGAGACGCGGCGGAGATTGCCCTGCGGCAGGGTGGTCTTTCTGACGACGCGGCTGGTTTGATAGGTAGTGTTTTCGGTACGGCGGGCGACGCCGCCGCGGGTGGAAGCGGTGCGTTCGACAGGCCGGGGCAGGTTGGTTGCTGTGCCGGGCACGCCGCCGGCAGCGACGGCCGAACCGGAGACGTCCTCAGTTTTCTGGGAGTGGATCATGACCGACTTGTCAGGTTCGAAAGTCTCTTCGCTTTGCTCGCCGCTGGAGAAATCGACATCGGCGGTGACGCCGGCGCGGTAGCGCTCTTCACCGAGGAGCGGATCGAGAGTGGCTCGAATCTTGACGAGAAGATCCTTTTCGACCGACTGACGGTATTCGAGGCGGGCGTCGGAGGCGCCGGCCAGTTCACCGTCGAGGTTGCGGCGTGGGCGGTTGAGCAGAGCGCCGTTCATGTCGAGGACGCTGACCTCTTCGGGCTGGAGGCCTTCGACGGCGCTGGCCGCAAGATGGGTGATGCCCTGGATGTGCTGAGGAGAGAGGCGGCCGCCGGGGCGGAGTCTGAGCATCACGCTGGCTTTGGCGGGCTGGCGACTTTCGACAAAGACCGAGTCCTTGGCGAAGGTGACGTGAACGCGGGCCTTTTCGACCTCAGCGATGGCCATGAAGCTGCGTTCGAGTTCCCCTTCGACGGCGCGGCGGTAGTTGACCTGCTCGGCGAAGTCGGTGGCGCCGAAGTTGGTTTTATCGAAGAGCTCGAAACCGAGACGGCCGGTTTGGGGCAGTCCGGCGGTGGCGAGATCCAGGCGTAGTTCGGCGACGCGGGTCGATGGGACCAGGATTGTCCCATCGTCGCGGACCGAATAGTGGACTTTCGAGGTGCGAAGGCGGGCGACGATGGCGCCGGAATCCTCAGGCGAGAGGCTGGTGAAGAGCGGGCGCAGGTCCCGGTCACGATTCCACAAGACACCCATCCAGAGAGCGCCAACCACGGCGGCTGAAATGGCGAGGATAGAGATCCGTTGTCTCCATCCCATGCTGGCGATCATCTCTGTGAGCTGGCCCATCTCGATTCAGTTCCCTGCAGTCGCCCGGAAGCCGTCTCAGACCTGCATCCGCATGATCTCCTGATAGGCGGTGACGGCCTTGTTGCGCATCTGCAGGAAGAGATCGAAGGAGAGAGAGGCGCGCTGGTGGTCGAGAGCGATCTTGTGCAAGTCCTCGGATTCGCCACGCAGCAGACTTTCGGTAGAGGCCTGGGCGTTCTTCTGGAGCGCGTCGACGCCGCGGAATGCCTCTTTGAGCGCGTCCTCGAAGCCAGCGGAGGAGGAGCGGGAGGAAGCGCCGGCAAGCTCCTCAATGGAAATGGGGGCCGGGGGCCGGATGGTGGAGATTGGGTTGATCATAAGCGCAGCAGATCGATCGACTTGGAGAGCATGTCCTTGACGGCCGACATGGCGGCGGCGTTGGCCTGATAGGCCCGCGAGGCGCCCATGAGATCGACCATTTCCTCAGCCGGGTTGATGTTGGGCAGAGCGACGTAGCCGTCGGCTCCAGCGTCGGGGTGACCGGGATCGTACTTCATGATCGGGGAGCGGGATTCCCGGATGACCTCAGAGACTTCCACTCCGGTGGCCTGGGGGCCGAGTTCGGCCTGAAATATGGCCGAGAAAGGCGAGCTCTGGTTTTCCGGCTGGAGGACGACGTCCTTGCGCCGGTAGGGTCCGCCTTCGGGGGTGCGGGTGGTTTCCGAATTGGCCAGGTTTTCGGCGATGGCGGCGGCGCGGCTGCGCTGGGCTGCGAGACCGGATGCGGAAACCGAGATGGCGCCGAAAAGGCTCATCCGTTCCTCCCTTCATCGATGGCGCGCTTCATGATCTGGATCTGGCCACGAAGAAGTGCCGAAGCGGTGTTGAAGCGCAGGGCGTTTTCGGCCAGTAGCCGGGCCTCACGGTCAAGACTGACGTTGTTGCCATCATTCTTGACCGTAAGCCCGTCGGGTTCGACGACATTGACGGCCCCGCCATCGATCTG
Source organism: Bryobacteraceae bacterium (assembly GCA_014860455.1). Classification (GTDB taxonomy): domain Bacteria; phylum Acidobacteriota; class Terriglobia; order Bryobacterales; family Bryobacteraceae; genus PNKE01. The sequence goes on along the minus strand of JACZJQ010000270.1, from coordinate 5,108 downwards.
CGACATGTACTCGAACTGGAAGTCGATGTCGCGAGTCCGGTAGCCGGGCGTACTCATGTTCGCGATGTTGGAGGCGACCAGCTTTTGGCGAGCTGAGAGGAGATCGAGGTAGCTTTCAAGCCGGGCCGCGATAGGATCCAACATGCAAGAAAGCTAAGCAGAAGGAGTACCAAAGGTCGATCTTGGCGGCAAGTTGTTGAAAAGTCTAGCGGGAGTACTGCCAGGGGTATACCACTCTCATGCGTGCGGCTGTTTCGAGAGCTGTTTCAATTTGGTAGAGGTGTCCCATTCCGATACCAGGGCAGGCGGCGGATTCGGCGAGCCAGCGGTCATGTGAGGAGAGGATTTCGGGCCAGAAGGGGTAGGCGCGGCACTGTTCGGGCTTAACAGAGTGAATGGAGCAGCCGTTGGGGGTGAGGAAGTGGCAGTTGCCTCGGCGGGGAGCGCGGAGACGGAGGGTGTGGCGGGTGCGATAGGCGTAGCGGGACTCGAACTCAGAGGGGGTCAGTCCGAGGAAGGCTGCGATGCGGAGCAGATCGGATTCGGTGATGTAGACGAAGCCCTTTTTGTCGCAGCACCGGATACAGCCTGGCTGGCACTCGAAGCGGAGGGCGCGGCCCAAATCGGGAACCGCGTGATTTGTTTCGGTTGTATTTGGCAAGGCTTGAGGTTTATTCTCAACAATGAAGGCCCCGACACGCAATGGGGGCCGACGGGGACGGAGGGAGACTGAAATGCCGGAGCGTTCAGAGGGCGAATTCGAGTTCACATTGGGCAACAGGCAACTGTTCAGCGTCCTGTTCATTGTAGTAGTGCTGCTGGGGCTGTTCTTCGCCATGGGCTTCCTGGCGGGCAGGAGTACGTCCCCCGAGCCGGCAAAGGCCCTGGCCGAGGCGGATCAGGGGCCGTTGCGCGTGGATTCGGGGCCGCCGGCCGCAACGCCGCAAGCTGAGGCAGCCAAGCCGGTGGAGACACCGGCAGTCGCACCCGTAGAGGTGGCCAAAGCGGAGCCAGCCAAGCCTGAGCCTTTGCGAACTGCGGCTCCGAAGCCTGCGGCACAGAAGCCGGCGCCGGCCGTACCGGCCGCGGCCGGGGGAGTGACCGAGGCTCCGCCTTCGGGACGATATCTGCAAGTGGCGGCGACGGTATTGAACGACGCACAGACGCTGAGGCTGCAACTGGCGGAGCGGAGGTTGCGGGCGCTCATCGCACCGTCGCCGAAACCCGAGTATGTGAGGGTGCTGGTGGGTCCGCTGGGCGACAACGATGCGATCACGGCAGCGCGCGAAGAGCTGAAGAAGATCGGCATCGCGAATCCGTATCTGGTCTCCTATAAGTAGGACACCCAGACGGGATGGAAGAACTGGTACAGATCGGCGGCCGGAGGAAGGGTCCGCGGCTGCCGGGATTCCTGCGCAAGCCGCAATCAAACTACCTGAGCGTGCAGACCTTGAAGAACGAGTTGCGGCGGATGGAGTTGAACACGGTTTGCGAGTCGGCGCGGTGCCCGAACATGCATGAGTGTTTCCACCGCGGGGCGGCGACGTTCATGATCATGGGCAACCTGTGTACGCGGGGGTGTACATTCTGTTCGGTGCCAAAGGGATCGGCGGCGAAGCAGGAGTTCAGGCTGGACGCCGACGAACCGGCGAATGTGGCGGCGATGGCGCAAAGGATGGGGCTGCGCTATGTCGTCATCACGAGCGTGAACCGGGACGATTTGGCGGATGGGGGGTCAGCGCACTTCGCCGAAACGGTGAGACGGGTGAGGGGGGCGCTGCCTGAGGCGCGGATCGAGGTGCTGACGCCGGATTTCTGCGGAGATTTGAGGGCCGTCGAGCGCGTGCTTGAGGCCGGGCCGGATGTCTTCAACCACAACATGGAGACGGTGGAACGGCTGTACAAGACGGTTCGGCCGCAGGCCGATTACGGGCAGTCGTTGCGGGTGCTGGCGCATGCAAAGGACTTCAGGCCGGAGGTGCTGACGAAGTCGGGGTTGATGGTAGGGCTGGGCGAGAGCGAGGACGAGGTTCGCGGGCTGATGGGGGATTTGCGGGGGGCGGAGGTGGACATCGTCACGATCGGGCAGTATTTGCAGCCGACGCGGCGGAACCGGCCTGTGGCGGAATATGTCCCGGAGGACCGGTATGAGCGGTGGAAGGAGTCCGGCAGGGCGATGGGATTCAAGGCGGTGTTCGCCGGGCCGTTTGTGCGATCGAGCTATATGGCGGATGTGGTGAATGAAGAGGCGGAACGATGCGGCGAACGCACCTGCTAGGGCTGTGCGCGGCGGTTTCGGCGGTATTCATGGCGGCCAGCCTGCCGCCTTGGAATCTGGCGTTTCTGGCTCCGGTGGCGCTGGCGCCGCTGCTTTTTGCGCTGGGGCATGAGGGCGACGGCAAGGCCAGGTTTTTTGCCGGATGGCTGACGGGGTTTCTCTACTGGGCGGCGGTGTGCCACTGGATTGGAGACGTGCTGTCGAACCACGGCGGGTTGAACGCGCCGCTGGCGGTGCTGGCGGTGGTGCTGTTTGCGCTGGCGAAGGGATTGCATCTGGCGGTGTTCGCGTGGATGGCGGGTCCCATGCTGAAACGGTGGTGGGCGGTGCCTGCGATCGCGCTGCTGTGGACGGGTCTGGAGCGGACACATGCTCCGCTGGGCTTCCCCTGGCTGCAACTGGGCAATGCGGGCATCGAGATGGCTCTGCCGCTGAGATTGGCGCCGGTGTTGGGCGTGTATGGGTTGACGTTCATCTTCGCGGCGACCTCGACGGGCGCGGCGCTGGCGGCGCTGAAGCGGCCGCGGAGACAACTGGCGTGGCTGGCCGGGATCGGACTGCTGTGGGCGTTGCCGGCGATCGAGACGGGCAAGGGGCCCGACAAGCAGGCGGCAGTGTTGCAGCCGAACTTCGATGCCAGCCAGGGGTGGCCGGAGGCGGAGAAGGACCGGATGCTGCGGCAGACGGCGTATCTGACGCTGGCCGAGGCGTTGGATCCGGCGCGGCCGGCGGTGGATCTGGTGGTGTGGCCTGAGGCGCCGGCGCCGTTGTATTACTACAACGACGAGAAGTTCAGGACGCAGGCCGGGACGCTGGCGAGATTGGCGGGGACACCGTTTCTATTTGGGACGGTGGCGTATACGGAGAAGCAGGAGCCTTTGAACACGTCGGTGCTGCTGGACGGGCGGGGGCGGCTGGCCGGACGATACGACAAGCGGATGCTGGTGCCGTTCGGGGAGTACATTCCATGGGGGTTTGGGTGGATCGAGAAAATCTCGACGGAGGCGGGCAACTACGCGGCGGGCGAGACGAGCGGGCGACTGGTGGCGGGGAACCGGAGCGTGGGTGTCTTCATTTGTTATGAGTCGGCGTTTCCGCATCTGGTGAGGGAGTTGGCCGGGCAGGGTGCGCCGGTGCTGGTGAATTTGACCAACGACGGGTATTTTGGTGGAGGCGGGGCGCCGAGGTCGCAGCATGTGATGCTGGCGCGGATGAGGGCGGTGGAGAACCGGCGGTGGCTGTTGAGGGTGGCCAATGACGGCCTCACCGGGTCGATCGATCCGGCGGGGCGGATGCATGACCCGCTGCCGGAGTTTAAGAAGATGGCGGGGAGGCTGCGGTACGCGGAGTCGAGTGAGATCTCGGTGTATTCGCGGTTTGGGGATTGGTTTGCGTGGGGGTGCCTCGTTTTTGGAGCAGGGTTGTGGCTGTTGGCGCAGATGCCGGTTTATCGTCCGCTGCCCAAGAGCAAGTGAGCAACATTACCTAAGCGGGCGCGAATTTTCTCTCATGGACCGGGCGATTGATCCGAAGAGCGGAACATGGCCTATTCCAACTTTTCGCTCAAACGCATGTGGCGTGTGTGTGTTGCGCTGGCCGTGGCGGTGGGAATCGCGGCTTTGGCCGGCAGTTTGATAGGGAACGGATTGATACCGGCGTTGTTGCAGTTGGGGGTGCAGAGGTAAGGTCCGGGGGCTCGAGTAAGGGGAATTCCGGCTGGCGGGCAGACGCTCGGCGGGGGTCCGCTCCCTTATGGTCGCGGCTCCGTGCGGTTTGCTGGGTTGATCGGTCGTTGTGCTCGCGGCTCGTGAAGAAGTCGCGCCTCGTCATGTGGTCGGCTCTTCGCGCGAGGAGGGACCGCTCCCTGCAGTCGCGGGTCGTTCGGGGTCGCGGCTCGTATTGGAGGCGGCTCGTCGTAGGGGTCAGGGTTTGAGGTGGCGGTCGAACCAGGTGAAGGCTTCTTCCTGCATGGCGACGTTGAGGATGTGGGGCTGGTCGTAGAAGCGTGGGGTGAACTGGGCGGGCGCGCCAGCCTTTTTGTAGATCGCTGCGATCTTTTCGACCGACTCCTCCATGCCCTGGAGCGGGAACAGGCCGTCGCGGCGGCACTGCTGGACCAGGAGCGGTTTGGGGCAGCGGAGAGAGACGACATCGGGCAGGTCGAGGAGGCGATGGAGGGTGGGCACGAAGTGGACGAAGGAGTGGGTGTCCATGTGGCGGCGCATCATGGGGCGGACGGTGGACATGAAACCGGCGACACAGCCGGCGGCGATGCGGGAGTCGAGGCCTGCGAGAAACAGCGACCGCCAGCCGCCGAAAGAGACGCCGAGGCAGCCGATGCGGCGGGGGTCGACCTCGGGGCGGGCGATGAGGTAGTCCACAGTGCGCATGTCGTCCCAGGCAGTGATGCCGGGCCAGGTGTGGCCGGCGTAGGCGAGAGATTTGGCGAGAGTGGATTCGCGGGTGCGGCAGCGGTTGTTGAGGCGGGTGACGTCGTCGAGGGAGTATTTGGAGCGCTCGTAGCCGTATTTGAGGTCGTCGTCCATGATGATGCGGCGCTCGCCGAATGGGAAGGCGTCGATGGTGATGACGACGTAGCCGCGGCGGACCAGGGCGGTTGCGGTGGGGCGGCCTTCATAGTTCACCTTGTGGTATTCGAACATGGCGGGGTGCGAGGGCTCGAGGTCGAGGATCTTCTCCTTACCGAAGATGAACATGCCGCCGTGGGAGTGGAGGTCGACGATGGCGGGGGCTGGGGTGCGGACGCTCTTGGGGATCAGGACATAGGCCGGGACGCGGAAAGTGGCGGTGGTGGAGAAGACAACTTTCT
>JACZJQ010000269.1 GCA_014860455.1 Bryobacteraceae bacterium | reverse complement strand
GGATGATCAGGGATTCAAGATTACGGCGCCCACCGAGCCTTGAGCCGGCTTCAGCCGGGGCAGTCTTCAGGCGGCTTTAGCCGCAACCCGCGACTTTCAGTCGCCAAGCAACCCCACCGCCTTTAGGCGGTGGTTGTTTAGAAGTATTAGCTTAACGGGTTGCGGGAGTCGGATAGAATGAGTCACGAATGGCCATCACATTAACCGTCCGCCACGCGGACCCATCGCGAGCAGCGCTCGACGGCTTCAATCAGCTCTGGGCATGGTATGTCCGCGGATTCAATCACGAAGTTCACTGCCAGGATTGCCTCAAGGGCAAGCGTAGCCTGCGCGTCAGCCGCAACCAGACGCCGCTCGGAGTCGAACTGATCTTCGACGAGACATCGAGCTTCAATCAACTCTACATCTGCGGTGTGGCAGCCGGCCCTAAGACCGAGCGAGGTGTCCGCAATCTCCATTTGGCGTTAGTCGAAGCCCCCGGCGAAACAGTCGAGGAGACGACCTACACCGGCTTCACCTTGGTCCTCAACAACGCCAGGCGGCTTGTGATCCCCGAACCTCTGCCCAAGCTCTTTCATCTCGGCGTCGATCATTACCGCTGCAAGAATTTCCGCTTCGGCGTCGAATACTACGGCTATCCGGGCGTGAAACCTCCAGCGTGATTTGAACGACTCATCTTTCTAAAAGGAGCTTATAGCAGACCAAATGGATCACCGGAGCCTACGCGGAGAAGTCTACGTGGGCCCGCTCCACCCAGGCCTTCCTTAACTTCCATCCCGCCCCGCCGCAGATCAACAAAAACAGCGCCACCGAGGCCCAAACCGCCGTCTGCCCTCTCGCCCGATCCGGCCCCTTCGCCGGCCCGGCTCCCTCACCCGTCACCACCGTCACCCGCAGCCTGACCAGCGCCGCGCTACGCCCCTCCATCCGGTTGTCCAGCACCAACCGGTACTCGTCCTCCGCGGCCACCCTATGCGTGAACGACCCGTCATGCGCAAACCCCGTCCCGGCCAGCGTCCGATGCGCCTCGCCCTTCACCCATTTTTCGGCCTCGGCCTTTTTCAGCAGCACCACCCTGACGCCGCTCGCGCCCTCCACTACATGGTGCTCGCAAACCACCCGCCCGTTGGCTTCAAGCCCCAGATCCAGCGTCCGGATCTTGCCCGGCCCCACGCGCACTTCCTCATCCAGCACCGTCTCCTGGGTCAAACCCCAGGCCACCGCCGCCAGCGCCACCAATGCAACCAGTCGCCTCACTGTGCTGAGAAAACCACCTTTCCGCCCACCACCGTCATCTTTACTTTCGCCTTCACCACATCGGCCGGTGGAACCTCCATGATGTCGCGGTCAAAGACCACAAAGTCCGCCAGCTTGCCCACTTCAATCGAACCCTTCTCTTTCTCCTCAAACGCCGCGTACGCCGCCCCCAGCGTGAAACTCTCCAGCGCCTCGGCCCTCGTCAACTTCTGGTCCGGCGTCCACCCTTTGGGCGGCGCTCCCTTCACGTCCTGCCGCGTGAACGACGCATAGAAGCCCAGCAGCGGATCGGGCTCTTCGACCGGGAAGTCGCTGCCATTGGCCACCGGCACGCCCAGGCTCTTGAACCGCCGCCAGGCATACGCCCCCGCGATCCGGTCCGGACCCAGCCGCGCCTCGGCCCAGCGCATATCCGACGTCGCATGGGTCGCCTGGATCGACGCCACCACGGAATAATCGGCGAAAATCTTGAAGTCCGGCAGCGAGACGATTTGAGCGTGTTCGATGCGGAACCTCTTGTCGTTCCTGCCGCCCAGCGCCGCAGCGTAGGCGTCCAGCACGATGCGGTTCGCCCGGTCGCCGATGGCATGCGTGGCCACCTGGAATCCCTTCGCGGCGGCCTCGCGCGCGACGCGCTCGATCACCTCTTTCGGTGTCACCAGCAGGCCCGTATTCTGCTTGTCGTCGGTATACGGCTGCCACAGCGCCGCCCCGCGCGATCCCAGCGCGCCATCGCCCATCAGCTTGATCGCCCGCACGGTGAGGAATTCGCCCACCTCCGGACCCTTCGCCAGATACTCCCGCCACAGCGCCCCGTCGCCCCCGATCATGGCGTAGATCCGCACCGGCATCCTGCCTTCGGCGATCAACTCCCGATACGCCCGCAACACATCGGCGCCGACGCCGGCGTCATGAACGCCCGTCAACCCCAGCCGCGCGCATTCTTTCGCCGCCAGTTCCAGTTGCCGTTTGACCTGCGCGTAGCCTGCGCGCGGGATCTTCGCCCCAACCAGTCCCATCGCACGGTCCACCAGAATGCCGGTGGCGTTGCCTTCGCCGTCGCGGACAATCTTGCCGCCAGCCGGATCGGGCGTCGATTTCGTTATCCCGGCCATCGCCAGCGCGCGCGTGTTCACCCACGCGGCGTGGCCATCCACGCGGCTCAAATAGACAGGCCGCCCCATCGACGCCGCGTCCAGGTCTTTTGCTGACGGGAACCGCCCGGCCCAGTTTGTTTGGTCCCAATTGCGCAGCGCCACCCATTCGTCCGCGCCCCGCTTGGCGGCTTCTTCCTTCACGATCGCCGCCACGGCCTCGACCGTCGCCACATGCCGCAGATCCCGCGATTCGAGCAGCGCCCCCAAGCCCAGCATGTGCGCGTGGGCGTCGATCAATCCGGGCACCACCGTGGCGCCGTTCAGATCCATCCGCCGCGTCTCTGGACCGGCCAGTTTCAGCGACGCATCGCCCACCGCCACAATCCTGCCACCCCGCACGGCAAACACTTTCGCTACTGGCGACGTCTGACTCACCAGGTAGACTTGTGCATTTTCAACAATCAAATCCGCCGGCTGAGCGCTCACTGAAGGTGTCAATCCGATGACGAGCAAGGCTACAATAGGCAGCATGGAAGTCAGTATGGCACAGGCCGCCCCTGCGGCCTTGCCTGCGTGGAAGAGCTGGCTGTGCACGGTTTCGGCCGTGTTGCTCGCCCTGCTGTTCATCGTCGCCGGAGTATGGAAGATCTCTGATCCGCTCTCCACCACCGCCCGCATGACGCAGGCGCTCATCCCCGTTTCGCTCGCCCTACCCGTAGCCCTCTGCGCCGGTATCTTCGAAGCCTGGGGTGGCGTCATGCTGCTCGTCCCCCGCTGGCGCCGCTGGGGCGCCTGGCTCACCGGACTCATGCTGGTCGCCTTCATGGTCTACATGGGCGTCTTTTACAATCAGCTCAGCGGCGAGGATTGCAGTTGCTTCCCCTGGCTCAAACGCGTGGTCGGACCGGAGTTTTTCATCAGCGATGCGGCCATGATCCTGCTCGCCGTCTTCGCCGGCATCTGGTCGTCGAAGCCGCAGGCCTTCCGCCGCGCCTTTGTCATCCTTGGCATCCTGGGCGTCTTCTCACTGTCGGTCTACGGCGTCACCGTCGCCCAGCAGTCCGGGCTGCAAGCGCCCAAGTCGATCATCGTCGACGGCAAGCCCTATTCGCTCCAGCACGGCCGAATCTTCCTCTACTTCTTCGACCCCGAATGCTCACACTGCTTCCAGTCCGCGCAGAAGGTCTCCAAGTGGAAATGGGCCAACGTGCGCGTCATCGCCGTTTCCACGGTCAACCCTCAGTGGACTGATTACTTCCTGAAGAACACCGGCCTGCTGGTCCCGGCATCGAACGACGCCAAGCCCCTGCGCGAGGTCTTTTCCTTCACTGACCCGCCCTTCGCCGTCGCCATCGAACACGGCCGCCAGGTGAAGGCGTTCGCCACCTTCGACGAGAACGAGCCCGAGTCCACGCTCCGCGCGCTCGGCTGGCTGGAGTAAGGCGATTACCGCTTCGGCTCGCCCAGCGGACTCGCCGCGCACCCGGTCCGCTTGATTGTGTAGGCCAGCAAAGCGATCTTCCACAGCCCGTCCTGCCGCACCAGCGTCACCTGGTCGGTCCCGCAGTGGCTGAACTTGCCCGCGCGATAGAAGTCGTACGGCGCCCACAGCGCGGCCAGGTTGCCGTCGATGAAGACCTTCGGCGACCACATCCGCTCCAGCAGCGCGCCCTCCGCCTTCACGATCGACGCCGCCCATTTGCTCGCCGGCGTCGTCGCCGCCCGCCCGTCTTCTCTCACCGCAACCAGCACCGCATCGGGCACAAACGCCGCCTCCAACACCGCCGCATCCTTCGCAGTCATGGCGTCAAACACCTTCTGCACCGCTTCAACAACCTGCTTTTCGGGCGTTTGTGCTGCCGCCGTTTG
>JACZJQ010000268.1 GCA_014860455.1 Bryobacteraceae bacterium | reverse complement strand
TGACCGATGACGGCCGGAAGACGCCGGCGGCCTCGTCAAGCGACCGGAAGATGCGAGGGCGCGTCACTGGGCGGCTCCGAGATCGATTTCGAGCCCGTCGTAGGCGAGGAAAACACCCGCGGGCAGCAGGCTTTGGGCGCGCTCATGCGCGAGGTCGTGGGAGATGTGAGTGAAGTAGGCGGCGCGCGGCTTCAGGCGGGCGACGGTTTTCAGGCTCTCATCAATGGTGGAATGCGTGGGGTGCGGCTTGTAGCGCAGGGCGTCGAGGAAGAGGACTTCGACGCCTTCGAGGATCTGCAGTGACGCATCTGGGATCTGGCTGTGATCCGTGAGGTAGGCGGCGTTGGCGAAGCGGAAGCCGTGGCAGGGACCGCTGCCGTGCTTGACTGGGATGGGCCGGAACGTCAGGCCGCCGGCTTCAAAGGGTTCGTCCTCGAAGATGTGACTTTTGATCTTTGGGCGGGATGATTCGGTAGGGCCGTCGTGGAATACGTAGGCGAAGACGCGGCGGATGACCTCGAACGACTGCGCGGAGGAGTGGATGGCGATGGGTTCGCTTTGGTGGAAGTTGAACGGGCGGAGGTCGTCGAGGCCGAGGATGTGGTCGGCGTGGGCGTGGGTGAACAGGACGGCGTCGAGACGCTCGATGCCGGCATCGAGGACCTGCTGGCGGAAGTCGGGGCCGGTGTCGATGACGATGCTGCGTTCGCCGTTGCGGATGGCTATGGAGGGACGGAGCCGGCGGTCGCGGGGATCGTCAGACCGGCAGACCTTGCAGTGGCAGCCTATGGTGGGCACGCCAACGCTGGTGCCGGATCCTAGGACCCGGATGCTGAGACGGGATGGGGCGTCAGCCATTGCTCTCCGGGGCTGGAGACGGGATTTCGGATTTCTTCTTTGCTTCATCCATGGATTGCACGTAACGGAAGCGCATCTCAGTGACGGTGTTCTCGAGCAAGCGCTCTTCTTCGATCGACAGGTTGCCCTTGGTCTTGTCCTTCAGCATGGATAGCAGGTCGATGCCATGGCGGGCGAGGCGGAAGTCGGGGTCCTGCTTCTCCTCGACGAAGGGGTTCATGCCGAGATGGGTCTCCACCTGCATGCGGAGCGAGAGGATGAGGAATTCAAAGCTGGGCGGGGGGAGGGGAAAGTCTTTGTCGCTCATAAACACTATTCTAGAATCCAGACTGGCGGTCTGGCCGGCGCCGGGGAGGAACGTACTCAGCCGAGGCCCATGCCGCCGTCGACCTGGAGGGTCTGGCCGGTAACAAAATCGCCGGCAGTCAGGAAGTAGAGGACGGCTTCGGCGATCTCCTCGCCTGTGCCGGGGCGTCCGGCGGGGGTGGATTTGATCATGCGCTGGATGCGTTCGTTTTCGAGTTCCTCGAAGGGGATGATGCCGGGGGCGACAGCGTTGACGGTGATGGCGGGGGCGAGCGCCTTCGCGAGGGCGCGGGTCATGCCGGTGACGCCGGCCTTGGAGGCGCAGTAGTGGACGTATTCGGGCCAGGCGCCGAACGCGCCCATGGAACTGATGTTGACGATGCGGCCCTCGCCGCCGGGGTTGCGGCGCATGAGGAGGGCGGCCTGCTGCGCGCAGAAAAAGTAGGCCTTGAGGTTGACGTCGTGGATGAAGTCCCAATCGGCTTCGGTGACTTCGAGCGGGTGGATACGGGTGAAGCGGGCGGCGTTGTTGACCAGGGCGTCGAGGCGCGGTTCGCGTTGGGCGATCTCGGCGAAAAGGCGACCGATTTCGGAGAACTTGGCGAGGTCAGCCTGGAAGATGGCGGCGTTGCCGCATTCAGCGGCGGCGGATTCGGCTTCCTCGCGCGATGTGCCGTAGTGGATCAAGACACGCGCGCCTGCGGAGGCGAGTTTGATAGCGATGGCGCGGCCGATGCGGCGGGCGGCGCCGGTGACGAGAATGGTTTTGCCTCGAATGGGATCCATCGTTGCTATTTCCTTCCGGCGAGCCAGACACCGCTGAGCACCAGCAGGCCGCCGAGGCCGACGGGCAGGGTGACGGGCTCGGAGAGAACGGCGAGTCCGGTGAGCGAGGCGATGACGGGCTGGGCGTAGGAGAATGCCGCCACGCGCGACGCGTCAATGCGGGTGAGCGCATGGTAGAAGATCATGTAGCACAGGACACTGGGAAACAGGGCCATGTAGATCATCATCGCCCAGCCGCCGGCGCCGACGGCGCTGAAATCGAACGACCAGCCTTGCCAGAGCAGCAGTGGCAAGCCGGCGAGGGCGCCAGAGGCGTAACCCACGGTGTTGACGGTGAGGGCGTCGTGGCGCATGGTGGTCTCTTTGCCGAAGACGGTGAACAGGGCGAAGGTGAACGAGGCCAGAAAGACCAGGAAGTCCCCCAAGCCGCTGGCTCCCTCGGCGCGTCCGGGCATGATTTGCAGCGCAGCCACGCCGCTGATGGCAATGGCCATGCCTGCGGCCTTGCGCCCGGTGAGTCTTTCCTGTCCGCGCATCGCGGCCAGCAGCAGAACGAAGACGGGTCCGGTGGCGATGATCAGGGCGGCGTGGGCAACGCTGGTGATGTTCATGCCGAGGATGAAGAAGACCTGATTGAGCGTGATGCCGCAGACGCCGAGTGCGGCGAGGGTCCAGAGTTCGCGGCGGGTCCAGGGCGCTTCCTGTGGTTTTCGTCTCCGCATCCAGGCGTAGATGGGGATCAGGAATGCCGCGGCGAAGATGGAGCGCAGGGGCGCGAAGATCAATGGCGGAAACGACAGCAGCGAGACTTTGGCGGCCACGTAATTGACGCCCCAGATGAACGTCATCAGGCAGAGGAGAGCGTAGAGTCCGGCGCGTGAGCGCTTCACTGCGGCGACAGCGTCTCCAGGCGCGCGCGAACCGAGGCGAGGAAGTCGAGGTCGAGATGGTAGCCGAAGCCGGGGCCGCCGGGGACGGTAATCGTGCCTTCGCTGGAGACTTCGACCCAGGGATCGATCACGTCGCGCTTCCAGTAGCGTTTGGAGGCCGAGACATCGCCGGGCAGCGTGAAGCCAGGCAGGGTGGAGAGCGCGACATTGTGGGCGCGGCCGACGCCGGATTCAAGCATCCCGCCGCACCAGACCGGGATGCCGGCCTGGAAGCAGACATCGTGGACGCGCAAGGCTTCAGCAAAGCCGCCGACACGGCCGAGCTTGATATTGATGATGCGGCATGCGCCCAGGCGGATGGCCTGCGCGGCCTGGTGCGAGTTGCGGATGCATTCGTCGAGGCAGATGGGGGTGGAGAGTGCGGCCTGGAGTGTGGCGTGGTCGATAATCTCGTCGTGCGCGAGGGGCTGTTCGATCATCATCAGGTTGAACTCGTCGAGTGCTTTCAGGCGGTCCACATCGGCGAGGGTGTAGGCGGAGTTGGCGTCGGCCATCAGCAGGATGGACGAGAACTCGGCACGGACCCGGGCGACGACGTCTATGTCCCAGCCGGGCTTGATCTTCATCTTGATGCGCCGGTAGCCGGCATCGACTTCGAGGCGGATCTTCTCGATCAACTGATCGACGGAATCCTGGATGCCGATAGACACGCCGCAGGGGATTTCGAAACGGGTTTCGCCGCCGATCTCCCGCCACAGCGGCACGCCGTTGAGGCGGGCCTGGAGGTCCCAGCAGGCGACTTCAAAGCCGCCCTGGGCCATCTTATGGCCGCGGATGCCGGCGCTCAACTGCCCGGCGGTCTGGGCCTCCAACGTCTTGCCGGCGGCTTTGGGGGCGATGTAGTTCTTCAGCAGCAGCCAGGCGCTTTCGGTCCACTCCTCGTTGTAGAAAGGATGTTCGCCGCAGGTGACTTCGCCCCAGCCGGAGACGCCATTGCTGACGACTTCGACGAGGATCATGTCGCGCGAGTAGGTGCGGCCGAAGCTGGTTTCGAAGAAATGCACCAGCGGCATGCTGATCTGGTGCAGACGGACTTGATCTACTTTGAATCCCATATTCCGAATGTGTATGCGCCGCTTTCGGCGCTCCTCTCGAAGCCGGTGACAGTGAGGCCGCGGTCGAAGGCCCGAAGGAAGCCCTCGGAGACGCCGGCCTGGATGGAGCGGGCGCGAGCCGGGTGGGACGCGCGGATTTCGGCGATGTCAACGGGGATGGCGATGCGCTCGATGACCTCCCCGCGGGGCTCCGGCGTGCCGGCGAGCAGGCCTGTGACGCGCGGTGAATCAAGCCGCCATTCGGCGACGCAACGGTCCGTCGGCAGGCCGCCGTGGAGGTGGCTGGTGGTGGTGCCGTACTGGTTCAGCACATAGCGTTTCACAACCGCGCCAAGGCGTTCGATGTTGAAGTGGGCGTTCTTCAGTTCCAGCGGATCGAATGTCCATTCCACGAGCCGGATGCCGCGCGACAGGGCGTCTTCGCGCTGGGCGAGCTTCATGCGGCGGCCGAGGCCGAGGTCGCGGTAGCCGGTTTTAACGCCCATCATATGGCTGTGCAGATACTGCTCGCCGCCCGGTTTCACGCCGGGGATAGCCAGAAGAAAGCCGACGATCCGGCCGCCGTCATAGCAGCCGATGGTCTGGCCGCCGACCTTATTGGCCACGACGAAGAGCCGGACGGGAAGCAGTTCGACATCTTCAAAGCCCCAGACCTCCTGCTGTAGATCGACGGCTTCGCGGAACTCCTCGACGGCTGTCAGGAATCTGAGTTCGATGGCCCGCGTTTCTTCGCTTCCTGCCACAACGCCTCCATTTCATCGATGCCGTGCTTTTCGGCCGACTCTGCAAGTGTCCTGCCGCGCTTGAGGATCTCGGTTTCGACGTAGCCGAAGCGCGAGCGAAACTTGCGGTTCGTGCCGCGTAACGCCTGTTCCGGATCCACCTTCAGCCAGCGTGCGATATTGACCACAGTGAACAGCACGTCGCCGATTTCGGCTTCGCGCTCGGCGGCATTGGCGGCGCGCTTAAGTTCGTCCAACTCCTCATGGAGTTTGGCGATGACCTCGTCAAGGTTGGGCCACTCGAATCCCGCGCCGGCGGCCTTCTTGCTGATCTGAACGGCCTCGGCCAAAGCCGGCTGTGAGCGCGGGACGCCGTCTAGCAGGCCTTTCGGCGCATCCGGGCAGGACAGTTTCTCGCCGGCCTTGATCTCGTTCCAGCGTTTCAGCACCTGCTCGGGTGTCGTGGCGTCGCCATCGGCGAAGACGTGGGGATGGCGCCGGACGAGTTTCTCGTTGATGGCGTCGAGAGAATCAGCGATGGAGAAGCGGTTCTCCTCCTCGGCCATGCGGGCGTAGAAGACGGCCTGGAGCATGAAGTCGCCCAGTTCCTCGCGGAGCGAGGCGAAGTCCTGTGCGTCGATGGCATCGAGCACCTCGTAGGTCTCTTCAAGGGTGTAGGGACGGATTGTGGAGAAGGTCTGCTCGGCGTCCCACGGGCAGCCGCCGGGCGAGCGCAGGCGGGCCATGATGTGGACCAACCGTTCAAACTTAGCACCGATGGACTCGGTGGATTGCTGAGAGCCGTCGCTCATGGAGTTGAAGGGGAAGTTTCAGCGTAACATACGGGTTCCCGGCTCTCTCCGAAGGGGGCATAAATGAAAGGGGGAGCGGCGAGGCTCCCCCGATTGGCCGAACGAACCGTCGGCTGTGGGCTACCAGAGCATGCACTGTTTTTCGGGTGGGCGGACCATAGGGTCGCCGAGTTTGCAGTTGAACGCCTTGTGAAACTCGGGGCTGTTCTGCAGTGTACCGATGGTGCGGAACTTGGCGATGGGATGCGGGTCGGTGTTCAAGCGAAGCCGCAGGTCCTCGGGGCGGTGGGACCGCGCCCAGACGCGGGCGAAAGCAAGGAAGAAGCGCTGGTCGGCGGTGAAGCCGTCGAGCACCGGGCCGGGCTTGCCGCCGAGCGAGCGCTGGTAGGCTTTGTAGGAGAGAGCGAGTCCGCCGATGTCGCCAAAGGCCTCGCCGACGACGAGTTTGCCGTTGTGACGGAGACCTTCGCCGACGTCGAGCGTATTGAACTGATCGATGACGCAGGCGGCGCGTTCGTCGAACTTCTTGCGGTCCTCGGGCGTCCACCAGTTTCTGAGGTTGCCCTCGGCGTCGAACTTCGAGCCCTGGTCGTCGAAGCCGTGGCCCATTTCGTGCCCGATGACCACGCCGATGGCGCCGTAGTTGGCGGCATCATCGGCTTCGAGGTCAAAGAACGGGGCCTGGAGGATGCCGGCCGGGAAGGCGATCTCGTTCATCAGCGGGCTGTAGTAGGCGTTGACCGTAGGCGGCGTCATGCCCCAGTCGTTGCGGTCGACGGGCTTGCCGATCTTGGCCATCTGGTAGTTGCGGGCGAATAGGGCGGCGGAGCGGACGTTCTGGAAGAATAGCGAGCCGTCGATCTTCATCGCCGAGTAGTTACGCCAGCGGTCGGGGTAGCCGATTTTGGCGACGAAGGCGTTCAACTTTGCTACGGCATTCTTCCTGGTTTCGGGATCGAGCCAGGCGGCGTTCGAGAGTTCGTCGCGCAGGGTGCCGCGCAGGTTCTCAACCAGCGCGTTCATGCGCTTCTTGGCTTCGGGCGGGAAGTGCTTCTCGACGAACAGCCGGCCAAGGGAATCGCCCAGCATGCCGTCGACGGTGTTGGCGCACTGCTGCCAGCGCGGCTGCTGCTCCGTGGCGCCGGAGAGGACGGTGGTACGGAAGCGGAAGCTCTCGTCGCGGAAGGGCTTGGAGAGGAAAGGCGAGGCTGAGGAGGCGACGCGCCATCGGATCCAGGTCTTCCAGGTGTCGACTGGAGCGGAAGTGAGCTGTGTCTGAACGGTCTTGATGAACTCGGGTTCGCTGACGTTCACCGGCGTCGTTGGGGCGATGCCGAACTGCTTGAACAGGGCCTTCCAGTCGACGGCGGGAGCCATCGCCGAGAGACCGTCGAGATCCATCTTGTGGTAGCGGGCATAGGGGTCGCGCCGCTGGACGTTGGTCATGGTGGCGTTGGCGAAAGTGGATTCAAAGTCGAAGACGGTTTTGGCGGCGGCTTCGGCCTGTTGGGCGTTGTCGCCGAGCAGGGTGAATGTGGCGGCGATATGTTTGAGCAGTTCCTCGCGGATCTTCTTCGTACGGGCGTCGTCCTTGAAGTAATAGTCGCGGTCGGGCAGCGAGAGGCCGCCGGCGCCGACGCTGGCGATCACTTCCTTACTGTTCTTAAGGTCGGGCGAGCCGAAGACGCCGAACGGGCCGATGGGGTTGTCGCGCTGGAGTTCGACGAGCAGCGCCTGGACTTCGGACGGGGACTTCAGCGCGTTGATGCGAGCCATCACAGATGCGATAGGCTTGACGCCCGCGGCATCGATGGCGGCGGTGTCCATGCAGGAGGCAAAGAAGTCGCCGATGCGTTTCTGGTCGGGAGAAGCGGCGTTGGCGCGCGAGGCGGCGGCCTGTTCGAGGATCACGCGAAGGCGTTCGCGATTGGCCTCCTGGAGCACCGTGAAGGTGCCCCAGTTGGAGTAACGGGCCGGGATCGGGTTTTTGTCCACCCAGCCGCCGTTGGCGAAGCGCCAGAAGTCGTCGCAGGGCTTACAGGAGCGGTCGAGGGCATCGGTATCGACGCCGCTCTTCAAAGGTTGCTGGGCGGCCGCGGTAGCGGCGAGCAGCAAGGAGAGGAGGATTGGTCGCATCATAATTGGAAACCGTTGATCTGAAATCGATTGTCTCACCCCTGCGCGGAGCCGGGAGAGTCTCGAATATCGACGTTCGAGCATGGAAAGCGTTATTGACGATCGAGAGGGTGTTTCGCGAGACGAAGCGCAAGGGTGGGAATCTGGTTGCCGACAAGGCTGGTTGCGATGAATGCCGAAGACGGCCGTTACGATCACGGAGATGGATGCGGCGCGACTGAGGCGCGCAGGCGGTTCTCGCTACTGTTGAAGACGGCGAGTGAGACGCTGCGCTTCGGCGTTCAGGGTGTTGAGCTGACGCAGATCGTCTTCGGCGGACTGAACGGTATTGGTCATGCGCGAGACCTCGCCGGAGGTAATCTGTACGGGCGTTTGGCTATCGCGCTGAGTGTCGAGGCGGAGAGCCAGGGCGCGGTAGGCGTCGGTGAGGTCGCGGAATCGCCGTTGGAGGCTGGTGAGCGTGTTCTCGCGGCGGCGGTTGACGTCGTCAAACGAGGAAAGGATGGCGGCGATCTGGGAGTTGCGGCGGGTTTCAGCGGCGTTGGCGTCGCGAGCGCGGCGGAGGTCGGATTCGAGGGAGACGACTCTATCCGTTTTGGTCTTGATCTCGGCCTCCATGGCCTCGATGACGCGGCGGCCGGAAGCGAGGTTCTCCCTCAGTTCGGCCTCCGCGGCGGTGAGCCGCTTGCGATCGGTGGCGGCGGCTTCGAGAGACGACTCGAGTTCCAGCCGCGCCGATTGCAGTGACTGGACCTGGGCCTGTGCGGCGTCAAAGCGCTTCTGGAGCTCGGCCAGGGCGCGGACGGCTTCGAGGCGTGCGGCCTCGTCTGCACGAGCTCCCGCCGCTGGCGCAGTGGCTACTGTCGGGGCTTCGATGCCGGCTGATTCCAGGCGTCGGCGGAGGTCGAGGTTCTCTGATTCCAGTGTGGCGACGCGCTGCCGGACCTGCAGTTCTGTCATCTCCTCGGTGCCGGACTGCAGAACGAGCACCGCGTTCTGCTTTCTCAACCACAGCGCCCAGCCGAGGCAGGCGAGGGCGGCGAGAACCAGCAATGCGATGACGGGACGCGCGGCTTTCATGAGAGGCAATCCATTCTACTTCGGTCTGGAAGAAAAGCGTGAGCGGTATTCAGGAGAAAGATCGGGCGCGGCGAGCTCGATGCTGAATTGCCGCGGCAGGTCCTTAGGAACGGCGAAATCGATAGCGTGATGGGCGAGGATCCTGGCGATGGCGCCGCTGATGGCGGAGGGGATCTCGGCCTGCGAGCGGCAGAAGACGGCCGTGCCCCCGGTGGCTTCGGTGGCCTGGCGGAGACCGATCTGATAGGCCTCGTTGAGCCGGTCACGCAAGTAAGCCAAATGGACGACAAAGACGGGCGCATCGTAGCCGGCGAGCGCGGAGGCGAGCTTCGAGGTGCGTTCCCGTATGAGGGCGTCGGGGAAGCGTCGCGAGAGGTCGCGGCTGTCGGAGTAATTGATGACAGGGTTGGTGTAGTCTTCGCGGTACTCGTAGATATTGGAGTCAGTGATATGAAGGATGGCGATGCGGACCTTCGACTTGGCGAGGATGGAAGCCGCGAGCTGGGAGGCCGGTTCCATGGCTTCGAGCAGGCCGGCTGCGCCGGTGGTGCGGGCTTTGCGGAGAGCGGCGACGGTGGCGGCGGATTCGGCGGAAGGGTCGGAGAGGACATGCAGGCCGTCTTGAGCGGAGAGGGCGGCTGTCCAGGTGTTCGGGGGAAGTTTGGCAAGTTCGGCGGCCAGGGCGTCGCGGGACTCGTTGATGAGCATGAGGTCGCCGGTCAGGTCAGCGACGACGAGCAGCATCAAGCCGTCCTGAGGCGTGAGGCAGTGGACCACCTTGGACGGCTTGCCTTCCACCTTGACTGAGGCCGCGCATAGCCCTGTTTCCGAGGCGGCGACCCAGGCCGCTGTGCGCCTTGATGGGATCGCCTCCGGCGGCGCGCCATGGAGGGTTGCGGCAAGGGTGGCGGCGATCAGCAGACGTCGCATCAGAAGCTGAACCTGAGGCCGAGTTGGATTACACGGCCGCCGCGCGAGCCGATGATCCTGCCGGCGTTGGCATTGGGCGAATCGGCAGTGCCGATGTTTGTATCGGGATCGTTCCAGATGCCCAGGTTGATGAAGTTGAAGGCCGAGGCAGTGAACTCGAAGGCGCGCTCCTGGTCAATAGAGAACCTCTTTGCAACGGATAGATCGTTGCTCTGGGTGGAGGGGTTGCGCAGGGTGGGGTGAGTGCGCGGGCCGCTGCCGAGGGAAAAATCCGCCGGATGGCTGAAGGCGTCTGGGTTGAACCAGAGTTCGGGGGACTGGTTGGAAACATGAGGGTCGACGCCGTCCACGGTGTTGATTCGCAGGGCCTGGATGACACCGCCAGTGTTGTTGAACATGGGGTGTATGGCGAGCGGTTCACCTGAGGCGATGGAACTCATGCCGGAGACCGACCAGCCGGAGATGACCCACCTGCGCCAGTCCTGGTAAGCGAACCAGGTCTTGCCGATACCGACTGGCAGCTCGTACATATAGCTGAGCGACAGCCGGATGGGGTTGTTCCAGGGCGTCAGGCTCCACTCGTTGCGGCGGTTGAAGAAATCCTGTTTGCCGTAGGGGCCGGAGTAGTCGTCGAACTGGCGCGAGAACTCGGCGTTGGCCGACAGCGAGAGGCCCTGGGAGGTTCGTTTCTCGACGCGGATGGCGGCTCCGGTGCGGCGGTAGCGGCCGTCGGCCCAGAGCCCGTTGGTGTCGAAGCGAAGGTATTGGGGGAAGGGGCGGAGTTCGCGGATGAAGGACTCGTCGTTGAGTTGGTCGCGGTAGTGGAGGTTGTCGGGGTGGACGGCGTTGGGGTTGACGGCACTGTTGCCGACAAAGACATTGCGTCCGGAAGAAATCGAAACCGAACCGGTGAAAACGATGGACATTGGCAGTTCACGTTCGTAGGAGAGGCCGGAGTAGACGGAACTAGGCAGGGTGCCGCTCATGTCATTCAAGTCGGCCGAGGTCTGGTTGGCGGCTTCGGGGCGGAGATCGGGCAGGGGGTAGGCGGGAGTAGGGACGCCCGCGGAGAGAATGAGGGCTGGGTCGAGTTGAGAGTTCTGGGAGAAGTAGGTGGTGTAGCCGTTGAAGCCCTGCGTCCCCCACTGACCGTTGGGTAGAGGGAAATTCTGATAGTTGAGCGAGATGGAGTAACGCAGGACGGCTTTTCGGTTGCCGCCGGGGTTCCAGGCGAGCGAAAAGCTGGGCTGCGGGCGCGCCTGGGTCCGCTGGAAAGTGCGGCCGGCGCCGCCGATGCCGGCGAAGATCAACGCGCCTGGCCGGGAGGAGGCGGGGTTGGGGGCATTGAAATCCACCGTTGACATGCGGTCGTAGCGTTCGGTCCGCGGGCCGCTGATCTCGACGTTCAAACCGAAAGAGACATTCAGGCCGGGGCGGATCTCCCAGTTATCGCCAATGGCTGCAAAACCGCGCGAACCGCGGAAGTACGATGGTGATCCCACATAGGTGACCTCGACATACTGCGGCATGCCGAGCAGCATGGACGCGAAGCCGTGGCCGGTGTTCACGATGCCGGGCAGCGAGGTGATCCCGGAGGTGAAGCGGAAGTAGCCGGCGGGGTATTGGGGCAGCGAGGTATTGACCTGATAGCGGACAAACTGGCCGGTGAGCCGGAGGTTGTGCTTCCCCTTCCTTAGCGCCAGCCCGTTGGTTGCGACGAAAGCATGGCGGGCGTGCCGGGCGACTGGGTTGGCGCGTCCGAGTCCAAGGTAGCGGTCGAGGATGACATAGGGGAACGTGTTACCGGGCACACCACTAAGCCCGAGTTGAGACGGGAAATCTCCCTGCTCGACAGTGGTGTCGGAGATGCTGCTGGAGGCCTCGGCAGAGAATGTATTGATGGTCTGGGGCGAGATTGTATAGACGTGCTCGGCGGCGATTCGGCGGTTTGAGTAGTCGCGGTCGGGCGAGCCGGGGTTTGCAGGATTGTCGTAGAACCTGGCGGCCGCCTCCACTCCGTTGGTGAACGAGCTGGTGACGGCGAGCCGCTGTTTCTGGCGGAAGTTATGGTCCACTTTGAAAATCATGCCGTCGGCCGTATTCAGCTCCGGCGTGAAGACGAAGAGGTTGTTGCGGAAGAACGGTCCTGCGTCGGAGTTTGGCAGGGGGAAATAGTCTGTCATGCGCGCGGCTATGAGGTCGAGGCGCGAGGCGGGGATGCGATTGCCTGGAAACTGTTCCCGGAGGTATTGCAGATTCGATTCCGAGACTTCGGCTGACGAGTTGTATTGGGGGTTGGGGCGGGTCGTGGAAGGGTCGAAGATGCGGAGGGATTCACCGTTGGCGTCCACGGTCTGGCTGAAATCGCCCGTGCGTTCAGGCACGATGGGAATCGAGCGCAGGTAGGAGCGCCCGATCTTCTCGCGGACGCCCTCATAGCTGACAGAGAAGAAGGTGCGGCGCGATCCGTCGTAGAACTTCGGTATAACCAGCGGCCCGGAGACGTTGAAGCCGAACTGGTTGCGCCGGAGGATGTTTTTGTCGCCGCCGCGCTGTTTCACGTCGTGAGGGGTGGCGTCGAGGAAGTCGTTGCGGAAATTGTGAGACAGGCGTCCGTGGTACTGGACGGGCGTCGATCTGGCCCGTCCGCCGCGGCGGGGCGTGTCCTGGCGAAGTCCAAGATTACGCGACTGGACCTTGAATTCTTCGGCGGCGCGGCGCAGGTCTGCCTGGGCGTCCTGCTGCGCGCCGGCCCCAGGACCAAGGGCCACCACCAGGACGGCGGAGATCACAAGTCTGGGAGCCTCAAGTCCGCGCATCAACCCCTAGTGTATCGTGGCGCGGCCGGCGGCCTTGCTCGGAGCGGCTCCGGACCACTAAGAAGCGTGCATCAAGGACACCGCCGCGGCTATACTCCAACCCGTCTTATCGGATAACCTGACTGGGGATGAGACTGTCGGAACTGGCTGAACGGCTTGGCTGCGCACTGCGCGGCGGCGACGACGTGGAGATCTTCGGCGTGGCCGGCATGGAACATGCCGTGGCCGGGCAGATCACCTTCCTGGCAAACCCCAAGTATGCGCATAAGATCAAGACCTCGCGCGCCTCGGCGATCATCGTTTATGAGAACGCCGGGGATGTCGGGCTGCCGGCCCTGCTTTCGTCGAACCCTTATCTGGACTTCGCCCGTGCGATTGAGCAGTTCTATCAGCCGCCGCGCCCCGCCCCAGGCATCCATCCATCGGCGGTGGTGCATGAGTCATCCACGGTGGGCCCGGATTCAAGCATCGGCGCCTATGCCGTGATCGGCCCGAACGTCCGCATCGGGGCCAGGGCGGTGATCCACCCGCATGTCGTCGTTTATGAAGGCTGCGAAATCGGAGACGATTTCCTGGCCCATTCCGGAGTTTCAGTCCGGGAAGGGGTGAGAATTGGGAACCGCGTCATTCTGCAGAACAACGTCGTGATCGGCGCCGACGGATACGGCTTCGCCAGGCTGGCAGACGGCAGCCATTACAAGATCGCTCAATCGGGCCCGGTGGTGATTGGGGACGATGTCGAGGTCCAGAGCATGAGCAACGTGGACCGCGCCACGGTGGGCGAGACACGTGTCCGCGAAGGCGCCAAAATCGACAGCATGGTCCAGATCGGCCACGCCTGCGATGTGGGCGAACGGGCGCTCATCTGCTCGCAGACCGGGCTTGCGGGAAGCACGATTCTGAAGAAGGACGTGCTGCTTGCGGGACAAGTCGGAGTGAGCGGGCACTTGACCATCAACGACAAGGCGGTGATCTACGCTCAGAGCGGCATCGGCGGCGATGTCGAAGCCGGCGCCGTGATGTCGGGGTCGCCGGCGTTCGACGCGGCGACATGGCGGCGGTCGGTGGCTGCATTCCCGAGGTTGCCTGAGATGGTGAAGGCGATGAGACAATTGGAGAAACGCCTCGCGGCATTGGAAGCTGGAGCGACGAAGGAGGAGCAATGATCGGCGAACGGCGACTCGAGCGCGCTCCGTTGGCTTACCGGAACGAAGAGTTCCTGAAGGGCTGGTCCGCCCGCAGCCTGCGCATCCTGTCGGAATATTCCGAGCCGCTGGACAGGCTTGGGCACCACAAGATCCGCGATACCGTTGTGTTTTTCGGATCGGCCCGCATCCGGGAAACCGGGCCGCTGGCGAAATATTACGGTGCAGCGCGGGAACTGGCGCGGCAGGTGACCGCGTGGAGTGACTCGCTGGAACCGCCAACCCGGCGCTTTGTCGTCTGCACCGGCGGAGGACCCGGCATCATGGAGGCCGCCAACCGCGGCGCCGAGGACGCCGGCGGGCTTTCGATCGGCTTCAACATCGCGCTGCCTTTCGAGCAGTTCCCCAATCCCCACATCACGCCCGACCTGAACTTCGAGTTCCACTACTTCTTCATGCGCAAGTTCTGGTTCGCTTACCTGGCCAAGGCGCTGGTGGTCTTTCCAGGCGGCTTCGGGACGCTCGACGAGTTGTCCGAGATTCTGACGCTGGCCCAGACCCAGAAGCTCGAAAAGAAGATTAAGATCGTGCTCTACGGCCGCGACTTCTGGCACGAGATCCTCAATTTCGACGCGCTGGTGAAGCACGGCATGATCGGGGCCGAAGACCTGGACCTGTTTGAATTCGCCGACACGCCCGAGGACGCGATGGCGGTGCTCAGACCGTTCCTGCTTGAGAACTACCTTCAGCCGCACCAGGTGAGGGCGGCCGAGGAACTGCCGGACATCGCGCATTCGAGGATCTGACTTAGGACAGCCGAATATGGCGAGATTAGGGCCACGAAACGGGGGCTGGAAACTGGGGTGGGT
>JACZJQ010000267.1 GCA_014860455.1 Bryobacteraceae bacterium | reverse complement strand
GGATGATCAGGGATTCAAGATTACGGCGCCCACCGAGCCTTGAGCCGGCTTCAGCCGGGGCAGTCTTCAGGCGGCTTTAGCCGCAACCCGCGACTTTCAGTCGCCAAGCAACCCCACCGCCTTTAGGCGGTGGTTGTTTAGCTGGATGCGGAAGAGGGCCGGACAGGGGGGAAGGCGGGATTTGCAGTAGATGGTCGGGGCGAGTGGATTTGAACCACCGACCTCCTGGTCCCGAACCAGGCGCTCTAACCAGGCTGAGCCACGCCCCGAACCTTTGCCTCGGACAATCTGATGGTAGCGAATTCGGGGCGCTGGCCGCAACAATTCCGCCGGGACGTGCCGATGCTCAGACGCGTTTGACGACGATGGCGGTCATGTCGTCGTGCTGGGGTGCGGAGCCGGCGAAGGCGGTGACGTCCTCGAACAGGGTATTGAGGATGTCCTGGGCCGAGGCTGAGCGGTTCCGCTGGATCAGATCCAGCATCCTTTGCTCCCCGTATTCATCGCCGCTGGGGTTGAAGGCTTCGGTGATGCCGTCGCTATAGATGACGAGGATGTCGCCGGGCAGCAGGCGGCCGGCGCCGACGGGATAGTCTGCCTGGCGGACGAGGCCGAGGGCAATGCCGCGGACGTCGAGCCATTCGGAGCTGCCGTCGGAGCGGACCAGCAGGGCCGGGTTGTGGCCGGCGCTGGTGTAGGTGAACAGGCCGGAGTCGTTCTCGATCCGGCAGAACCAGAGGGTGGCGAAGCGGTTTCTGGCGGTGGCTTCGTCGATGAGTTCGTTCAGTTTTTCGAAGAGTTCGGCGAGGTGTTGGATGCCGCCGAAGATGAGTCCGCGGAGCGAGGACTGGAGGCTGGCCATGACGAGCGAGGCGGGGATGCCTTTGCCGGAGACGTCGCCGACGGCGAGGCAAAGCGAATGGTCGCCGAGCATGAAGTATTCGAAGTAATCCCCACCGACGCTTTGGGCAGGGCGGCAGCGGCCTTCGTACTCGATTCCGTCGACGGCAGGTTTCCGGTGGGGAAGAAGGCGTTCCTGCACTTCGCGGGCGATTTCGAGCTCGCGGTTGAAGAATTCGCGGGCAGCGGCTTCGCGGGCGACCTCGCCGGCGAGGCGGTGGTTTTCCAGCGCGAGGGCGGTTTGGGAGGCGACGGTTTCCAGGAGTTTGCGGTCCGAGCCTGAGTAGGGTTCCTCGCTCCTCTTGGGGCCGAGGCGGAGCCAGCCGAGGTTGCGGCCGCCGGCTTCAAGGGGGATTTCGATTTCGACGCCGGAGGCGGTGACGCCCATGGGGGAAAGTGAAAGTTCGACGCGGGGGACGTGGAGCGCGGCCGAGATTCTGCTGGCGACGGTTTCGATGAGGGTGGGGGTATCCATGATGCGGCGGACTTGTTGACCGAGGTCGCTGAGGACGCGTTCGGCCTCGACGCGTTCGCGGAAGAATTTGCGATCGATCCAGACGCGGGCCTTTTCGGCCGCCTTTCTGAGAAGCAAGACGCCCACTATGGCGAGGGCGAACAACTGCATGCGCATCGGGCGGCGGAGGTCCTCTTCCGAAGCCGCATTGAGCGCGGCGAAGATCACAATCGCCGTCAGGATCACCTGGGCGACGAAGACGGCGCGGGTGGCGAGGGCGTATTGGAGCCCCTGGCGGATGACGAAGCCGACGTCCAAGGCGCGTTCGACGACGATGACGTAGGCCAGGGTGACGGGGAACAGCGAGAGCAGGAGCAGGGGCGGGATCCAGGTCCAGGGAGTCCACTGGACGAAGTTGCCACCGCCGAAGACGCGGGTGGCGATGATGAGCCCGAACATGGGGACAAGGCTGACGGCGCTGCCGGCGTGGAGCATGCGCAGGCGGCGGCGGCCGTCGGGGTCGGTCATGGTTCCGCGCTTGTAGCCGAGGTTGGCGAAAAACAGGCCGATGGCGGCCGAGGCGATCCAAACGAAGTAGCCGGACACGGTCTCGGCCCAGGCGTTGAGGGTGGAGAAGGCGGGGACATCGACCAGGGCGCCGGCGCCGCCGATGGCGCGGGTGAGGGCAAGGGCGAGGATGAGGGCGGTGACGGGCCAGCGGAGCCAGGGGAGGAAGCGTTTGGGCGATGAGGGGTCAGGGAAGTCGAGCCCGAACCACAGCATGAAGGCGGGCCAGGCGTTGGAGAAGAAGCTGACGTAGGCGGCGGCGGGGATGCTCCAGACGAGGCTCCAACTATAGAGCGAGCCGGCTTCTCCGGCAGCCATTTGTCCGAAGCCGAGCAGCAGACCAAGCATCTCCCAGGCCAGGATGTCGGAGGGGCGGCGGAAGGCGACAAAGAAGCCCAGGATGAAGCAGAACCAAATGGTGACGAACCCGGTGAACACCAGCAGAGTCGTCTCACGCGGGCTGAGCATGGAAGGACGGCGGGCGGGTTGGTCGCTTTTGACGGCGGCTTTCGTGGGCGCGGGTCCGCGCGGGCCGGCGCCCTTGCTCGATAGAGTCCGCATCGCCGAGCCGGCGCGGCGCCCACCGAGCCCGGTGGAGGCGTCCTCAAGCGAGAGGACGGCTTCGATCCGCTGTCCGTTGCGAAGCACGGCAACCCTGATGCTGTCGCCGGAACGCTTGCCGTTCAGGGGCTGGTGGAGGTCGGCGAGACCGCGCACGGGTCTGCCCTCGATCTCGGCCAGCAGATCGCCCCGCTGAAGGCCGGTGGCCTCGAAGGCGTCGCCGCGGCCGCCGAAGATATGCAGATCGCGGTTGCTGACCATGACGGGATAGCGGGCATAGGCTTCAGCGTCGGTCAGATAGGAATACAGGTCAATGCTGTTTCGCAACTGGTAGGCGCCGACAAGGACGAACAGCACAACCAGAGCGGCTACATGAATGCGCGATGGCGGCTTGGGTTTCATAATAAAGACTGGAGATCGTATCCGATTATGCCATTTGCTTCAATCCCGGAAGCCCTTGAAGACTTCCGGGCGGGAAAAATGCTGGTTGTCGTCGATGACGAGGACCGCGAGAACGAAGGCGACCTGACCATCGCCGCCGAGATGACCACGCCCGAGGTGATCAACTTCATGGCCGTGCACGGGCGCGGGCTGGTTTGCCTGGCGCTGGCGCCGGAGATTTGCGAGAGGCTGCAGTTGCCTTTGATGAGCCAGGTGAATACTTCGCGATTCGGCACGGCTTTCTGTGAGGCGATTGATGCCGCCACCGGGGTTACCACCGGCATTTCGGCGGCCGACCGCGCGCATACCATCCAGGTTGTCATGCAGGAGGATTCCCGGCCGCAGGATTTGGCCCGGCCGGGCCATATGTTCCCGTTGCGGGCGCGTGAGGGGGGCGTGCTGGTGAGAGCGGGGCAGACCGAGGCGGCGGTGGATCTGGCGCGGCTTGCCGGGATGCGGCCGGGCGGGGTGATCTGCGAGGTGATGAACGACAACGGGTCGATGGCCCGGCTTCCGGATCTGGTTGAGTTCTGCCGGCGGCACGGGTTGAAGCTGATCTCGGTGGCCGATCTGATCCGGTACCGGATGGAGCACGAACGCATCGTGCGCCGGGCGGCCGAGGGCTTGTTGGTGAACGAAGTCGGCGAGTTCAGGACCGTCTCGTTCGACAGTTCCGTGGCCGAAGGAGTCCAGGAGAGCCACCTCGCCCTGATCCATGGCGACATCTCGAAAGCCGGCGATGTGTTGGTGAGAATGCACACGCGATGCACCTATGGCGACGTCTTCGGATCGACGGAATGCGATTGCCGGCGGGTGCTGCGGCGGGCGATGGAGAAAGTGGCCGCCGAGGGCGCTGGCGTAATCGTCTACCTTCATCAGACGGGTCCGGGCATCAGGCAGGTTACCAGCGACGAGCCTTGCAGTTTGCCGCGGCTGGTGACGCATTCGCGGGAACACTATCACTACGCCTCGCCGGCAGGGCAGCGTCAGTTGCAGCACGAGTCCGGCATTGGGGCCCAGATCCTGTCGGCGCTGGGGCTGAAGCGGATCCGGCTGCTGACCAACCATCCGCGGAAAGTGGTGGGCCTGGAAGGGTTCGGGATCGAGATCACTGTGCAGTTGCCGCTGGATTGAAATTTGTAACAACAAGCGCGGGAACACTGGCGCGGCGGGCCGCGTTAAGCATGCAGAGGAGAGAAGCAATGAAACTCATCCGTTACGCAGTGGGGCTCGCGGTTTTCGCGGCGATTTCTTACGGCGCCGATCAGGCGCTGCTGAGCCTGGTGCCGGCCGGGGCGCAGATGGTGTCGGGGCTGGACATCGAACGGGCAAGGGAATCTGCCTTCGGGCAGAAGATCCTGAACGAGATCAAGCAGGAAGACGCCGGGTTCCAGAAGATGGTGGAACAGACCGGTTTTGACCCGCGGCGCGATTTGCGGTCGGTGGTGATGGCGACGTCGGGCAAGCCCGGACCAGGCAACACGCTGGTAGCGGTGCGGGGGAGTTTCGACATGTCGAAGATCACACGGCTGGCCGAGGCGCAAGGGGCCCAGTCGAGCATTTATAAAGGGATCCAGGTGTGGACGCCGAAGCAGACTGAGAAGCCCAGCGAGGGCAGCTTTGCGATGCTGGATCCCACGCTGGCGGTGTTTGGCGGCGATGCGATGGTGAAGGCGGCGATCGACGCCAGGATGGCGGGGGCGGCGAAGCTGCCTGCCGGGCTTGCCGCCAAGATCGCCGAGTGGAGCGTGATGGACGCCTGGTTTGTTTCCACTGCCAGCCTGAGCGAGATGGGCGTGGGCAAGCCGGGACAGAACGAGATCCTGCCGGGCGGGCTGACGATTGAGGCTATCCGCGAATCTGCCGCGGGCGTGCGGTTCACCGAAAACGTGGACATTTCGGGCGACATCGTGACGCGCTCGCCGCAGGACGCCACGGCGCTGGCCGATGTCATGCGGTTCCTGGCCGGCATGCTCCGGCTGAACGCCGACAAGCCGGGGGCCGGCGCCGTGGTGGCGGTAGCCGACAGCATGCAGGTCTCGGTGGCCGGGTCGTCGACGAAGTTCACGCTGACGGTGCCGCAGGAGACGCTTGACCAGATGTTCGCCACTCGCGGCAAACGGGTGGACAAGCGCGGCAGTGCGGGTCGGGCTGCGGCACGCTAATATGGAAGAAGCGGGATTTCCGCCGGAAGGAGGTGAGTGTAGCAAATGGCTGAAGTGATTATCCAGGATGGTGAAACTCTGGAGAGCGCGTTGCGGCGGTTCAAGCGCAAAGTGCAGCAGGAAGACATCATCAAAGAGATCAAGAAGCATGCCCACTACCTCAAGCCCGGCGAGAAGAAGCGTCTGAAACAGGCGCTGGCGCGCAAGCGCAACAGGAAGAAACGGTCCAGGGATATGGACTAGTTCCAGGCTTCAAGATCAGAGAAATGAAAAGGGCGTCCCCGAGGGGGCGCCCTTTTCGCGTGTGTGCCGAGCATGTTCGACAGCTTGGGGGTGAAAGTCCCCTTCACAGCCTGATGGAGGCGAAGTGATAGCGAAGCGCAAGGGCGTCGTCGTGAGGCGGGGTCTGAAAGAAGCGTGGAGCAAACGTACGAGCCGATGTA
>JACZJQ010000266.1 GCA_014860455.1 Bryobacteraceae bacterium | reverse complement strand
AAGTCGGCCCCCACGGCATGGCCAAGCTCATGATGCCCGAACGCTACGGCCACCCCCCCGACACCGAATACACCGCCTTCGTCCTCCGCAAACTCATCGACGCCATCAAGGAGGCGCGTTCAAAACTCGCCCCCGCCCGTCTCGCCTACGGCATCGGACACTCCTCCGCCAACATAAACCGCCGCGCCCGCGACCCCCAGGGCCGCATCTCCCTCGGACTCAACCCCGACGGCCCCGTCGACCGCCAGATCGGCCTCATCCGCCTCGAAACCCCCGCCGGCGCTCCCATCGCCCTGATCTCGAATTACTCCATGCACGCCACCGCCCTCGGCCCCCAGAACAAGCTCATCAGCGGCGACGCCGCCGGCATCGTCAGCGCCTATGTCGAAGAGAAACTCGGCGCACCCATGCTCTTTATCAACGGCGCCGCCGGCGACATCGCCCCCATCTACACCGTCCAGCCCGACTTCCGCGCCGCCCACATCACCGAGTTCAACGTCCTGCTTGGCGACAAGATCCTCGCCGCCAACGCCCGCATCCGGCCCTCCGCCGCGCCCATCCGCCTCCAGCCCAGCCAGAAGTTCGTCGAAACGCCTCGCCGCGAGGGCTTCGGCTGGACCCCAGAAATCGGCGACTACCTCGTCGCCGCCCCCGGCGAAACCGGCATAATCCGCATGCCCGTCCGCTTCCTGATCCTCAACGACGATCTCGCCCTCTGGGCCGCACCCGTCGAACTCTTCTGCGAGATCTCCATGGACATCCGCGCCCGCTCGCCCTACGGCCACACCTTCTACTTCGGCTACGCCAACGGCTGGTTCGGCTACCTCGCCACGAAGAAGGCCTTCGCCGAAGGCGGCTACGAACCCCGCACCTCGCCCTTCACCGACCGCGCCGAAGAAGACCTCCTCCGCGTCGTCACGTCGACCCTTCAGTCGCGCGGCCGCTGAGTCCTCCGCCCGAATGCCCTCACCGCCCTCGCCACATCCGCGTGCAGGTCGCTTTCGACAAAAGCGATCGTCAACTCGCAAGGCGCGTCGGTCAGTCGCTGCCAGCCGCTCTCCCGCGGCCCGCGCCCAAATCCAAACACCGTCATCCCGCCGTCGCCGAAGTGCCAGTACTCATCCATCGCCGGCGAATGCGGCTCACGCTTGAGCAGCAGCACCCGCTTCATCCGCGCATCGCCGAAGTACACCCACTCCGGCGCTGGCAGGTCCCCGTGCCACATGTTCTTCTGCACATACGGCGCGCTCTCGAAACGCTCGCCTCTCGAATTCACCCAGTAATCCGACGTTTCGAACCGCCCTCCCGGCGTACCCTCATACAGAATCCAATACGGCTCCTCCCCCTTCCTCAGCAGCGTCATCCGCGCGTGATCGGTATAGATATCCCACTGCGTGGCCCACCGCCCGTCTTCGGTCTCCGCCAGAAGGCTCACGTGGTTCTCTGACCTCGACACGATCCGGCCTGGCCTCTTGCCCTCCGGCCTGCCCGGATGAAACTGCGGCGGCGCAATGTTGGGAATACCGCGGTATTCGCCGCGTTCCTTGCCGCCGGGGTGATAGCTGATCCAATCGTTTCCGTCGCGATCCACCATGCTCGCAAACCCGCCGGACCGATGGTGGTAGTAGTAGGTCGCCGACGGCGTGGTGATCTTCCATGCCGCTTCGCCCTCGTACTCGCCGATATCCTCCAATTCCACTCGCCCGCCCCCGCCCGGTTGCGCCG
>JACZJQ010000265.1 GCA_014860455.1 Bryobacteraceae bacterium | reverse complement strand
TCGCTCAAATACGAACACGGCCACCTCATCCGCCTCGACCCCCGCGACGAGAGCATCTGGATCGATCGCACTCACATCGAAGCCGCCCGCCTTGCTCCCCAGTTCCGCCGCATCACCATCCGCGACTTCTCGCTCAACGCCCGCGCCACGCTCGCCGTCAGCGCCTCCGCCTCCATGGGCGCCGGCCTGTTGACCAACGTCATCCTTCTCTTCAACACCGCCGCCCCCGCCGCGCCCAGCGTCATCGCCACCGGCGACATCTTCTGCGAACACCTTTCCTGGGGCGGGGAAGACCTCTATTGCCTCGGCCCCGACTTCCGCAAAATGGTCGCCGGCGAGCCCTACTCCGTCCTCTGGCGCATCACTCCCGGCGGCGACATCCATCCCGTCCTCAACCGCGACAAATTCCCCCCATCCGCCGCCCCGCCCTGGAGATCCGCCGCCCTCGGCGACGCCCAACTGCTCGCCGCCCGCGATGCGCTCTGGATCTGGCATCCCGGCGCCGCCCAACTCTTCCGCTTCACTCCCGCCACGAACGAACTCTCCGCCTTCCCCGTTAACGTCAACTCCGCCTCGCGCTCCCGCATCAGCATGGCCATCTGGAACGGCGCCCCTCTCGCTCTGCTCCCCCTGCGCCAGCGCGGCGACGAATCCTTCACCACCCCCTACGCCCTGTTCGCCCTCTCGCCGCAGGACCGCCGCTGGCTCACCGCCTCGTCCCTGAAACTCCCACGCGGCGCCCAACTGCTGGCCGTCGAATCCAGCCACGCCCTCATTTGGGACCGCCGCGGCAAAGGCCAACTCCTCCGCATCCCCCTCTCAGCGCCTGCCCGCTGACCAGAATTACCGCGCCCACCACCCCTCGTCATCGGTATCATGAATAGGAATGCCTCAACCGCAGGCCGCAGCATCTCGCGACACCAAACTGGCCCAGCTTGAAACCGCCATCGGCGCCGTCCTCCGCGGCAAGCCCGAAGTGGTGCGCATGTCCACCGTCTGCCTGCTCGCCCGCGGCCACCTGCTTATCGAAGACGTCCCCGGCGTCGGCAAAACCACTCTGGCCCAAGCCCTGGCCCGCTCTGTCGATTGCGGCTTTCACCGCCTCCAGTGCACCTCCGACATGCTGCCCGGCGACATCCTCGGCGTCACCGTCTACAACACTAAATCCGGCGAATTCGAGTTCAAGCCCGGCCCCATCTTCACCAACTTCCTGCTGGCCGACGAAATCAACCGCGCCACGCCCAAGACCCAATCCGCGCTGCTCGAAGCCATGAACGAGCGCCAGATCACCGTCGACGCAAAAACCCTCCTGCTCGCTCAGCCCTTCCTCGTCATCGCCACCCAGAACCCCGTCGAGCACCACGGAACATACCCCCTGCCCGAATCCCAGCTCGACCGCTTCCTCATGCGCCTCAAGGTCGGCTACCCCGACGCCGCCTCTGAACGCGACATTATCCGTAACCACGCCCTCGAACGCGCGTCCCAGATGCAGCCCGTCCTCACCCGCGAGGAACTGCTCCAACTCCAGTCCGCAGTCGAGGAGATCCGCGTCGACGACGCTCTGGTCACCTACATGCTCTCGATCGTTGATGAAACCCGCAGCCACGACCAGCTCGCCCTCGGCGTCAGCCCCCGCGCCGCCCAATCGCTCTACCGCGCATCCCAGGCCCTGGCCATGGTCGAGGAACGCGATTACGTCATCCCCGACGACATCAAACGCCTCGCCGTGCCCATCTTTGCCCACCGCGTGGTGATGCACCAGCGTTCCGGACTCGCCGCCCGCTCCTCCGAAGCCGCCGAACGCGTCATCGAAGAAATCCTGAACCGCATCGAGGTTCCGCTCTAACTTAAAGAAGAGGTGTCATGAAGACAGCCATCATCGGCCTGCCCATGGTCGGCAAGACCAGTCTGTTTACGATTCTCACGGGCGTCCATGAAGCCGGCCGCGTCGGTGCAATGGAGATCCGCATCGGCGTCGCCCGCGTCCCCGACTCGCGCGTCGAGGCCCTGGCCGAGATCTACGCCCCGCCCAAAGTCACCCACGCCGCCATCGAGTTCGTCGACTTCCCGTCCATCTCCAAGGAAACCCTCCGCGAGCCCTCCTACCTCGCCTCGCTCCGTGTGGCAGACTCCATTGCCCACGTCGTCCGCATCTTCGACGACCAGTCCGTCCCCCACGAAAAAGGCGACGTCAACCCCGAGCGCGACATCGCCGACGTCGATACCGAACTCATCCTCAGCGACCTCGTCGTCGTGGAAAAGCGCATCGAGCGCCTCGACAAAGACCGCAAGAAGATCAAGGATCCCGGCCTCGACCGCGAATACGAACTCCTCGTCGAAGCCAAGGCCCGTCTGGAAGACAACCAGCCCCTGCGCACCCTTGAGCTTGACGACGAGGACGAAAAGCGCCTCCGCGGCTTCCAGTTCCTTTCGCAGAAGCCCATCCTATATGTCCTGAACCTCGGCGAAGGTGACGCCTCGCGCCTCCACGAAATCGAAGAGGAGTACCGCGCGAAACTCCTGCCCGGACGCCCCAACGCCGAGGTCTCGGCCATCTGCGGCAACATCGAAGCCGAACTGGTCGAACTGCCCGCCGCCGAAGCCGCCGAATATCTCACCAGCTACGGTCTGAAGGAATCCGGCATGAACCGCATGGTCCAGGCCGTCTACCGACTTCTGGGCCTGATGAGCTTCCTCACGGCCGGGGAAACCGAAGTCCGCGCCTGGACCATCCCGATCAATTCCACGGCCGTCAAAGCCGCCGGCGCCATCCACTCCGACTTCGAAAAGAAATTCATCCGAGCCGAAGTCTGCAACTGGAAAGACCTCGTCGCCAACAACGGCTACCCCGGCCTGAGAGAGAAAGCCCAACTCAAACTAGAAGGCAAAGAGTACATCGTCAAAGACGGCGACGTCCTCGTCATCCGCCACAGCTAGCGCCAGCCGAGCCTGGGTCACGGCCTCCAATTCAGCCGCGAATACACCCCCAACTCGCGGAGGCCGCGAGCGCAGCGAGCGGGTTCCCGAACCCCGATTCCCGGTTGAGCCGGAAGCTCCTGCTCCGCTCCGCAGGGATGTCGGTGCTTGCTTGCAAGCGCTCAATCTCTACAATGGAGGAGATGAAGCGAAAGCCAGCCGTATCCCTTTCTTACTCCGTCTTCTACGAGCAGGCCCCCGAAGGCGGCTTCGTCGCTTTCGTTCCCGCACTCCCAGGCTGCCACACTCAGGGCGAAACCATCGAAGAAGCCGAGCGCAACGTCAAGGAAGCGATCGCCCTCTACCTCGACAGTCTCAAAGCCCACGGCGAACCGGTGCCCGTGGAAGGCCACTCCTTCCAGGGCCGCGTGAGCATCCCGGCCTAGGCATGGGAGTTCTGCCCTCGCTGACGGCCCGCAAAGTGGTGCGCGCACTCAAACGCG
Organism: Bryobacteraceae bacterium; assembly: GCA_014860455.1. Taxonomy (GTDB): domain Bacteria; phylum Acidobacteriota; class Terriglobia; order Bryobacterales; family Bryobacteraceae; genus PNKE01. The sequence continues at coordinate 2,401 of JACZJQ010000265.1, read as the reverse complement.
CCGGTTTCGTCGAGGACCGTCAATCGGGCAGCCATCTAATGCTGATCCACCCGGTCACCAGAGCGAGGACGGTTGTCCCAATGCACTCCGGCCGCACGCTGAAGGAGCCTCTCCTGCGCGCCTTCCCTTCGCGACGCCGGTCTCTCCATCTCCGAATTCCTGGCTCTGCTCTGATCCTCTCGAACCCGGTCACTCCAGCAACTATCTGCCCTGACGGTCTCCACGACCGCCCCAGGCGTCAACACCGGCTCCCGCATCGCCCCCGCAGGTAAGAGGCACCGTCCTAGCCGCCGTCGTGTCTCTCCATTATTTCCCCCTGATTGGCGGCTTCCAGTTCCTTCGGTGTGGTATAGACTTGGCTCATGAAGGCGGTGACGGAGGAATTGGGCCTACCAGAATCGGTTTTTTGCAGGTCATCCTAAACATGTGTTAGCCAAGCTGTACGGCTCAGTGAGGCACTATGGTGACACAACGGAACGGAGACGGCGGCGTCACGTCCAAGCGGCGCGACACAGCTCTGTTGTTTCTCGCGCTTCTTATCTGCACGGGTTTCGCTCTTGCGATGCTTTACTCGTTCAGAGCCGCCTCGGCGGGTGAAATACTTGGTCGTTTGGCGGTGGCGGCGCTTACCGGAGGTGCGGCCACCATGATCGGCGGCCTCCTCGGTTTTCTCTTTGGGATTCCACGCACGTTCCAGGGCGACCAAGGCGGCGACAGTCAGCGCAGAGAAGGCTCCGCTGCTATCGACAAACCGGCCTATCGGCCGAACACCAGTCTCGAACAGATTTCGGACTGGCTGACGAAGATCCTCGTCGGTGTCGGCCTCACGCAGATTGGCGCATTACGCGCCCATTTCGATTCCCTTAGTCATGGGCTCGGCCGCGCGTTCGGTGGACAACCGATTGACGAGGCTTTCGTATCGTCACTCGTCGCAATGCTCGCGGTTGCTGGCTTCCTGTTCGGTTTCCTGTGGACGCGCATCTACCTGCCCGGCGCCTTTCGGGCTGCGGACCTCGACGCGGTTCGAGGTGAAGTCATGGAGGAACTGGGCCGGCAGGCCGATACTGACGCCGATGCGTTGAGTCTCGTGGATCAGCAACTCACTTCCGCCCCTGACCAGACCCCTGTGCCCGAAGACAAGCTCACTGCGGCCATTGCCCAGGCGACCTCGAACGCCAAGCACTTCATCTTCGAGCGCGCCCGTGAGAATCGGTCCAGGAACTGGCAGAGTTCCTCCTCAAAAACCGCCATGGAGCGGAGCATCCCGATCTTTCGAGCCCTGATCAAGGCCGGCGGTGACTCTCCTATTGCACATCGCTATTACGGTCAACTCGGCTTTGCATTGAAGGATCAAGTCAATCCGGATTGGAAAGCGGCTGAGGAGGCTCTCACCACAGCCATTAGACTTCGTGGACCAGCGCAGGACTTCGGATACCAGTACTACGAACTGAACCGCGCGATCTGCCGGATCATGCTCGATGAGGGGTTCAAACAAGACAAGCCTTCAGATCCGAGCGTGAAGGCCTTGATCCTTGCTGATTTGCGGGCCGCCTATCAGGTCGGGCTCGCAGATATCGTGCTGGGCGAACAGATGCCCGCGAAGTGGCTTCAGCTAAACAGCATTTCCAAGGCTAGTCTTGCGCGCGCATGACGGGCCGGCTAACCTCGCGCCGGAACCGTCGGCGACATGCGGTTGAGCGCGCCTTGGCTCCGCGCGAACGGTAGGCCACCCAGCAACTGAAACGCCGCGACGACCCAGGTCTGTGCCGGATCACGCCACTCGGGGACAACTCACCTGGTCCGTATCCCGCCCTACTCGTGGATGTGCCAGCCATTGAGCGGCCGTGCTTGCTTCATCGCCTTTGCCCTCGCCCGCCGCCCATCCTCCTCCCGGCGATCTGAGGCCGCCCCCGCCTCGTGGCGCGGGAACTCATGCCTTCCGTCTCGACCCTCGTGCCGAGACCTCTTCGCCCTCCCCCAACCAGCGCGCACGAAACACTCCGACCCGACTGAGCACTTCCCTTGCCGCCGGCACACCAGAAGGCAAGCGCCGGCCACGACACAGCGCCACGCTGGGTCACCAGTCACTCTGTTCGACGGCACCCGTCCGCTAGAGCGATCCCCAGGGCAATCCCGAAACCATCAATCGAAAGCAGTCGATCCGGCAGCGGCTCTACGCGGTCCCTGCTAGACGGGCCTCTTGGCCGGGGCTTTGTCCTGCTTCTTCTGCGCATCTTGTTTCTGTTTCGACACCTGCTGCTGCTTGTTCTTTTCCTTGTCTTTCTTCCCGCCTTTGTCTCCCATGCCTGCTCCTTTTTCAACGATTGTGACTTGCCGTCTGGATCACGGCGCGGTTGACCCTTCGCGCCACGCACCAACGCTACCACAAATGCCCTCAGGA
>JACZJQ010000264.1 GCA_014860455.1 Bryobacteraceae bacterium | reverse complement strand
CCCCAGCCTCTCCTGGACCAACTGGCCGATGATCACCGTCGGCATGGTGCAGCGCGGCATCCCCGACGATTCGATCCGCAAGATTCTCGGCGGCAACGTCATGCGCGTGGCCCGAGCGGTCTGGCCCGGCAAAGCCTGACCTGCTCCCCGGCCGGCTGCCCTACGCCAGTGGCCTGAACCGGCACGAGAAGTGCCTCAAAAACTCCGGCTGCCCGGCAATCTCATAGCCACCCAGCGAAGCCTTGCGCTCGTTCACTTCCAGAATCGCCTCGACGACATAATCGATATGCGACTGCGTATACACGCGCCGCGGAATGGCCAGCCGCAGCAGTTCGTTTCGAGCATGTTCGCCAAACATCACCGAGCCGATCTCGACCGAACGAATCCCCGCATGACGGTACAACTCCACGGCCAGCGACTGCGCCGGAAACAGGGTAGGCGGGATGTGCGGCAACATCCGCCCGGCATCGATATAGATGGCGTGCCCGCCCGGCGGCTCTACGATCGGCACGCCGTGATCGGCGATATTGCGGCCCAGATACGATGTCGAGGCGATGCGGTAGTGCAGGTAATCCGGGTGCAGGACTTCGTCCAAGCCCACAGCGATGGCTTCCAGGTCCCGGCCGGCCAGCCCGCCATAGGTCGGGAAGCCCTCGGTCAGAATCAGCAGGTTCTTCTCCTGCACGGCGAGCTTCGAGTCGTTGGTGCAAAGCAGCCCGCCGATGTTGGCGAAGGCGTCTTTCTTGGCCGAAAACGTGCACCCGTCGGCGAGAGAGAACATTTTGCAGGCGATCTCCCGCGGCGTCCACGTCGCGTAGCCCGGCTCGCGTTCCCGAATGAACCAGGCGTTTTCGGCAAACCGGCAGGCGTCGAGATAAAACGGAATTCCGGCCTCGCGGGCGATCGCGCTGACGGCTTCGATATTGGCCATCGAAACCGGCTGCCCGCCGCCCGAGTTGTTGGTGACGGTCAGCATGATAAGCGGAATCCGGCCGGTTCCATGGGTGTCGATCAGGCGGGCCAGCGCCACGGTGTCCATGTCGCCCTTGAACGGCAGCAGGGCTTGCGTATCCAACGCTTCGGCCGGCAGCAGATCCACGGCCTCGGCGCCGGTGAATTCGATGTTGGCGCGAGTGGTGTCGAAGTGCGTGTTCGATGGCACGACATGCCCCTTGCGGCACAACACGCTGAACAGGATACGCTCGGCGGCCCGGCCCTGATGGGTCGGGATCACATGCCTGAAACCGGTCAGGTTCTGGACCGCCGACTGCAGCCTGTAAAACGACGGGCTGCCGGCATAGGATTCATCGCCCCGCATGATCGCCGCCCATTGCGAGGTGGACATCGCCGAGGTGCCGGAGTCTGTCAACAGGTCGATCAGAATGTCATCTGACGGGATCAGGAACAGGTTGTAGCCCGCGCGTTCGAGAATCGCAGCCCTCTCGGCGGCGTTGGTCTGGCGGATCGGCTCGACGCTCTTGATGCGGAACGGTTCGATGATGGTCTTCATGAGGGGGGCTTCCCGATTGGAGCATATCAGGCGGGAGGAGGCGGATTAAGGCGGCAGAGGATTGGAGGAGCATGCCTCTTGCCGCCCTTCCGCCCCCATAAGTTGATCTCTATGCCCGCAGCTGGACCCAAGGCGGTTAGACTAGGAAGTTCAAGATGTTGAAAACCACTCTGCTGGCCCTATTGTGCACCTCTTCCCTCGTTTTGGGACAGGGAATTGACTGGGTCAAGCAAAATTACCAGAAGCGCGAGGCGATGGTCCCGATGCGCGACGGGACACGTTTGTTTACAGCCATTTACACGCCCAAGGACACCTCCCGGGCCTATCCCTTCATGATGGTCCGGTCGCCCTATGGTTCCGGTCCCTATGGGCCGGAAGCTTACCGCGGCAATTTGAGCCCGTCGGAGAAATACGCCCGCTCCGGCTACATTTTCGTCTACCAGGACGTCCGCGGTCGCTTCCAGAGCGAAGGCGTCTGGGTGGAGATGACCCCGCACAAGGCCATCAAACGCGGCCCCAAGGATGTCGACGAGAGCACCGACACCTACGACACCGTCGAGTGGCTGCTGAAAAACGTCCCCGGCAACAACGGCCGCGCCGGACTCACCGGCGTCTCCTACCCTGGCTTCTACGCCGCCGCCGGCATGATCGACGCCCACCCTGCGCTCAAAGCCGTCTCGCCGCAGGCGCCCATCGTGGACCTCTTCCGCGGCGACGACTCCTTCCACAACGGCGCCTTCTACTTGGCCGCCAACTTCGGCTTCTACACCTTCTTCACGCCCCACACCGGCCCCACGATGCCTGGAGGACGTTTTGAGCGCTTTGATTACGGCACACTCGACGGTTATGAGTTCTATCTGAACCTCGGTCCGCTCTCCAACGCCGACGAGAAGCACTTCAAATTCAAGAACCCATACTGGACCGCCCTGACCCGCCACACCAGCTACGACGAGTTCTGGAAGTCCCGCAACCTCGAACCCCACATCCGCAACCTCTCGCCCGCCGTCCTGGTCACCGGCGGCTGGTGGGATGCCGAGGACCTGCAAGGCCCGTTGCGCGTCTACCGCGCAGCCAAAGCCAACTCGCCCAAGGGTCCGGTCACGCTCGTCATGGGTCCTTGGAGCCACGGCGGCTGGGCGCGCGGCGACGGCGACCGCCTCGGCCAGGTGAAGTTCGGCCTCAAAACCGGCCCCGAATACCGCGAACAGATCGAATTCCCGTTCTTTGAATCCCACCTCAAAGGCGACGGCAACTGGGAAGCTCCGGCCGCCAGAATGGTGGAAACCGGCTCCTGGCGATGGCGGACCTTCGACGCCTGGCCACCCAAGGAACGCTCAGCCAAATCCATATACCTCGACGCCGGCGGCAAGTTGACCTTTTACAAGCCCCAGTCCGAAGGCTTCGACCAGTACATCAGCGATCCCTCGAAACCTGTTCCTTACACCAGCTTCATCACCCTCGGCATGTCACGCGAATACATGGTCGACGACCAGCGCCACGCCTCCAAGCGGCCCGACGTCATGGTCTACCAGACCGCACCGCTTGACGAGGACCTCACCCTAGCCGGCCCGGTCAGCCCCAAGCTCTGGGTCTCGACCACCGGCACCGATTCCGACTTCGTCGTCAAAGTGATCGACGTCTACCCGCCCGATTACGTCGATGCCGACAAGAGCCGCATGGGCGGCTACCAGCAACTGGTCCGTGGCGAACCCTTCCGCGCTCGCTTCCGCAAGAGCATGGAAAAGCCCGAACCCATGCCGGCAGGCCAATGGGTCGAGATCGCCTTCGACATGCCCGACATTCTGCATACCTTCAAGAAGGGCCACCGGCTGATGATCCAGATCCAAAGCAGCTGGTTCCCGCTGGTCGACTGCAACCCCCAGAAGTTCGTGCCCAACATCCCCGATGCGCGGCCCGAGGATTTCATCACCGCCACCCAGCGCATTTCGCGCGGCGGCGCCAAGGCCAGCGCGATCGGCGTTTCGGTTCTGCCCAACTGAAGCGCGCAGTCCTTGCGTCCACTGCGTGCAGAATCTGCGTGGCCGCCCACGGAAGTGGATGAAGAACAACGGTTTGGCCGTGGAATCGGAACTGCCTGTAGTGAAGGCCCGGGGCTTGAGCGACATCGCCCCGGCGTCCGGCCATCCACTAAACTGGAGACGTCCCATGCGATACGCAATCGGATTCGCGTTACTGCTGCAAACCCTGTTGCCGGCCCAACCGCCGGCGCAGGCCGGTGTCGCCTCCGCCGAAAAGGTCGATCTCAAGGGCACGGTCGTGCGCGTCAGCGCCGCACCGGGCCAGGGCATGCCGTCGCTGGACATGAAGAGCGGCCAGGAAACGGTCACCATCACGTTGGGGTCGATGCGCTATCTCCTGCAGAACGACTTCAATCCCAAGGCCGGGGATACGATCGCGGTCAAGGGCTATAAGATGAAAGAGGGAGTGTTGGCCATCGAGGTCACTCTGGGCAGTGGAAAGCCTCTAGCGTTCCGCGACAACCAGGGCAGGCCGATGTGGAGCGGCGGCGTGAACGGCCGGCAGGGCCGGATGGGTCGCGGTAGGGCAGAGAAATGACAAAAAGACTGGCTGGAATCATCTTCGCGATAGCGGTGTTCGCCGCTCCCTGGACTGTGTTGCCGCGGGCAAGCGGGCAGGAGACGAGCGGCCGTGAGCGCGCACTTCAGGACAAGTTCGTCGCCGCCTGCTGCTGGAACGAGAGCATCGCCCACCATCGCAGCCCTACTTCCATGGAACAGCGACTGGAACTCTCCCGGATGATCCAGGCCGGCCGCAGCGACCGTGAGATCATCGACGCCTTCAAGGCCAAGTATGGCGCGCGCGTCCTCATGGAGCCGGAAGGCAATCTCTCGTTGACGGCCTACACCTTTCCCGCCCTTGCCGCCGTGCTGGGACTCATCGCCGTCGTGTTCATCCTCCGCCGCTGGGCCCGCACCGCGACGAAACCGGCTTAGGCCGCCGCGCATGGGTCCGCATTGCGAAAACGGGCGATGCCGCGCGCCGCACCCGCCCCGTCGCGTCACAATTGGTTGCTGAATTGCATCCTCAATAGCGCAGATGCTCTCAGGTCGCAGCGAACCCGGCGGTAGAAGGTGGGCTTGGCCCGCCGTCGCCGTGGTAGCGCTTCTGGCTCCGGCGTTGCTGTTGCTCCACTCGGCCTTTGTCTGGCGGGACCTCGACGCCGCCAGGGATGCATTTCTCAAGAACCTGGCCGCATCGGCCGCCGCCAGGGCCTCCCTGGGCGAGGCGCTGATGGACCAGGAACCGGCGGTGGCTGCCTACACGATCGTCGACAAGCCGGGCACCCCTGTTGAAGAACGCCTCCTGCGCGGCGAACAGCTCTACTCGCTTGAAAAGGGCAGCGAATTCTGGCGCGTGATCGTCCCCATCAACTCCCCTTCAGGAACCGCGCTGGCCCGTATCGACATCGCCACCAGCGCGGCCGACTTCCTCACCTCGCGCGCCCGGCAGACGCTGGGCGTCTCGCTCGCCGCCGCCATCGCCCTTCTCGCCCTCGGCGCTTGGGCCCTGGTCGCCCGCCGCCGCCAGGCCAGGCTCGAACAACTGGCGGAAGCCGGCCGCATGAGCGCCATCCTCGCCCATGAGATCCGCAACCCTTTGGGCACCATCAAGGGTTTCACCCAACTGGCAATGGAGAAGGCGGGTCCCGACATCGCCCCAATGCTCGAAAGCTCCCTGCGCCAGACCGAACGGCTGGAAAACCTCGTCAGCGACCTGCTCAACTACACGCGCCCGCCCAAACCCGCCATCCGGGCGACGTCTTGGAGCGATATCGCGGCCCGGCTGCGCGAGCACGGCATCCATACCCGCAACCAGTCCAGCGCTGAACTGGTGGTCGACGACTCCGACACAGTCTTCACCACCGATCCGGCAATGCTCGAACAGATCCTGCTCAACCTCGTCCGCAATGGCCTTGAGGCCGCCGCCAGCCGTGTCGTGGTCACCGCCGCCCCAAACCTCATCCGCGTGTGGGACGACGGGCCGGGCTTTTCGCCCGAAGCTCTCGCTCATGCGTTTGAACCCTTCCACACGGAAAAGGCCCAGGGCACCGGGCTCGGCCTGGCCGTCTCGAAGGCGATGGCTGCCGCGCTCGGCGCGCAACTCAGAATTGTGCCGGCCGCCTCCGGCGGCACGGCGATGGAGATGGAATGGACAACGTAAACGCCGGCATCCCGATTCTCGTCGTGGATGACGATCTGGGATTCCGCAGCCTGATCGAGACTATCCTGCGCGCCGAGGGCTATGCCGTGGACACGGCCCACAACGTCGCCTCGGCTCGCAAGGCCTGTGCGCAGAAGCAGTACCGCGTCGTGGTGTCCGACCTGAAACTGCCCGATGGCACGGGCCTCGATGTCCAGGCCTGGTTCCTCGACCGCTCGCCCTCCACCGCCTTCGCCCTCATCACCGGCTTCGGCTCGGTCTCCACGGCCGTCGAAGCCATGAAACGAGGCGCCGTCGATTACCTCGAAAAACCGCTCCGCAGCCCCGACGAACTCCGCCGCCTCATCCGCCGGGCGCTCGCCCTGGAACCCTCGCCGCTGAACTGCCAGTCGTCCTCCAGCGACGGCTTCGCCTGCGAGACGCTCATCGCCCGCGACCCCAAAACACTCAAAACGCTCAGCTTGGCCCGCAAAGTCGCCCCCACCCCCGCCACTGTCTTGCTGCTCGGTGAGAGCGGCACCGGCAAGGAGGTGCTGGCCCGTTGCATCCACACCAACAGCAAGCGCGCCCCAGGACCATTCGTCGCCGTCAACTGCGCCGCATTGGCGCCCTCGCTCATCGAAAGCGAACTGTTCGGCCATGAAAAGGGCTCTTTCACCGGCGCCATCGACCGCCATTCCGGCATCTTCGAACGCGCCAACGGGGGCACGATCTTTTTGGACGAGATCGGCGAACTCGACATGAGCCTGCAGGCCAAGCTTCTGCGAGTCCTCCAGGAACGGACCTTCGAGCGCGTCGGCGGCGGCAAGCCGGTCGAGGTGGATGTTCGGGTCGTGGCCGCCACCAACCGCGACCTGCCCTCGTTGGCCGGTTCGGGCAAATTCCGCAACGACCTCTACTACCGATTGAGCACCTTCCCCATCGAGATTCCCCCCTTGCGGGAACGTCCCGGCGATCTCGACGCCCTTGCCGTCCTGTTCCTCGCAAACGCCGCCCGCAGGATCGAGAAGCCCGCGGCTGAACTCTCGCCCGAGGCCCGCACCAAGCTCCGCGCCTATTCCTGGCCCGGCAACATCCGCGAACTCGAAAACGTCATGGAACGCGCCGCGATCCTGGCTGACCAGCGTGTCGAACCCGAACACCTCATCCTGATGGAGGCGCGCAACCCGGCCTCATCCGCCGCTCCGGCCGGCACCCTCAGCATGAAGTCCATCGAACGCCACACCATCGAAGAGGCCCTGCGCAAGCATGCGGGAAACCGCACGCACGCTGCCCGCGAACTCGGCATCAGCCTGCGCACGCTTCAATACCGCCTGAAAGAGTACGGCATCGGCTGACTTGTCTTGCCGTGCGCCCGCTTGGGATAATTTGCCAAGCGCAATAGTGTGACCGGATGCGTGCAGTTCAATCCGTTTCATGGCGGGGCGGAGACCATTGGACAAAAACAGGAACCAGAATCAGGAGTCCGCGGAACTGCTCGAAGCTCTGAAGAACTACGAGAACTTCCTGAACCGTGAGCTGAAAATCTACCGCGGGCAACGCGCCTGGAAGCTGATGCTGCTGTTCAGGAAGCTCTACACCAATCTGGTGAGGGAGGCTCCGAAGGACCCGTTGGGCGCATTGCGGAGGCTGTTCCGCGAACCTCTCGCCGAGCACGAGCTCAAATTCCCCAACCTTTGGGATTTCATGTCGACCGAGGCCATGACGGCCCTGGCCGCCGGCGCCGCCCCGGCCAAACAAGGCGGCGGATCCCTCGGCCACGGTCCTGGGGAGCCTGCGGTCGAGGAGGCGAAATACTCCATCATTTGCATGCCGATCTTCGACTTCGACATGCGCTTTCAGCGGCCGCAGCAGATCCTGGCCCGGTTCGCCGCAAACGGACACAAAGTCTATTGGATCTCGCCCTCACGGCGGCCCTCGCCCGATTCCGGCGCCGCATACGAACTCGCGCCCCTCCGCCGCAACATCATCGAGGTCCGGCTGCATTCGCCGGACCACAACCTCTACACGGGCGAGATGACGCCGGCCCTGCTCGACAGCATGGCCTCGGGGCTTGAGGAAATGATCGCCCGAGAGGGCCTCGCCGAGTGTTGGAGCCTGGTCCAGTTCCCGTTCTGGCGGAAACTGGCTCTCCGTCTCAATGAGAGATTCGGCTACCCCCTGCTCTACGATTGCATGGACAACTTCGAGGAGTGGCCCATCGAGCCCAAGCCCAGCGCGGCCAATTGCGCTGAGGAGAAGGCGCTGTTTGCCGAGGCCAGCCTGGTCACGGTCAGCGCCGAGACTCTGGGGCGCGTCGCCCGGCGCCATGGAGCCGAACCGGTGCTGGTCCCCAACGCCGCCGACGTGAGGTTCTTCGAAAAGGCGATTGACAACAGCGAGATCGGCGGGCTGACGGGTCCGGTGATCGGCTATTTCGGCGCCGTCGCCGAATGGTTCGACTTCGAAGCCGTCGCCCACATGGCCGCCAGCCGCCCCAACTACAACTTCATCATCATCGGGCTCGTCGAAGACAAGGCCAGCATCGCACCTCTCAAGGCGCTGCCCAACGTCCACCTGCTCGGCGAGCGGAAGTACATCAACCTGCCTTCGTTCCTCAAGCGGTTCGACGTGTGCCTGATCCCTTTCAGGCTCAGCCCCCTGCTCGAGTACGCCAACATCGTCAAGTTGTATGAGTACTTCAGCCAGGGCAAGCCTGTCGTCACCAGCCGGCTCTCCCAGTTGAACGCGCCTCTGGACCTTGTCTATTTCGCAGGCACCCCTGAGGAGTACGTGCGCCAGGTCGACGCCGCCCTCAATGAGTCAGATGTCTCGCTCGCGCGCCGCCGCATCGAGTTCGCCCACGCCAACACCTGGAACGACCGCATGGTGGATATGGATAGAGCCATGCGCCGCAAGACGCCGCTGGTCAGCGTCATCGTGCTCACCTACAACAGCGAGGCGTTCCTGCCCGAATTCCACCGCTATTTCCTCAAGAACACGGCTTGGCCGACCTGGGAGCTGATCTACGCCGACAACTGCTCCTCCGATGCTACGCCGGATATCCTCTCCGGTTTTGCCGCCGCTGATCCCAGGGTCCGCGCCGTTCTTTTAGACAGGAATCTCGGCTTCGCCGGCGGCAACAACGCCGCCGCCAAACAGGCCACGGGCGAGTATCTGATTTTTCTGAACCCGGATACCGTCGTCACCCACGGTTGGGTCCACCGGCTGCTGGCGCCGCTGATGAGAAACCCCGAGGTGGGCATGTCGGCCCCGGTCACCAACCACTCCGGCAACCAGACCCGCATCGACGTGAGCTACTCCGGCGCCGCCGAAATGGAAGAGTTCGCCGCCTCGCTTGCCCGCGCCCGCCACGGCCAGACCTTTGATGTCCCCATGGCGCCGCTGCTTTGTGCCGCCATCCGCCGCCAGACCTGGGATCAGATTGGGGAACTCGACGCAAGTTTCGAGGTGGGTATGTTCGAGGACGACGATTACGGCATCCGGCTCAAACAGGCCGGCCTGAAGACCGTCGCCGCAGAGGACTGCTTCATCCACCACTTCGGCAGCGGCTCGTTCCGCCAGCTCGATCCAGAACACTCCATCGCTGTGTTCAACGCCAACCGCGAGATCTTTGAGCAAAAATGGGGCATCAAGTGGCAGCAGCACCAGATGCGGCCAGGCGTCCAGCCCCTGTCGGCCGCCAAGGTCTACTCGCCAACCTGGTTCTTCGCCATTTAGGATTACATCCGCAGCTTGCGCATATCCTCGGCGAACTCCTCGCCCACGCCCGAAAACCCTTCGGCCAACTCGGCGGCCCGCCGCAACGCCGCTTCCACGTGCGGCAGGATGTTCTCCTTGCCGATGTGCTCGACGAAATCGGACTGCTTCAGGAATTCCGCTGGTTGTGCCCGCGCACCGCAAAACAGCAGCCGGCGCCCGCTCTTCTTGAGGCGTTCCGAGAGCTGCTCCAGCGCGTGCAAGCCGGTGGCGTCGATGGCGGTCATATTCCGCAGTCGCAAAATCACGATCGGCGCGAACTTCTTCAGGTTGGCCGTGGACTCCTCCAGCTTGTCCGTCGTCCCGAACAGGAAAGGCCCATGGATGCGGAGGATGGTGACATACGCAGGCACGTGTTTGTCCTGGAGCGTGTGCTTCTTGCCGGCTTCGATGTACTCGGGCGTGACCGCGGAAACCGTGGTGGTCTGTGACACCCGGTGAATGTAAAGCAGCGCGGCCAGCGCCATGCCCACCTCGACGGCCACCGTCAGGTCGGCCATCAGCGTCAGGATGAAGGTGATCATCCAGACGCCCTTGTCGGCCCAACTCAGCCGCAGGATCCCCCCGATCTCCCGCCACTCGCCCATGTTGTAGGCGACAACAAACAGCACCGCCGCCAGCGTGGCCAGCGGGATGAACTTCGCCAGCGGCGCCGCCACCAGGATCACGATCAGAAGCGTCAGCGAATGCACAATTGCCGAAACCGGGGTCTTCGCGCCGCTGCGGAAATTTGTCGCCGTGCGGGCGATAGCGCCGGTCACTGGAATGCCGCCGACGATCGGCGTGGCCAGGTTAGCCAGGCCCTGGGCGACAAGTTCGGCGTTCGAGTTGTGCCGGTCGCCGGTCATCGAGTCGGCCACCACGGCCGACAATAGGCTTTCGAGCGCCGCCAGGATCGCCACGGTCAGCGCCGCCGGCATCAACGGCAGGATCAGCGATGGCTTGAACTCCGGAATGTCGAAGACCGGCAGGCCCTGCGGGATGCCGCCGAACTTGCTGCCGATGGTCTCGATCGGCAGCGAGAAGATTCCCGTGAGGGCAGTTCCCACCGCCAGCGCCACGATCGATCCGGGGATCTTGGGCGCAATGCGGGGGACGACGAAAATCAACGCCAGTGACCCGGCTCCGATGGCGAAACTCAGCGGGTCGGTCGAGCCCACATGGCGGGCCACCGAGGCCATGCGTTCGAAGAACTCACTCGGGTTCTCAGCGTTCTTCAGGCCCAGGAAGTCTTTGAACTGCGTCGATGCGATCAGCAGTGCGATGCCGTTGGTGAAACCGATGACGATAGGCCGGGGGATGTACTTCACCGCCGTGCCCAAGCCCGTCACGCCCAGACCCACCAGGATCACCCCGGCCATCATTGTCACAATCAGCAGGCCCGACAGCCCGTGCTTGGCGACAATGCCGGCCACAATCACAACAAACGCGCCGGTCGGCCCCGATACCTGGATCTTCGATCCGCCGAACAGCGCCACGATCAACCCGCCCAGAATCGCCGTGTAAATGCCCGCCTGTGGCGTCACGCCCGAGGCGATGCCGAACGCCATCGCCAGCGGCAGCGCCACCATGCCCACCGTGAGCCCGGCCATCAGATCGGCCCGGAATTCGCGCCGCCGGTAGGTCTTCAGGCAATCAACCAGCTTCGGGCGCCAACTCCACTCCGGGATCTGCCAGATCAGCCTCCTCATCTGGCCTCATGCCTCCCTTCACCAATCTCATCGAGTAGGTCCATGGTCTCCTCCAGGCGGCGTTTGCAGATTCGTTTCAGCACGTCCAATACCTCGCCCATCGCCGGATCCTTCAGTGAATAGATCACTTGGCTGCCTTCCTTGCGGTAGGCCACAATCTGGCGCGACCGCAGCAAGGCCAGATGCTGGCTGGCGTTGGCCTGGTCCAGTCCAAGCTTGACGCCCAGCGCTCCGGCAGTCAGTTCACCGCGGCGAAGCTCCTCGACGATGGCGATGCGGGTGGGGTGGGCGAGCGCCTGAAGGATCTCCGACTTCAGTCTTCGAATGTCGTTGCTCACGTTTTTAGTATATTCGAAAGTCAGCATATTCTTATGGGCTAGTGCGCTGAAACTGGAAAGAGTAGTACAATCCGCCTCATGACACGCTGGGTCCCCGTGCTCGCTCTCCTGCCATGCCTGATGTCTGCCCACCCTGGGCATTCGGGTCCGCGCATGGCTGAAACCGCCAACCGCTTTCTGCTTTCGCTTTCCCCTGAACAGCGCACCAAGGCGCAGTTGCCCTTTGAGGGCGAGGAGCGGAGCTTCTTCCATTACATCCCGAGCGACGATTTCCCGCGCTCGCTCAAACGTCCGCGGATGGGGCTCACGCTGCGCGAGATGACGCCGCAGCAGAAGCACCTGGCCTCGGCGCTGCTCAGCGCCGGCCTGTCCCAGCAGGGCTATATAAAGGCCACCACGATCATGAGCCTCGAAGAGGTGCTGCGGGCGGTTGAAGGCGACTCCGGCGAGCGGCGTAACCCCGAGAAGTACCACTTCAGCATCTTCGGCGAACCTTCAGAGAAGGGCGTCTGGGGCTATCGCATCGAGGGCCACCACGTCAGCCTGCATTTCACCGTGATCGACGGCCGGGCGACGGGTAACCCGACGTTTTTTGGCTCGAATCCGGCCGAAGTCCGCACTGGCCCGCTGAAGGGACTGCGGGTTCTGGCACATGAAGAAGACAAGGCCAGAACGCTGCTGGAGTCGATGACGCCCGCCCAGAAGCAGGCGGCGATTGTCGATCAGAAGGCTTACAGCGACATCCTGACCGCGGCTTCGCGCCGGGCGGCGATTGCGGGCAAACCGTCCGGTCTCCATGCGTCGAAAATGACCCCGGCGCAGAAAAAGCTGCTCGACGCGCTCATTGCCGAGTACATCGACAACCTGCCGGCTGAACTGGCCGAGCAGCGGCGGTCGCGGTTGAAGGAATCGAAGGGCGAGATCTGGTTCGCCTGGGCCGGGGTCGAGCAGCGGGGCGGCCCGCATTATTACCGTGTGCAGTCGCCGCTGTTTCTGATCGAATATGACAACACCCAGAACCGGGCGAACCACATCCATTCAGTGTGGAGAGATTTCCAGGGCGATTGGGGCGAGGACCTGCTGAAGAAGCATTACGAAAGCAGTCCGGCGGCCCATGGGCACGACCGGAAGCCGGCGCCGCGCTGAGTGCTAGACTGGAGTCGATGTCCCTTGTCCAGGCCAGTCGAGCGCCGCTAACACGCCGTGTTTTCATGGCATTAGCTCCAGCGGCCCTGGCTGCGCAGCCTGACCGCAAAGGCCAGGCGATGGCGGCGCGGAAGACCCGCTTCCTCGATCGGGCCACCGAGTTCGCCGTCACCCGGCTCACTTCACCGGAACATGAAAGCTGGCTGCCGTTGTCGCCTGGCCGCGGCGTGTCGCGGCGCGGCGATGCGGCCCTTGCCACTACCCGCATCGAAGATCAGCGTTTGCTGCGGTGGCTCGAATTCGGCTCCGGCGCAGGCAAGGTACTGGCCGAATCACCCGGCTTTGACCCCTTCACTGCCGCGCTGACCAGCGACGACAGGTGGATCATTGCCGCCGACGGAGTCCGGCTGGTCGCATTCCAGCGGCAGAACCTGCGCCAGTCCACCGTGGCTGAACTCGATCCGGCCAAGCCGCTCTGCGCGCCATTGGCCCCGTCGGCCGACCGGGTGACTGTCTTCCTCGCCCAATCCTCTGGCGGCGGATCTGAAATCCGTTCACTCAGGCTGGGACAGGACCGGAACCTGGTGCATCATGAGAGCGCCGAGCCCGTTGACGAACTGGCTCCGAATCCGCGCCGGGCGCTCATCGCCTGGAGAACGCGCTCCGGTTCAGTCTGGATCGGCGGACTGGACGGTTCGAAGTCGAGGAAGATCGAAACGCCCGGCGGGCGCGTGCTCCAGTTCCATTGGACGGCCGGCGGCCAGTCGATTCTCTATCTGCTTGAACCGGCCGACAGCACGAAACTGGTCGAAATCCGCGAGCAGCAGGTGGATTCCAGGGGCGATGAGCATGTCGCCAAAACCAGCCAGTTCGCCAGTTTCGCCCCCAACGCCGACGCCTCGGCGTTCGTCGGAGCCAGTCGCAGCAAGGCGTCTCCTCACATCCTGCTGCTACTGCGAAAGACCATGCGGGAAATGACGCTCTGCGAGCACGGCGATGACAACGCCGCATCCTGCCGGCCGGTCTTTACCCCGGACAGCCAGTCCGTCCTGTTCACTTCCTCGATGCACGCCAAACCGGCCCTTTACCTGGTGGGAGTCGAGAAACTGATTGAGAAGACGCCGAGCTGAAGGCCTCAGTTCACCGTCCGGGACCCCGCGCCCTGTTGAGCCAATCTGGACTCGAGCAGCGTCGCGCTGGCCCTCTGGCGCACGCCCTTCGATACATACATGCTGCGGTCGGCGGTGGCCAGCAGCGATTCGGCGTCGGTTCCGTCCTCCGGCAGCGATGCCGACCCTATGCTGACCGAAAGCGGCATCCCGGTCTCGGCGCGGGTGTAGTCGAGCACCATCCTCTGCATGCGCTCAATTCGTTCCGCGATGCGATCCTTCGGCATGCCCGGCAGCAGCAGGACGAATTCGTCGCCGCCCATGCGGGCGACGTAATCGGTTTCCCGGCACTGGTGCACCAGCGTGCCGGCCACGGCCTTGAGTGCCTTGTTGCCTTCGAGGTGGCCGAGTTCGTCGTTGATCTGCTTGAAGTTGTCCACATCGCAGACCAGCACAGCCAGGGGAAGGTTCATGGACTGGCAGCGCGCGATCTCGGCGTCGAGTTGCAGGAACAGCGATCTGGCGTTCGGCAGTCCGGTCAGGAAGTCGGTCACCGCCGAGGTTTCGGCCTGCTTGAACTTGAGCGCATTTTCCACGGCCAGCGCGATCTTCGAACTGACGGCCTGGAGGATGCGCAAGTGGTCGCGGCTGAAGGCGTCCCTTTCGGCGTGATAGAGCGCCAGCACGCCGACAATGGACTGCACGCCCTCCAGGGGCACGGCCAGAGCCGCACGCAGGCTGGAAAACTTCGTCGGATCGTTCAGATAACCTGGTTCCACCGACGGGTTGCCGTTCAGGATCGGCCTTCCGTTTTCTGCCACCCAGCCCGACAGGCCCTGGCCCACCGGAATGCACAGCGATGCAAAGAGCCGCATGTTGTCGCCGCTGACGAACTGCGGCTCCAGTTGGTTGTCACGGCGGATGTAGACGGCCATCGAGTCGAACGGAATGAGCCTCCGCATGCGGACGGCGACCACCGAGAGCGTCTCGTCAATGCTGAGCGAGGAACCCAGGTTCTGGGCCAGTTCGAATAGCGCCTGCGCCTCCTGCCTGGCCGCGGCGATCTTCTGAAGGAACTCGGCCCCCTCGGGCACGATCATCGACGTCTGGCCACCCTCGCCGACGAAGCCCGCGGCCGGGGCCTCACCGGCCGAGACCTTCAAATCCTTGCTCAGCCTCAAAGGCTCGCCGGCGCTGGCCTTGGCCATCCGTTCAAGATCCTGGTAACGGCGGGCGAGCACTTCTACCACGCGCGGGTCAAAGCTCCGGCCCGCCTCCTGCACCACAACGCCGATTGCGCGGTCCAGCGGCAGCGCGCGCCGGTACTGCCGGTCCGTACAAAGCGCGTCCAGGCAGTCGACGGCGGAGATGATCCTGGCGCCGATCGGGATGTCTTCGGCCTTGAGCCCGTCCGGGTAACCCGATCCGTCCCACTTTTCGTGGTGCGACCGCACGATCGGCACCACCGGGTAAGGAAATTTGACGCGTTCCAGAATCTCGGCCCCGACCACCGGATGGATCTTCATCTTTTCGAATTCTTCGGCCGTCAACCGGCCCGGTTTCGAAATAATGTGCTCCGGAACAGCCAGTTTGCCGATATCATGCAGCAGCGAGGCTGCGCGAACGGCCTCGATTTGCCTGGTGGATAGCCCCAACTCGCGGCCGATCTCCACCGCATAGACCTGCACCCGCTGAAGGTGGTCGTGCGTGGTTTCGTCTTTGGCGTCGATGGCCAGCGCCAGGGCTTCGATCGTCCTCAAATGCAGCGACGCCACCTCTTCGGCGTGCGCCCGGCCGTCCTCAAGTCTGCCCATGTACAGCCGGTAGGAGCGGTAAACCAGATAGCCCGCAAGACAGGTGATGAACGGGATCTGCCAGCCGTGAAACACCTCGCTGGCCGCCGTGAACAAGGCTGACATCACCGTCAGGCCGATGTAATAGGGCAGCATCCAGAGGTAACGTTCTTTCCAGTACGAGCCCATCCGGCGGTTCTCTTCGCTGGCTTCCACGAACGTGGCCGGAAACGTCAGGCCCATGAACAGCACGGTCGACGTGAGGACATACCGAAGCGCCAGATGGACTCCGCCTGTCCCCACCGTCTGCACGTAGGCCACCTGCGCCATGGCAATAGCGATCACCATCGCCGAGCCCCCGAACAGCGACCGCTCCATCCTGCCCGGCCCATCCCTGGAAACCCATTCGACGATGAATGCCGCCACGGCGGCCAGGCACAGCGTCGCCGGAGCCTCGATGTTCATCAGGCTGAGAAGGACAAACAGGAGGCTGAGCGGGATGTGGCCCTGTTCGTATCGGATGCCGACACGGAAGTAGGCCGCCAGCACGGCCAGTATCGAGAAGGCCAGGTACTGGGCGACGTTCTCCACCGAGAACCGGGCCAGCTCAGGGCCCAGAACAGTAATGCCGGTGATGATCGTCAGCCGTCTGATAGTCGTGGCGAACATACAGCGTGTGTGAGGTTACGAAACCCCTTATAGGACTATCGGTGAAAGGGGCACAGGACTGTACGGCCTTGGGAACCAGAATTGGGAGATCTTTCAGGTTTCCCGCCGCCAGGCATGAAACCGTGTCCGGACATCGCCCGTCCATCGGCCTAAGGCCTCTATAATGAAAGATCGGGCAATCGTGCCCCGAGATGGAATCAATGGCATTCAAGCATATCTGTCTGCTCACGCTCGCGGCCTGCCTGCCGGGCCTCGCTTCGACGCCCAAGTCCGCCGCCTCCTCGATCCCCTCCTGGTTCGAGCAACTTCCGGGCGGCGCATTCGCCGCGCGAGGGACTGAAGGCCACCTGCTGGTGACCGGAACCAAGGCCAGGCTCGCGTTCCAGACCGGGAATGCGGAGAGTCCTTTCGCACGCCTGGAATGGACGCTGCTCGGGGCCAGCCGGTCGGCCGCGGCCCAGGGCACTTCTCGCCGGGCCTCCCGCACGGACTACTTTGTCGGCAGCAGCAGCAAGGATTGGCGCCAGAACTCGGCCCACTACGGCGAAGTCCGCGTGCCGGGGGCTTATCCCGGCATCGACGTCGTCTGGTATGCTTCCGGCCGGTTGCTTGAATACGATTTCGTCGTCGCGCCCGGCGCCGACCCCAAAGACATCCGCTTCCAGCTTCAGGGTTCATCGCCTCGGTTGACCCCCGAAGGCGACCTCGTCTATGGCCTCGGCCAGGTGCAGGTCCGGCAGGGCCGCCCGGTCGCCTATCAGATGGTCGCCGGCGCCCGCCGGACTGTCGAAGCCGGCTACACGGTGATGAATGACGGCAGCGTGAAGATCAAGGTGGGCAGATACGACAAATCCGAGACCCTCGTCATCGACCCCGTGCTGAGCTATTCAGGCTATCTCGGCGGCGCCGGCATTGACATCGCCTCGGGCATCGCCCTGGACTCCGAGGGCGCCGTCTGGATCGCCGGCACGTCCACCTCCGACGTCGATTCCGCATGGGTGGTGGAACCGTTCAAGACCTTCCGCAGCGGCAGCAAGGACGCCTTCCTCGCCCGCATGGTTCCCGATGCACAGAGCAGTTGGAAACTCGACTATTGGGCCTATATCGGCGGCGGCGCCGACGACGAATGTGTCGGCCTGGCCATGGCCCCCGGCAATATCATGTATCTCGCCGGCCGGACTTACTCCTCTGATTTCCCCCTGGCCGGTCTCTCGCACCAGACCGAGAACAAGGGCGAAGGCGACGTCTTCCTGCTGCGCTACAACCCCATCTGGGAAGGTCCGGCCACGCTGGAATATTCGTCCTACCTGGGCACCACGGCCGCTGAAGTCCCGCTGGCCGTCGCCGCCAATGCAAACGGCTGGGCCACCGTCGCCGGCTACACCCTGGGCGGCGAACTGCCCGCCGGCGCCATGGGCTCGGCCCTGCAGCCCTCCAACCGCGGTGGCGCCGACGGCTTTGTCTACACCTTCAATACCCTCGGCGCGCAGGACGAGACGCTGCCGATGGCCACTTTTTTCGGCGGCAACGGCACCGATCTGATCAACGGCGTCGCCATGGACGAAATCGGAAACGTCTATATCACCGGCGTCACCATGAGTTGGGACCTCCCGTTGGAAGGCGCGACCTATCAGGCCGACTACCACGACAACGGCGACGCGTTCCTGGCCATACTCGACTCGCGTCAGTCGGGCTTCGACATCCTGAAATACGGGACCTTCCTCGGCGGCTTTGGCCTGGACGTCGCCCTCGGCGTGCACCGCACCGCCGACGGCATCGTCTGGCTCACCGGCTACACCACATCTGACGACATGCCGGTTACCCCCGGCGCCCATCAGTTGTCGAGGATGGGCTTCGTCGATGCCTGGGTGGCGGCGCTGGATCCGTCGAAAGCCGGCGTCGAGTTTGTGAAGTATCTCAGCTACGTCGGCGGCGAAGGCACCGACATCGCCTACAGCGTCTCGGTGGACGGCGAAGGCAACCCCACCCTGGTTGGCTATACGAATTCACCCGACTATCCGGTGAAGAACCCGCCGGTTGCGCAGTCCGAGTCCGCGCGCAGCTTCAACGCCTTCATCACCTCGCTCACGCCCTCTGAATCCGGCCTCGGCGCGCTGCGCTACTCCGCCCTGTTCGGCGGCAGGGGCGCGGACACAGCCATCGCTGTCTATTCGTCGGCCGAAGGCGCCACCGCCGTCGCCGGCTACTCGACCTCGCCCGATCTGACCGTCAGCGGCGGACCGGGCAAGCAGAATTCCGCCGGGCTGCGGACGTCCTTCTTCATCAAATTGAACCCCGATCCGAAGCCATAAAACGGAATCCTGAGCTGGGATCGGCCCCGGCCGTAACCAACGCCTTCGCCGCCGCGCCTCCTTTGATTGGGCCTCCCAATAGGGGTGGTCTGTCTTGATACGATTCTGCAAGGGTCATTTGTGAAGTTCCAAGCCATCATCACTCCAGTACTCGCCACCGGCCTGCTGCTCGGTCTGGCATCCTGTGGCGGCAATAAGGACGCCGGGAAGAAGCAAGCCGACACCGGCCCGGCTCGCGTCCGGGTTGTACCGGTCGCGGTGAAAGAGCAGCAGCGAAGCGTTGAATCGGTGGGCAACCTGTTCCCCTTCGACGAAGCCATCATCAGTTCGGAAGTGGACGGACTGCTGGAATCGGTGGGCGCCGATCTGGGCGACATGGTCGCCGAAGGTTCCGTGCTTGCCAAGATCTCGGACGAAGAGCAGCGCTACATGGTCGCCCAGCAGGAGGCACAACTGCGCCAGTCTCTCGAACGGCTGGGTCTGAAGAGCGAAACCGACCGTGTGCAGGACATCCGCGAAACCCCCGACGTCAGGCGCGCCCGCGCCGACCTCTCCGAGGCCGAGCAGCGCTACAAGCGGACCCGTGAACTGGTGGACCAGGGCATCGGCCCGCAGTCGGATCTCGACACCGCCCAGGCCCGTTTCCAGTCGCTCCAGGCTGGCTACGACGTCACGCTGAACCAGACGCGCAACCTGATCCAGGAGGTTGAGCGCTTCAAGGCGTCGCTTGAACTGCAACGCATGCGCCTGCGCGACACCACTGTCCGCGCACCCTATGCCGCGTTTGTGAAGGACCGCCTGGCCACCCCTGGCCAGTTCGTCCGCGCCAACTCGCCGCTGTTCACGCTGGTCAAAATCGACCCGGTCAGGCTGCGCATCGAGGTGCCCGAACGCATGGCGCCGTGGGTGAAACTGGGCCAGCGCGTGGAAGTCACCGTCGAGGCTTTCCAGGACCGGCGGTTTGATGGCAAGATCTGGCGCATTTCGCCCACCGTGGATCAAAGCAAGCGTACGTTCGTCGTCGAGGCGCTCATCCAGAACCCGAACCGCGAGCTCAAGCCCGGCAGCTACGCCAGGGCGAAGATCGTCACCGACCGCGTCGAATCGATCCGCCTCATCCCGTCGCGGGCACTCAACTATGTCCTGGGGACAAACAAGGCGTACGTGGTTACAGCCGATGGCACCGTCCAGGTGCGCGACGTCAAACTGGGTGACCGTTTCGCCCAGGAGGTTGAGATTATCGAGGGCGTCGAGTTGGGCGAGCGTGTCGCAGTGGGCGGCCTGAACCGCCTGGAAGAGGGCGCAAAGGTCAGTATCGCCACCGGCGACTCAAAGCAGCAGGCCGGACAGGAAGACGACGACTAGCGGCGCCGGCGCAGGCGGCCGTGCCGGCCGATCTGAGACAATGAAAGTGTCGAATGAAAGCCGCCCTCTGCGCGTTGATCTGCGCTTTCCCTGTCCTCTCATCTGAACCGCCGGCTCAGGATGCGCCCGCCGTGGCCGAGCCGCTGAAACAGACCCTCGTCGTCACCGGCTCGCCCGAACCTGTCCCGCTGGAAGAGGCCGACCGCAGCGTGCTGCTGCTGCCGGTCCGGGACAAAGCCATTCTTTTCAATACCTTGATGGACGTTCTGCGGCTCGATCCGTCCATCGATCTGCGCCAGCGCGGCGCCAATGGCATGCAGGCCGACATCTCGCTGCGCGGGGCGTCGTTTTCGCAGGTCCTGGTGCTGGTGAATGGCCGGCGGATGAACGATCCGCAGTCGGGCCACCACCATCTGGATCTACCCATCCCGATGGAGGCCGTCGAGCGTGTGGAGGTTCTCCGCGGCGCCGGCAGCACGCTCTATGGTGCCGATGCCGCCGGCGGCGTCGTCCAATTCATCACCCGCCCGGCCGAACGCGGCGAAGCGCGGCTGCAGACCGGCCTTGGCAACTTCGGCTCCAACCAGCAACGGGTATCGCTCACCGGGGTCCGCGGGGGCTTGGGTCAGTCGCTGGCGCTCTCGCGCGACTTCTCCACCGGTTTCATGCAGGGCCGCGATTTCCGCGGTCTGGCCGCCCACGCCGGCACCAGTTGGTCCAACCGCGCCGGGGCCACCGGCGTAGACCTCGCCTTCAGCGACCGGGCGGTTGGCGCCAACCAGTTCTACGGCAATTTCAACTCCTGGGAACGCACCAAGACCTGGATGGCGTCCATCCGCCAGAATCTGGGCAGCCAGACCGAAGCCTCGCTCGGCTACCGCCGCCACACCGATCTGTTCGTTTTGCACCGCGACCGCCCGCAGGCCTACACGAACCACCACGTGGCTGAATCCTGGCA
Organism: Bryobacteraceae bacterium; assembly: GCA_014860455.1. Lineage (GTDB taxonomy): Bacteria > Acidobacteriota > Terriglobia > Bryobacterales > Bryobacteraceae > PNKE01. The sequence continues at coordinate 3,760 of JACZJQ010000264.1, read as the reverse complement.
CGGCAGCCTGCGGCGGCGCGAGACCATCGCCCAAAACGTGTCGCTGTTCTACGGCACTGAGGGCTTCGGCGACGAGATCGATTCCACCAACCTCGGCCGGCATAGCCGCGTCCGGGCCGCGGCCTACGGACTGCTGGACGTGCGTGTCCTGAAGCGGTTCAGCCTCTCGGCCGGGATGCGGGCCGAAAGCCATCGCGGCCTTTCGGAATGGAATCCATCGCTGGCCGCCGGCTACTGGGCGTCGTCGCATCTGAAACTGCGCGCCGGTGTGAGCCGGGCTTTCCGCCTGCCCACCTTCACTGACCTCTATTACCGCGACCCGGCCAATCAGGGCGACCCTGGTCTGCGACCCGAACAGGCCTGGAACTATGAAGCCGGCGCCGACCTGCGGCCCAGCACGAAATGGCGGCTGCAGGGCACCGTCTTCCGCCGACTCGATTCCAACATGATCGACTACGCCCGCTTCTCGGCGTTCGAACCCTGGCAGGCGATGAACGTCACCCGGCTCCGGTTCGCCGGCGTCGAGGCGTCGGCGGCCTGGCAGGGCAGGGCGCAGGTGCTGGAATGGTCCTACACCGGGCTGAACGGCAGTGCCGAGCCGGTGGCCGGGCTGCAATCGAAATACGCCTTCAACTACGCCGTGCATAGCGGCATCTTCAGCTGGACCGGGAACCTGCCTGGCGGGGTGGCCGTGCGCAGCCGTGCCGGGGCGCTCGACCGGTTCGGCCGCGACGCCTATGGCGTCTGGGATCTTTCGGCCACTCGCGCGTTTGGCCGCGTCCGCCCGTATGTCCAGTTCGGCAATCTGACGGACACGCGCTATGAGGAGATTGCCGGTGTCAGGATGCCCGGCCGCAGCTTCATCGCCGGCGTAGAACTGGTGTGGCAGGCGTCAAAGAAGTAGCTTCCAGGAGTATCCGCCAAAGGCAGAACCCGCCTGCCGGCATTGAACCGGAGGCGGGCTCTTGGGGATCGGAAGCGAATCAGATCAGCGGGCGGTCTGGACCTTGGGCGTGGCCAGATAGCCGACGATGAGGTCTTTCTTTACTTCATTGATGACCATCTCGTAGGGCTGGCGGGCCTTTGAGGTGTAGAACTGGACGGGCTCGTTGACGCCTTTGTCCTTCTTCTCCACCTTCTTGTCGTCGGCGATGACGTCGACGGTGTAGCGGTTGCGCTTGGTATCGGCCCTCTTGAGCTGAACCAGGATGTCGCCGATGCGTACGGGGCCCTTGGTTTTGCCGAGGTTGATGTCGAAGTAGTTGCGCTCGCCCAGCTTCTTCAGTGCAGCCAGTTCACCGGCGTTGGTGGCGATGAGGCCGCTTTGGACGCCGAGGTCGCCGCGGGTGGACTTCAGGTCGGCGATGGTCTTGTCGAGTTCAGCCTTGGTGTTGGAGACGTCGGTCTTCACCGTGGAGACTTCGGTCGAGACCTCGCCGATTTTGGTGTTGGCGGCCTGTTCAACCTTTGAAACTTCGGTGCGAAGGCTGGCTTCGACGGCCTTCTGCTGCTGTTCGAGCCGGCGGGCGATGGCGTCTGCGTTCTTCTCCGCGTCAACCTTGGCCTGGCCGACGGCCATCTGGGCCTGGCGGCGGGCGGCTTCCAACTCTTCCTTCAGCGTATCGACGTTCTGCCGGGCAGCGGCCGCGCTGACGGTATGGCTTTCCCTGACCTTGCCAACTTCGTCGAGAATCGCGGTGTTGGTCTTGGCGACCTCCTGCTTGAGTCCATCGATCTGGAGGAACAGGTATACGTTGGCGGCGATCAGTGCGATGACGGCGCCGAAAAGAATCGCGAACTTCAGACCGCCGCTGCCCGAATCCGGGGGCGGGACGGTATACATGGGCTGCTGGGGTTGTGGCTGGTGATAGTCGCTCACTCTGGGTTGCCTCCTGGCAATTCGTCAGTCTACCACTCTAAGGGATGGATTGAAACACGTTAAGGTTTCGTAAAGGTTTCATTCGCGCCGGCGTGCGCGGACGAAATCGAAGGACTCCTGTTTCGGACAGCCGGGCTCGAAGCAGCGCCGGCATCGAGCTTCATACATGCCTGTGGCGCCGACGACGATCAGATCGTCTGATTCCACCAGGCGCTGGGTGTGCTTGGCCGGGTTGCCGCAACGCAGGCAGATGGCCAGGGTCTTGGTGATGGATTCGGCGAGGCAAAGCAGGTCGGGGAGGGGGGGGAACGGGCGGCCCATGTAGTCGGTGTCGAGGCCGGCGATGATCACCTGTTTGCCGCTATCGGCGAGTTGCTGGGCGATGCTCACCAGATCCTGGCCGAAGAAGTTGGCTTCGTCGATACCGACAACCTGGGTCCGCCAGTCCAGATTGAGCAGGATGTCGGCGGCTCCGCCGACGGTTTCCGAGTTCATGCGCGAGTCGCCGTGGCTGACGATCTCGCTGTCGCTGTAGCGGGTGTCGATGACGGGCTTGAAAACCTGCACCCGCTTGCGGGCGATGATGGCGCGCCGCAGCCGGCGGATGAGTTCCTCGCTCTTGCCCGAGAACATCGGGCCGCAGACGACCTCGATCCAGCCGATCGATCCGCTCACAAAGTCCATGAAAGATAGGATATCGCGCAGCCCGGCATGACGGCTTGGAACTGCTACCCTGAATTTCAGTGACTGGAAAACCCTTCCTTCTCGGCATCGCTGCCGCCGCGGGCGTGGCCGCTGCCGCCGCCTATGTTTACGTTCCCGCCGGATACGCCATCAAGGCGCTGGCAAACCCTTCGGGGGCGTGTTCAGTGATGCAGGCGATGCGGATCGACGCCCATAAGCGGGAGTTGACCGCCGCCAAGGACAGCATTCTGGAGGCCCAGAAGTTGATTCGCACCGACGAATCAGGGTTGGAGCTATACAGCACGGCTTACGGCGAGTTCTGGGCGCCGAAGGGGAGCAAGTACATCCTGCCGTTCAACTTCGCCGAGCAGGCCATCGACATTTATGGCACGGGGGCGCAGGGCGTCCAGAAGGGCGACATCGTGCTGGACTGCGGGGCCAACGTCGGCACCTTCGCCCGCTATGCGCTCGATGCCGGGGCCGCGAAGGTCGTCGCGATCGAGCCGGCGCCGGACAACCTGGAGTGCCTCAGGAGAAACTTTCCGAAGGAGATCGCCGGCGGGCAGTTGGTGATTTACCCGAAGGGGGTTTGGGATAAGGACGATGTCCTGGAATTTCTGGTGGATCCGGAAAACCAGGCGGCCGACAGTTTCGTGATCCACCGTAAAGGGGCGACGGCGACGGTGAAACTGCCGCTGACGACCATCGACAAACTCGTGGCCGAACTGGGGCTGCCAAAAGTCGACTTCATTAAGATGGACATCGAGGGGGCCGAGGTGCGGGCGGTGGAGGGCGCGCGCGAAACGATTGCCCGGCACCATCCGCGACTGTCGCTGTCGGTCTATCACCAGGACGACCACCCGGTGGCGGTGCCGAACGCGGTGAAGGCGGCGTGGCCCGAAGTGAAGATCGAGTGCGGGCACTGCGCCTCGGCGAATGGGGTGGTGAGGGCGGAGGTGCTTTATTTTCATCGGTAGATGGGGGCGGGGGCGTTGACCGAACGAAGTCGGGGTGCGCTTACAGCGAACTCTCTCGGGCGACCCGAACAGTCGAAAATCACACACGGTGACCCGCTTACGGCATTCGCGGCCTCCGCTGGTAAGGGGTGCGTTTTCATCCACTTTGGTGGCCCCAACGAGGCCATCCGGGCTCTTCGCGCTCGCGGCTGACGTGCGTCAGGGCGGGGCGCCGGGGGAC
>JACZJQ010000263.1 GCA_014860455.1 Bryobacteraceae bacterium | reverse complement strand
ATCTAGACGGGTTGGGGCGGCGGGGGCATCTTCAAGTTGAGAAGCCGGGTGGAGGAGGATGTCTCGCTCCGCGGGGCGCTTCGATACACTAGTAATTTCGGGAGTTCAAACCGACCTTGCGCTACCTTCCTAATTCAGATCAAGACCGGGCAGAAATGCTGGCCGCGTGCGGCCTCGAGTCGCTCGAACAGTTATATAGTCACCTGCCGGCGGAGGCTCTGATCGAGCGTCCGCTGGTGTTGAAGCCGGGGATTTCGGAGTACGAGATTGTCGACTACTTCAAGCGGCGGGGGGCGGAGTGCGGCGCGGACTATGCGTCGTTCATGGGCGCCGGCGTTTACAGGCACTACAGGCCGGTGATGTGCGATGTCGTCGTTTCGCGCGGCGAGTTCCTGACGTCGTACACGCCGTATCAGGCCGAGATGGCGCAGGGGACGCTGACGACGATCTTCGAGTTCCAGACGATGGTGAGCCAGTTGACGGGCATGGAAGTGGCCAACGCCTCGATGTACGACGGCTCGACGGCGGTGCCGGAAGCGGCGCTGATGGCGATGCGGATTACGGGGCGCGAACGGTGCCTGGTGGCGCGGACGGTGCATCCGGAGTACCGCGAGGTGCTGGATACGCAGGCGCGCAATGCGCGGGTGCATGTGGAGACGTTCGGCTACGACACGAAGACGGGCCAGATCGACCTGGAAGAACTGGAGCGGTTGATCGACGACAAGACGGCGTGCGTGATCGTGCAGTCGCCGAATTTCTTCGGGTCGATTGAGGACTTGCAGGCCGCGGCGGATCTGGCGCACAAGCACGGGGCGCTGCTGGTGGATGTGTTCACCGAGGCCGTGGCGCTGGGGTTGCTGGCACCGCCGGAGTGCGCCGATATCGTGGTGGGCGAGTTGCAGTCGTTCGCGATTTCGCCTTCGTATGGCGGGCCGTATGCGGGCATCATCGCGACGAAGGAAAAGTTCATCCGGCAGATTCCGGGCCGGCTGGTGGGCGAGACGGTGGACGCCGACGGAAACAGGGCATTTTGTTTGACACTGTCGACGCGCGAACAGCATATCCGGCGCGAGAAGGCGACGTCGAACATCTGCACCAACCAAGCCCTGATCGCGCTCATGGCGACGGTGTTCATGTCGGTGTACGGCAAGGCGGGGTTGAGGGATCTGGCGGTGCAGAACCACTCAAAGGCGAGGTATCTGGCCGATGGGCTGGACAGGCGGTTCACGGCGCCGTTCTTCAACGAGTTTGTCGTGAGGGCGAAGTCGCCGGAGGCGGTGAACAAGGCGCTGCTGGAGAAAAAGATTGTCGGCGGGCTGGCGCTGGGCCGGTTTTATCCAGAGCTTGAAGACTGCATGTTGCTGTGCGCGACAGAGATGTCGGCGAAGGCGGCGATGGATACGGTGAAGGAGGCGCTGAGCTAATGGCTGCCACGACTGGAAAGACGCGTCCGAACATCACGCAGAACGAGAAGCTGCTGTTTGAGCTGTCAACGCCGGGCAAGCGCGGCTATCAGTTGCCGCCGATGGACGTGCCGGAAGTGGATCCGGCCGAGACGCTGGGTGCGGGTAATGTGCGCGAGGAGATCAGGGATTTCCCCGAAGTGAGCGAAGTGGAGGTGATCCGGCACTTCACCCGGCTGTCGACATGGAACTACGGAATTGATTTGGGACTCTTTCCGCTGGGGTCGTGCACAATGAAGTACAACCCGCGGGTGAACGAGACCGTGGCGCGGACCGAGGGGCTGGCGTGGGCGCATCCGTATCAACCGGAGAGCCTGTCGCAAGGGGCGATGGAGATCGTGGCGACGCTGGAGTGCATGCTGTGCGAGATTTTCGGCATGGACGCGGTGACGCTGCAGCCGGCGGCCGGGGCGCATGGCGAGTTTACGGGCATCATGATGGTGCGCGAGTATCTGGCGTCGAAGGGCAATCCGAGGAAGAAGGTGCTGACGCCGGATTCGGCGCATGGGACCAATCCGGCGACGGCGATTATCGCGGGCTATGAAGTTGCCAATATCAAGTCGAATGAACGGGGGATGATCGACCTGGAGTCGCTGGCGGCGGCGATTAATGAGGACGTGGCGGCGTTGATGGTGACCAACCCGAACACGGTGGGCGTGTTCGAGCAGGACATCGCGAAGATCTGCGGAATGCTGCATGAGAAGGGCGCGCAGGTCTACATGGACGGCGCGAATATGAACGCGCTGGTGGGCATCGCGAGGCCGGGGGATTTCGGCATCGACGTGATGCATTCGAATTTGCATAAAACATTTTCGACGCCGCATGGAGGGGGCGGTCCGGGCGCGGGCGCGGTGGGGGTGCGGTCGCACCTGGAGCCGTTCCTGCCGTCACCGCGGGTGAAACTGGCCGACGGGCGGTGGACGTGGGATTACGCGAGGCCGCAGTCGATCGGGCGGGTGAGGGCCTTTTACGGGAACTTTGGGGTGCTGGTGCGGGCGCTGGCCTACATCCTGGCGCATGGGGGCGAGGGGTTGAAGAAGGCGACCGTGGATGCGCTGCTGACGGCGAATTACGTGAGGGCGCGGCTGGAGAAGCGGTTCAAGATCGCGTATGACGCGCCGTCGATGCATGAGTGCGTGTTTTCGGACGCGTTGCAGGAGGCGCGCGGGGTGAGGACGGGCGATGTGGCGAAGAGGCTGATCGATTACGGGTTCCATCCGTATACGGTGAGTTTTCCGCTGATCGTGCATGGGTCGATGATGATCGAGCCGACCGAGACTGAGCCGAAGCAGGAGTTGGATGCGTTTTGCGACGCGATGCTGGCGATCGCGGATGAGATTGAGTCGAGTCCGGAGATTGTGTTGAAGGCGCCGCATAATACGAGGACACCCAGAGTGGACGAGGTGAGGGCAGCGCGTAAGCCGAGAGTACGCTGGCAGAGGGAGTAGGGCGGAAGAGGTCTCGATGTGGGGGCTGCGCGACTAGGCGGGCTCTCGCAACACGGCGTCCCGACGAGTCGGGACGCGGCAGGCTGAGAGCCTGCGCCACGAGGGTGGGTGAGGGCGGCTAGGAAGCCGAAGGTGAGGTGGCAGCGGGAGTAGGTCAATTGGATTACCGCTCCTTCCAGTCGCGGCTCGCAGCAGGTGGCAGCGGGAGTAGTGGGGGTAGGCGCTGAGGCACGCCCCTCTTCTCGATGGCCGGGAGTTGCACGAGTAGGGCGTGATCAGGCCGAGTGGATAGTTCCCGAGCCGCGTGATCAATCTCAGCCCCTGCGGCTCAGGATAGGCCAGCCGCCGCGGGCTGCAAGTGGTTGTCGGGCCGCAAATCAATCGAGGAGCATGGCCCTGGCGTAGCCGGCGTAGGCGAATGGACCGGCTGGGCTCGTGTGGCCGCTTTCGAAAAGAGACTCGACCGACCCCAGCAGGCTGAAGACCGTGCCGACAACGGGTACGTTCCCTAACACCGCAAGCCATTTCGAGGACGATATGCCGCCGAATCCAGCCTCTTGAAGTTTGGCTCCGATCTCCAGGACATCCTGCTCAATACGATCGGAGAGATTGTCACGGGCAACGCGACGAAGCGATTCATCCTGGAAGTCAGCCAGGCGAACTACTTCTTTCTCGACCTCCAAGCGGAAGCGGCTGAGAAGATCGTGGTGCTTTTTCTTGAACAGGGCGATCTCCACCGCAGTCAGAGGGCGCACGGGGGCAGGGAAGACGTCTCGCAGAACCTCAGTGCGCAGTGACGCCAGGCGGGCCTCAATTCCCGAGTCCACTGACGACGCCGCGAGCCGGCCAATTCCTGAGAGCTGATCAGTGATCGGGACAGACTGCACCTCCGGCAACTGCCCGAGAACGGTAGCCAGGTAGGCCATGAATTCTTCGGCAGTATCGGTTTCCACCAACGACCAGTTCCCTTCGCGCCTCGCCAAATGAAGTTCCTCCAGGCCATTCCCAACAGTGCCAAGCTTCTCAAGGTGAATTGGAGCGTGACTGCCGGCAAGAAACTGTGCGCGCCTGCGATCGAGCACATCCGACTTCGAACTAACGAAGCGCAGGAACTGCTCCTCAAACTGCGGCAGGTCGTGCACGTACTGGCCCGGAAAGATGGGGAGGACCAATCCTTCCTGGACGAGGCTCTGGGTATGTGGGCCGAGCCGTTCAGGCTCCTGCATGAACTCGTACGGCGTGATGGTTCCAACATGGTCCCAGTAAAGGAGCATCCGAGTGAGCCAGGGGGACTCCGGGACACGAATGAACGGGAAGTAGAGGACGTCCATTGTCATGTGCACCTCCAGCGACTGACGCAGCCATGCACTACATTTCTGGTATTAGACCACCGCTTCTCGATTGGCGCAATGAGGGTGGCCGCCCTTCCGCGAGGTGGACCTCGACGGTTCGTGGCGCATCCGGAGAAGTGCTGACGAAGCGCAACGCCCTTGAGGAGTACGCTTTGTGGTAGCGGGCGGGATGCGGGAGGCCGGCGGCCGGGGTGGGCAGGGTTCGCTATGATGACGCAAGGGC
>JACZJQ010000262.1 GCA_014860455.1 Bryobacteraceae bacterium | reverse complement strand
GCTGTATGGGGTGGGGGCTTTCCTGCGGAAGATGGATTGGGGCAAGGGACGGCTGAGCCTGGAGGCGGGGCTGGCGATTGAAAGCAAGCCTGCGTCGGCGATCCGTGGGCATCAGCTTGGATACCGGGCGACGGCAAACAGTTGGGACGCGTGGACGGTGGAGCAATTCGACCGCTACATCCGGGAACTGGCGCTGTTCGGGGTGAACAGCATCGAGAATATTCCATTTCAGGATCCGCGGAACAACCCGTTGATGAGGGTCTCGCGGCGGGAGATGAACCGGGCGATGAGCGGGATCTGCAAAAAGTATGGACTGGACTACTGGGTGTGGACGCCGGCCGATGTGGAACTGGCGGACAAGGCCAAGCGCGAGGAGTTGCTCAAGAAGTTCGACGAAGTATTTGACGACAGTGCGACTCTGACCGGCGTGTTCGTGCCGGGCGGCGATCCGGGACACAATCCGCCGGAACTGGTGATGCCGCTGCTGGAAGATGTTGCGCGGAGACTGAAGGCGAAGCATCCGCAGGCGAACGTGTGGCTGTCGCTGCAGGGGTTCGATGCGAAAAAGGAAGAGGCGGTGTACAGGTACATCGACGAGAAGATGCCGGAGTGGTTGGGCGGACTGGTGGCGGGGCCGTCGAGCCCGCCGATTGCTCGGACGTGGGCGCGGCTGCCGGCAAAGTACGGGCTGAGGCTGTATCCCGACATCACGCACAACAAGATCTGCCAGTATCAGGTTCCGGATTGGGATCAGGCGTATGCGCTGACGTTGGGGCGGGAAGCTGTGAATCCGCGGGCGGCCGAGTATGCGCGGATCCATAACCGGTATGCGGCGTCGAGCGACGGGTTCATTTCGTATTCCGATGGGGTGCATGACGATGTGAACAAGATCGTTTGGAGCGCGCTGGGGTGGGATCCGTCGCTGGCTCCGAGGGCGATTCTGATTGAGTACGCGCGGTTGTTCTTCGATCCGGAGATCGCGGAGGAAGCAGCCGATGCGATGCTGGCGCTGGAGGGGAACTGGGCGGGGCCGCTGGTTGAGAACGGCTCGGTGGAAGCGACGCTGCGGGAGTGGCGAAGGTTGGAGGCGAAGGCTCCGCAGTTGGAGGGCAACTGGCGGTGGCAGATGAACCTGCTGAGGGCGAGCTACGACAGCTATGTCCGGAGACGGTTGATCCATGAGACAGGGCTGGAGGCGGAGGCGAACGCGGTGATGGCAAAGGCGAGCAGGACTGGGGCGGAGAAGGCGATGGCGGAGGCGGAGGCGATCTTGAACCGGGCTTTGACGGAGCCGGTGGGGGCGGAGTTGCGGGTGAGGATCGTGGAGCTATGCGAGAAGTTGTTTGAGTCGATTGGATTGCAGACGAGCGTGGAGAAGTATCACGCCAGCGGGGCCGAGAGAGGGGCGGTGCTGGATTTCGTCGATTACCCGCTGAACAACCGGTGGTGGCTGGAGGATGAGTTCAAGAAAGTGCGGGCGATGACGGATGAAGGGGCGCGGGTGAAGCGGCTGGCCGAGATTGCGGCGTGGGAGAATCCGGGGCCGGGAAGTTTCTATGACGATATTGGCAACGTGGCGAAGTCGCCGCGGGTGGATGGCGACGCCGAGCAGAAGCCGGAGACGTTCCGCGGGGCGGAGCCGACGTTTTGGTGGTGGTACAACGGCAAGAGCCGGGCGCGGTTGTCGTGGCAATCGACGATGTGGCCGCGGCGGATGGTGTATGAAGGGCTGGACCCGGAGGGCAAATATGTGGTGAGGACGTCGGGTTATGGCAAGAGCCTGCTGAGCGTTGATGGGGTGAAGGCGCGGGCGACGGTGGATGGGACGCAGATGGGCGAGTACAAAGAGTTTCCAGTGGCGGCGGAGCACTTGAAAGACCGGCGGCTGGTGTTGACCTGGGAGATTCCCGACGATGAGGGGCATCTGAACTGGCGGCAGCATTCGCGGTTGGCCGAGGTGTGGCTGTTGAAGAGGGAGTAGGCATGGCGTTGCCGCGAGGGATCATTCCGGTGTTGCAGACGCCGTTTGGCGAAGACGGCGGGATTGACTATGAGAGTCTGGGGCGTCTGATTGACGATGCGGTCGAAGGCGGGGCGGTAGGGTTTCTGTCGCCCGCGGTGGCGAGCGAGGTGGGGACGCTTACTGGCGAGGAGCGCGATGCGCTGGGCAGGTTCGTTCATGCGCGCATTGGCGGGAGGGCGGCACTGATTGCGGGCTGTTCGAGCGTTGATTCGGACGAGTGCGCGCGGCTGGCCAGGGGGGCGGAGGCAGCGGGTGCGGACGCCTTCCTGGTGGCGGCGCCGGAGACGCTGCTAGCCGATGATGAGGGTCTCGTGCGATTTATGAGGCAGGCGGCGGGGGACGTCCGGTTGCCGTTGATTGTGCAGGATCTGGACTGGACGGGCGGGGGAGTGCCTATGGCTACGCTGCTGAGACTGCGCGACGAGATACCGCAGTTTGCGGGGATCAAGATCGAAACCGTTCCTGCCGGGCCGAAGTACACGCTGGCGCGGGAGGCGTTTGGCGCGGGGTTTCACATTTCGGGCGGGTGGGCGACGCCGCAGATGATTGAGGCGATGGACAGGGGCG
>JACZJQ010000261.1 GCA_014860455.1 Bryobacteraceae bacterium | reverse complement strand
GGATGATCAGGGATTCAAGATTGCGGCGCCCGCCGAGCCTTGAGCCGGCTTCAGCCGGGGCAGTCTTCAGGCGGCTTTAGCCGCAACCCGCGACTTTCAGTCGCCAAGCAACCCCACCGCCTTTAGGCGGTGGTTGTTTAGTTTCGCCATGCCCGGTCGGGGCGACGGCGCGGACACTTCCAGCACTGCGGCGAATTCCCGGTAACCCGGCGCCAAAGCCGCCCGGTTTATGGACTGGAGCCGGGTGGCGGCGCTTCACGCGGTGGCGGCGTGAGCCTGCGCCTTTTCGTAACCGACGGCGAGATTGACGACGAGAGCGTCAAAGAAGATACCGATCTGGTGTTCCAGCTCTTCCTCGGCATAGATATCAACGCTAGTGTCGAACAGCCCCTGATCGCGCAGATAGCCGATGGCGGCCTCCTTCAGTATCTGAATGCCCCGGATGCACTCACTGAGCGGGACCCCTTCCTGGAACCGCTCGCGGCCGATCCTCTCGTACTCGATGACGATGCCCGAGCCGGGCTTGGTCATCAGGTACTGGCCGATGTTGGACACCAGCCGGCGGCAGACGAGATTGAGTTCCGATTCCGGGAGCTTCTTGATGTGCGGGAGGCCTGATTCGGTATTGAGCAGGCGGAAGAAGCGGGCCGACACGGCTTCCCAGTGGGTCTCCAAGAGTTGGACAAGTTTCGGCGATACCATCGCGCACCTCCAGTCCCTGCCTCCGGGATACTCCGTATTCAACCGGGTGTCAAGCGGGTTCGATACCTCACGGTCTGAAACGGCTTCCGGGCGCCGGCCAATCCGGTGAGGCGCGACGGGCGAAGCCGGGCTGCGCCGGGCGGGGCGGGGTAGAATAGGCCGCATGACGGGAACAATCGAGCGCATCGAAACGGCCTGCGTTGCACCGCGCTGGGGGCTGCTGCGGGTGGTGGACAGCGACGGCGTGGTGGGCTTCGGCGAGTTCACCGTCGAGGGCCAGCTGACTGCGTCAGAGGCGGCCGTGCGCGGGCTTTCGGAGTGGTTCATCGGCCAGCCGTCGAGCGAAATCCGCAGGCTGGTGCGCGGCGCATACGACCAGTCGTTTTACCATGGCGGCGTCCACTTCATGAGCGCCCTGGGCGGCATCGAAACCGCCCTGTGGGACATGGCCGGCAAACGGGCGGGCAAGCCGCTTTGCGACCTGCTGGGCGGGCGGGTGCGCGACCTTGTCAAGGTCTACCGCTGGGCGGGCGGCAACAACAACGCGCCGGGCGCGGCGGCGGAGGAAGCGGCCAAAGTCGTCGCCGAAGGCGCCAGAGCGATCAAGATGAACGCCTGTCCGCCGCTGGCGGCAATCGATACCTACGGCGGTATCCGGATGGCGGTGGAGCGCGCCAGGCTTGTGCGCGAGGCGATTGGCGACGAAGTGGATATCGCCTTCGACTTCCACGGCCGCACCAATGTGCCGATGGCGCGCCGGCTGGCCAAGGAACTGGAGTTCGCCAAGCCGTTGTTCTACGAAGAGCCGGTCCGGCCGGACTACAACCGCTGGCTGCCGGAGATCGCCGCCGTGACCCATGTCCCCATCGCCACCGGCGAGCGGATGTGCACGGTGGCTGAATTCGCCGACGTTGTCGCGGCCAAGGGCGCGCATGTCCTGCAGCCCGACCTGGTCCACGTTGGCGGCGTCATGAACACGCACGAAGTGGCGCTGCTGGCCGAGAGCAACGGATTGGCGGTTGCGCCGCACTGCCCGCTGTCGCCGATCGCCTTTATGGCGTCGCTGCACGTGGTCGCGGCGTCGCGCGCCGGCTGGATCATGGAATGGTCCAAGGGCATCCACTACAACGCCTCGGGCGCGACGGGCGAGGTGGATCCCTGGCTGAAGTATCTGGATGAGCGGGACTGGCCGATGTTCGACGTCGATGCCGGCGGGCATCTGGCGATTCCCGATGCGCCGGGCCTGGGCATCCGGGTGGACTGGAGCGAGGTCCTGAAGGCGGCCAAGACGCCGGTGGAGTGGCGCGATCAGCGGATGGAACTGCCCGACGGGTTGCGCGCGAACTGGTAGGCGATGGAGTTTATTGAGCAGCTGAAGTCGTCGGTGGACATCGTCCAGGTGATCGGGGACTATGTCCAGTTGCGGCGTGTCGGCGGCGGGCCGCGCTACATGGGTCTGTGCCCGTTCCACGGCGAGAAGACCGCTTCGTTCTCGGTCCATTCGCAGCATCAGTTCTATAAGTGCTTCGGCTGCGACGCCCACGGCGACGTGCTCACGTTCGTCATGGAGATGGAGCGCTTCACCTTTTGGGAAGCGGTGAAGTACCTGGCCGAAAAGCACGGCATCCCGCTTCCCAAGCGCAGCGAACACAGCGACGAAGAGACCCGGCACCGGGCGGCGCTGCATGAGATGCACGACATCGCCGCGCGCATCTTCCGCGAGACCTTAATGGGCCCGGCTGGCGCCGAGGCGCGGCAGTATCTCACGCGGCGCGGCGTGAAGCCCGAAGTGGCAGAGACCTTTGGCTTGGGGATCTCGGACCGCAGCGGAACGCAACTGGTCCGCATCTTTCAGCGAAAGGGTTTCTCCGAGGCCGACATGGAAGCCACCGGACTGGTGTTGAAGCGCCAGGACGGCTCGGGGTTCTTCGACCGGTTCCGCGGGCGGCTGATGTTCCCGATTCATTCCGAGTCCGGGCAGGTGATCGCGTTCGGCGGCCGGGCCATGGCCGCCGGCGACGAGCCGAAGTACCTGAATTCATCCGAGACGCCGATCTACCGCAAGAGCCATGTGCTTTACAACCTGAACCGGGCGCGCAAGGCGATGCAGCAGCAGGGCTTTACCGTGCTGGTGGAAGGATATATGGATGTGATCGGCGTTGCTGCGGCGGGCATCGACAACGTGGTGGCCACCTGCGGAACGGCGCTGACGGCGTTCCAGGTGAGGGCGATGCGCCGGCACGCGCCGGCCGTGGTGCTGAACTTCGATCCCGACGAGGCTGGCATGAAGGCCGCGGAACGCTCGTCGCAGACTCTGTTGGAAGAGGGCGTACGGCTGAAGGTCCTGGAACTCAGCGGCGGGCTGGATCCCGACGAGTTCATCCAGAACAATGGCGTCGAGGCATACCAGGCGGCGTTGAACCGGGCTCCTGGATTCTTTCTTTGGCTGGCCGGGCGTGCTCGCGAGCGGTTCGACCTGAAGACACCGGAGGGGCGCACCGGCGCCTTCCAGTTTCTGCTGCCCGTGATCCATCGTCTGCCGGACAAGGTCGAGCGGCTGGCCGTGGCCGAGGACATGGCCGATACTTTGTCGATACCCAAGGGCATGGTGCTCGACGAGTTTAAGCGGGCCGCGACCGAAAGGAAATCGACGCGGCGGGTTGATCCCGCTTCGACAGTGGACCCACAGGAGTGGATCTTGGTGAAGAGCCTCTTGACAAACTCCGAGATCCGGAAGGAAGTGGGCCCAATCCTGGAGCAGATGGATCTGTCCGCGTTGTTGAAGACAGGGCGGATCGTCGAGACGATCCTCAAGATGTCGGCCGGCGGCGAGGCGCCAGTGTTTGCGACCGTAAACGCGCGGTTGGGCGATGCCGACCGGACGATGTTTTCGTGCCTCCTTCAGCAGAAAGAGGAGGAGATAGTGCGAGACGAGCCCAGCATGGAGCAGGCAATCCAATTCGCGAAAACACTGGCTTCGGTTCAAGCCAAGTCGCAGCGCGACTCTCTGAAGCGGCTGATCAGGGAAGCGGAGCGTGCGGGCGATCTTAAGCAAGCGATGGAGCTGAACGTGAAACTGCGTGGACTGGACAAGCGCGGGTGAAACCGCGCGGCCCGCTGAGCGTGTTGTAATATAGCGAGAAGCTTGCCCGCCGGGGGGCGCCCCAAACGAGGTTGGAATTGAGTTCCGAAGAACGATACAGCCGATTTCAACGCCTCATCGAGATGGGGAGGGAGAAGGGGTACGTCCTTTACGACGATATTACCGAGGCCCTGCCCGATGATATGTCGACCGGTCCGGAGATCGACGACCTTTTGAGCGATCTCGACGCCGCCGGCGTGGACCTGCTCGAGGAGCCCAGGGCCAGAAAGGCCGATGCCGACGAAGCCGGAGAGGCGGAAGCGGCCGTCGAGTCCGGCGACAAGACCAACGATCCGGTCAGGATGTATCTGCGCGAGATGGGCACGGTCGCCCTTCTGACGCGCGAGGGCGAGGTGGAACTGGCGCGGCGTATTGAGCATGGCCAGTCGATGGCCATCCGGTCGCTGTCGCGGTCGCCGCTGAGCATCAAGAGCGCGCTTCAGTTGGAACAGGACCTTGAGCGCGGGCTGATTTCGTTGCGCGATGTGCTGTCGCAGGCCGACATCCTTTCGACCGACGAAGAACTGGAACAACTCCACTCGCAGTTGGTCGCCGCGTTGACCGAGATCCGTAAGAGCTTCCAAAAGATCCAGCAGTTGCGTTTGAAGCTGGTGGCGACGCCGCGGACCACCAAGCCGAAACAGCACCGTGCGCTGCGATGGGCGATTGCCCGCGGTCTGGTGAAGATCTCGCTCGCCATCCGAGGCATCGATTTCAGTCTCCTGATCCTACGGCGGTTTTCGGCGCGGCTGCGGGCCGAAGTGGAGCAATTCAAGGCGGTCGAGCGTGAGATCGCCAGGATCCAGCGGGCCGTCGAAGAGGCCCAGGCCAGCAACAAAGCGATCGTCAAGGACCTCAGGCGCGACCTCAAGACCGCCAGCCAGCAACTCAGCGATCTCGAACTGGAGTGCGGCGCGTCGGCCAACGAACTTCGCCGGACACTGGCGCGGGTGGATTTCGGCGAATCTGAAGCAGATTCGGCGAAGAAACAGCTAATCGAGGCCAACCTGCGGCTGGTGGTCTCGATCGCCAAGCGCTATACCAACCGCGGATTGCAGTTCCTCGACCTGATCCAGGAAGGCAACATCGGCCTCATGAAGGCCGTGGACAAATTCGACTACCGCCGCGGCTACAAGTTCTCGACTTACGCGACGTGGTGGGTGCGCCAGGCCATCACGCGCGCCATCGCCGATCAGGCGCGGACCATCCGCATTCCAGTGCACATGATCGAGACCATCAACAAACTGGTCCGCACCCAGCGCCAGATGCAGCAGGAACTGGGCCGCGAGGCGACCAACGAAGAGTTGGCCAAACGGCTGGACCTTTCGGTGACCAAGGTGCGCAAGGTCATGCGCATCGCCCAGGAGCCGATCTCACTGGAAACGCCGGTGGGCGAGGAAGAAGAGTCGCATCTGGGCGACTTCATTGTCGACAAGCGCATGGCATCGCCCTCGGAGGCGGTGATCAATCTGAATCTGCGCGAGCAGACCGCGGAAGTGTTGAAGACGCTGACGCCGCGCGAGGAAAAGATCATCAAGATGCGGTTCGGCCTGATGGACGGCAGTGAACACACGCTGGAAGAGGTCGGCCAGGCTTTTGCGGTCACGCGCGAGCGCATCCGGCAGATCGAAGCCAAGGCGCTAAGGAAACTGCGCCACCCGAGCCGCAGCCACCGCTTGCGCGACTTCCTGCAGCAGGGTCCACAGGATTAGCAGACAGGCGCGCCAGCCGCGGATGGAACCCGTCTCCTGGAGCGGCTCCATTCGGGCAACGGCTCCACTCACCTGCCGCGGGAGGCGGGAAGAACACGGTACAACGCTGCGCCGCCCGCGGGCAATTTGACGGCAAATCCGGCGTGAACTTTGCCCATGTCGGTTCCTAGCAGCGCATCCCGGACCTGTGGCTGCCCGGCAATGCCGAGTTCCTTCCAGACCACGTCCACCTGGGCTGGCCGTTCGCCTTTGTTGAACGCCGCGACGGCGATCGCTCCGTCAAAAAGCGGCCTGACCCAGACCTCCGTGGAGGCGTGCTTCGATTTCAACTCGGCCTTGCCACCTGACCAACTGCGGCGGATCGCGCCGACTTCGGGCTCGGTCGCGCCGGGCTCCCGGTCATTCAGATGCGGAGAAATCCCCATGGCCCAGCGGACAGTCTGTGCGACCAAGCCGGACGGCGGAGGCTGCCAAGCCATACAGAGCGGAGGCAGAGACAGCAACAGCGCCAGGATCGCGACGGCGTCTGGCATCCTGCTGCTCTCCAGTGCTGCTTGGTGGCACATGTTGCTTCGATTCGGTGCGGAAGGGTCAGGCGAGGTAACCCTGAGTGAGCTTGGTAAATGCGGCAATCTCGCTGTCAGCCCAACCGGCAGGCTTGCCGAGTTCGGCGGCCATCAACTCCGCTGCTCTTGGCGCCATGCGGAGGGCGGCGCGGGCGTTCAGGGGCAGGGCGCGGAGGCGGCGCGAGAGCAGGTCGGCGAGCGTTTGGGCCATTTCGTGGCGCACGGTGAAGACGACTTCGGCGGCGGTGTACGGCAGTTGTTCGTCGAGTTGCTCTGCCAGGTCCGGCTGCTGGCGGGCGAGGTCTTGGATGCGGGTGGCGTCGGAGCCGTAGATGCCGAGGTGGCCGAACTGGCGGGCGTTGTGATGGAAGCCGTGGATGCGGAGAGTGCGGGTGACGCATTCGCGTTCGATGAGTCCTGCGAGCAGTGCGGCCTGGTTGACGCAATCCTCAGCCATCTTGCGGCAGGTAGTCCATTTGCCGCCCGCAATGGTGAGCAGGCCGTTGCGGTCGATGTGGATGGAGTGGTCGCGAGAGAGGGCGGCTGTGGAACCGGCGCCGGCCTTGACCAGCGGACGGATGCCGGCCCAGGCGCTGAGGATGTCGTGGCGCGAGGGGGCATGGTCGAGGTATTGGGCGGCGGTTTCGAGGATGAAGTCGATTTCCTCGGCGAATGGGACTGGCTCGACCGGCGCTTCATCGACCGCCGTATCGGTGGTGCCCACCAGCGTGTGTCCGTGCCAGGGGATGGCGAACATGACCCGGCCGTCGGCGGTGTGGGGGACGAGGATGGCGGAAGCGGAGGGCAGGAACGATTTGTCGAAGACGAGATGGACGCCTTGCGACGGGGCGATCATGGGTGCGGCGTTGGGATCGGCCAACTGGCGGACACGGTCGCTGAATGCGCCGGTGGCATTGATGACGGCCTTGGCCTGGAGGTCGAACTCCTGGCCCGAAAGGCGGTCGAGGACGCGGACACCTTCCACGAAGCCGTCAGCGCCTTTCGACAGGGCGATGGCCTCGCAGTGGTTGACGGCCGAGGCGCCCTGTTCGATGGCGGTGAGGACGATTTGGATCAACAGGCGGGCATCGTCGAACTGGCCGTCAAAGTAGACGACACCGCCGCGCAGGCCGTCGATTTTGAGGGTGGGGATTTCCAAGAGGGTTTCGTCGCGCGACAGGTTCCTCGACGCGCCGAAGCCGTAGCGGCCGGCGAGCAGGTCGTAGAGGCGGAGTCCGATGCCGTAGAACGGGGCCTCCCACCATTCGTAGTTGGGAACGATGAAGCCGAGTTCGCTCACCAGATGCGGGGCGTTTTGCTTGAGGATGCCGCGTTCGTGCAGCGCCTCCATGACCAGCGGGACGTTGCCCTGCTCAAGGTAGCGGACGCCGCCGTGGACGAGTTTTGTCGAGCGGGACGAGGTGCCTTCGCCGAAGTCGTGGCGTTCGACGAGAGCGGTGGAATAGCCGCGGGAGGCGGCGTCGAGGGCGATGGATGCGCCGGTTGCGCCGCCGCCGATGACGAGCAGATCGTAGGGCTCAGTGCGGCTTCGGAGGCGGGCGAGGGCGTCGCCGCGGGTCATTACGGGCGCTCCCAGCCGCGGGCGCGATCGACGGCGCGACGCCATTCAGCCATTGACGCGCTGGCCTGGTCAGGTGAGATGCGCGGTTCGAAGCGTGCGCCTGCGCGCCAGGTGGCCTGGAGTTCGGCGGTTCCGTTGTAGACGCCCACCCCGAGTCCGGCGAGCCAGGCTGCGCCGAGGGCGGTTGTTTCGGTCTGCAAGGCGCGGGCGACAGGGCGCTGGAGGAGGTCGGCCTGGGTTTGGAGAAGGAGGTTGTTGTTCGAGGCTCCGCCATCGACGCGGAGCTCACCAAAATTGACGCCGGAGTCGGCGTTGATGGCGTCGAGCAGATCGGCCACCTGATAGGCGATGGAGTCAAGTGCGGCGCGGGCGATGTGGGCGGATGTGGATCCGCGGGTGAGGCCGACGATGGCGCCGCGGGCGTAAGGGTCCCAATGCGGCGCGCCGAGTCCGGCGAATGCGGGGACGAAAAGGACGCCGCCTGAGTTGGGAACCGACGAAGCCAGCGCTTCGACCTCGGCCGACGAGCGGATGACGCCGAGCGAATCACGCAGCCACTGCACGACCGCGCCGCCGATGAAGACCGAGCCTTCAAGGGCATAGTCCACCTGGCCGTCCTTCTGCCAGGCGATGGTGGTGAGCAGGTTGTTCTTCGATTCGATGGCCTGTGTGCCGGTATTCATGAGCAGAAAACAGCCGGTACCGTAGGTGTTCTTGGCGAGACCGGGCTGGTAGCAGGCTTGACCGAAAAGGGCCGACTGCTGATCGCCGGCGATGCCCGCCACCGGGACGTTGTCGAGGCCCATTGGGTGGGAGATTTCGCCGAATACGCCGGACGAAGGTTTCACTTCGGGGAGCAGCGAAGCGGGTATGCCGAGGAGTTCGAGGATATCGGCGTCCCAGGCGCAAGTGCGGATGTTGTAGAGCAGGGTGCGCGAGGCGTTTGACGGGTCGGTTGAATGGACGCGGCCCTGGGTGAGGTTCCAGAGCAGCCAGGTGTCGACGGTGCCGAAGGCGAGCTCGCCGCGCTCGGCGCGTGCACGGACGCCATCGACGTTGTCGAGGATCCATTTCACTTTGGTGCCGGAAAAGTAGGGGTCGAGGAGGAGACCGGTCTTCTGGCGGAACAGCGGTTCGAGGCCGTCGGATTTCAGCCTGGCGCAGATGGAGGCGGTGCGGCGGTCCTGCCAGACGATGGCGTTATAGACGGGCGCGCCGGTTTTGCGATCCCAGATAAGAGTGGTTTCGCGCTGGTTGGTGATGCCGGCGGCGGCGACATGCTCGCCGAGGTTGCTCACCTTGGCCGCGGCTTCAGCGGCGACGGCGACCTGGGACGACCAGATTTCCATGGGGTCGTGCTCGACCCAGCCGGGTTGGGGGAAGATCTGGGTGAACTCCTTTTGGGCTGTGGCCAGCGCGCGGCCGGAGGGGTCGAAGATGATGGCGCGCGAGGAGGTGGTTCCCTGGTCGAGTGCGAGCAACAGTGGCATGAGTTTAGCTTATCTCCATGAGAAGGCCGACCGGTTTCGCCCTCTTTGATGCAGCACCACGGCCTCCACAGGTAGTCTGGTAAGAGATGAACTTTTCTGACTCCTGGGTCGCCCGCCGCTCCGGGCTCACGCTGAACGATCTGGAAAAGGTGCTTGCCAACGCCCTCTCGAAGGGTGGCGACTACGCCGACCTCTATTTCGAATCCACCGAAACCACCTCTGTCGCCCTCGACGAGGAGATCGTCAAATCGGCCGCGCAGGGCTTTTCTTCCGGCTGCGGCGTCCGTGTCCTTTCCGGCGAGCGCACCGGCTACGGCTACACCGCCGAACTCACCATCGAGAAGATGCTGCAAGCGGCCTCCATCGCCGCCTGCATCGCATCTGGACCGGCCAAAGTGTCGCGCTCGGGCTTCGAGCACTCGCCGGCTCACCGGCTCTATGAAATCAATGGGCCCGGGGCTTCGCTCTCTGACCGCGTGGCCCTCATCCGCCGTGCCGATTCGGCCGCCCGCGCTGCCGACAGCCGCGTCATCCAGGTGATGGCCAGCTACGCCGACAGCGTCAAGCACGTCCTGGTTCTCACCAGCGACGGCCGCATAGCCGGCGACGTGCAGCCCATGTCGCGCATGAACGTCCAGGTGATCGCCCGGCAGGAGGGCGGACAGCCCCAGCGCGGCTATTCAGGCGGCGGCGGACGCGTCGGCTTCGACTTCTTCCTCACCGAACGCACCCCCGAAGACTTCGCCAGGGAGGCCGTGCGCCAGGCCATCGTCCAACTCGACGCCGATGAGGCGCCGGCCGGCGAGATGACCGTCGTTCTCGGACCCGGCTGGCCCGGCATCCTGCTCCACGAGGCCGTCGGCCACGGCCTTGAAGCCGACTTCAACCGTAAGGGCGTATCGGCGTTTTCGGGCCGCGTCGGCCAGAAAGTCGCATCCGAACTCTGTACCGTCGTCGACGACGGAACCATGGCCCGCCGCCGCGGTTCTTTGAACGTCGACGACGAAGGCATCGCCACCTCGCGCACCGTACTCATCGAGAACGGCATCCTGCGCGGCTATCTGCAGGACCGGCTCTCCAGCCGCCTGCTCGGCGCCGCGCCCACCGGCAATGGCCGCCGCGAAAGCTACCATTACACGCCCATGCCCCGCATGACCAACACCTTCATGCTCGCCGGCGAAAGCGACCCCGAGGAGATCATCCGATCGGTCAAATCCGGCATCTACTGCGCCAACTTCGGCGGCGGACAGGTGGACATCACCTCCGGAAACTTCGTCTTTTCGGCCACCGAGTCCTATCTGATCGAGGACGGCAAACTCACCCGCCCGGTGCGCGGCGCATCGCTCATCGGGAACGGCCCCGAAGCGCTGAAGCACGTCTCCATGGTCGGTAACGACCTAAAACTCGACGAAGGCGTCGGCATCTGCGGCAAGGAAGGACAAAGCGTCCCGGTCGGCGTCGGCATCCCCACGGTCAGAATCGACCGCATGACGGTGGGAGGCGGCAAATGAGCGCCCCCAACAACAGGACCGAAGAGATCGCCGCCCGCCTCGTCCGCCTGTCGCTCGAAGCCGGCGCCACCGAAGCCGAAGCCGGTGTCGCCGAAGGCGCCGAGTTCGAATGCACGGTCCGCCTCGGCGAACTCGAAACGCTCAAGGAAGCCGGTTCCTCGGCTGCCGGCGTGCGCGTCTTCCGCGGCAAGCGGACCGGCACCTCTTCCACATCCGATCTCTCCGATGACGGCCTGCGCCGCGTGGTCGCCTCGGCCCTGGCGCTTGCCGAAGTCTCCATGGAGGACCCTTCCGCCGGCCTGCCCGCGCCCGCCGAACTGGGTTGCGCCGAGGGGGACTTCGACCTCTACCACCCCGACATCGAAGCCGTGCCGCCCGAACTCCGCATCTCGCTCGCCCTCCGGGCTGAAAAAGCCGCGCTCGACTTCGACCCTCGCATCACCAACAGCGAGGGGGGCTCCTACGGGTCGTCCATCTCCACCCGCGGTTTCGCCAATTCGCTCGGCTTTCTCGGCTCCTACAAGACGTCGTCCTGCTCGCTCAGCGTCGTCAGCGTCGCCCAAAACGGAGATAGCAAACTCGAACGCGACTATTGGTACGATATGTCCCGCAGCTTCGCCCGGCTTGCCGCGCCCGAGGATATCGGCGTCAAAGCCGCCCAATGGACGCTGCGCCGCCTCGGGGCCAGGAAGGTGAAGACGCAGAAGGCGCCCGTCGTCCTCGACCCGCGCGTTGCCCGTTCTTTCGCGGGCCACCTTTTCTCGGCCGTCACCGGCGAGGCGGTCTACCACAAGTCGTCTTACCTGGCCGAAAAGCTAGGCGAGACGGTGGCTTCGAAATGCGTCACCATCATCGACGACGCCATCATGCCCGGCGGCTTCGGCACCTCCCCGTTTGATGACGAGGGCGTCCCATCCCGCCGTACGGCCGTGGTCCATGAAGGCAAGCTGGAGACCTTCCTGCTGAACACCTACATGGCCCGCAAGCTCGGCATGACGACCACCGGCAACGCCTCGCGCGGCCTGGCAGGCAACCCCGGCACCGGACACGGCAACCTGTACATCAAACCGGGGACGAAGTCGCCCGAAGAGATCATTTCTTCGGTGAAAAACGGCTTCTACGTGACCGAATTGATCGGCAGCGGTGTCAATATTGTCAATGGAGACTATTCGCGGGGTGCGGCCGGCGTCTGGATCGAAAACGGCCGGCTCACCGAGCCCGTCCATGAAGTGACCGTGTCGGGCAATCTTGCGGAGTTGTGGTCCATGATCGAGGCCGTCGGCAACGATCTCGAGTTTCGAGGATCGGTGGCCTCGCCAAGTCTGTTAATTGGGGAGATGAGGGTCAGTGGTACATAAAGCGCGCCGGTTGAAAGAGACCAACAGGTCGGGGTTACTGGTGCTGCTGACGGCGTCGGCAGCGGTTCTGGCTCTGGGAGCGGCGGTCTGGTTCTTCCTCTTGCGAGGGTCCCCCGCGCCAACGGGCCCCCCCGGGCTCTCTGCCGAGGCCAAGGCCTATACACGCTACCTGGGCCTGTCTGACTTCGAAATGAAGGCCGCCGACAGTTTCATGCAGTCCACCCTGGTGGAATTGCTCGGCAAGATCACCAACAACGGCGACCGCAAACTGAAGGTGGTCGAGATCACCTGCGTCTTCTATGATTCGTCGATGCAGTACACCGTCCACCGCGAGCGCGTCGCCATCGTCCGTGCCAAGGACGGCCCGCTGCTGCCAGGCCAGTCCCGCAACTTCCGCCTGCCTTTCGACGCCATCCCGAGCACCTGGAACCAGGCCACGCCGCAGATGGTGATCGCCCATATCGAATTTGACGAGTAGCGCGGATGGCCAAAATCCTGGTTGTGGACGACGACGCCGAACAGCTGAACCTGCGCCGCATGATCCTGGAGCGGCGGGGGCATGAAGTCGCCCTGGCCGGTAGCCGGGCCGGCGCGCTGGCGCTGCTTGGCGATTTCCGCCCGCGCTGTGTTCTGATGGACTTGCGCCTACCTACCGCCGGCGAAGGTCTGGCGCTGATCCGGGAGATCAAGGCCGCCTCGCCGGAAGCTGAAATCTACGTGCTCACGGGCTGGCCCGAAGACATTGAAGGGAGATCGGAAAGAAACATGGCGTCAGAGGTTTTCACCAAACCCGTAAGAATGGAACGGCTGCTGGGAGCTTTGGCCCGCCTGGGAGTACTGGCGGCCGCTTTCCTGCTCACCTCCGCCGCATCCGCGGCTGGACCCGCGAAATTCAAGGTCTCCGGTGCAGGCTCTGAGGTCGTGGCGTCCATCTCGATCACCGCTCCCGGCGCCGATTGGGGCCAGAAGGGCAGGGAAGGCGTGCTGGCCCGCATCCTGATCGACGGCAAACCTCGAGGTCACGCCTGGGTCTTCGGCGAGGCCAAGGGCAAGGCCGTGAACGTCTTTCTCGGACGCCTCCCCGTGGGCGAACATACTCTCACAGTCGAACCGGTCAAGTCCGAGTCCGCCAACCTGCCGCTTGAAACCCAGGCCGTCCAGGTGACCGAGATCCCGCCCTCCGATCCCCGCTATCAGGCCGTGGCCAACGCGCCGGTCATCATCGCCCGCGCCGACACGCTCGGCCGCTTCTCCGATGTCCCTATGCTGGCCTACTCCGAGGAATCCCAGGGCGCGCTGCGCTATACCGTCATCTTCTCGAACGAAGACGGCGGCACATCCACCCGCGACCTCATGGCCCGCTGGGGTCGCACCACCGACATCGAGTTCGTCTATCAGGTGACGCCAGCCACCGGAGCGACGCTCATCCAGGCCAAGGGCCACAAGGAGATCCCGTACTCGGGCGCCTACGAAGGCAAGCACCCCTCGCTCGAAGTCTCCACCCTGAACAACATGGTTGCCCCCGGCAGCGCCGCCGGCAAACTCGACTTCCGCCTCCTGCCCGAACCCGCCGCCCTCACCGGTTCCCGCGAAACCTTCATGGACCGCCATCCCTGGACATACGCCGTCGCCTCCAAGGAACTCGCCCGCGAGGGCAAGATCCGCAAATTCGGCGAGGTCCTGGACGAAACCATCTCCGATCCCCGCAACTACCTCGTCGCCGAACTGAACTCCGCGCCCGAGAGCGCCGGCGTGCAGGTGATCGTCAAACTCAAGAATGGCGGCGTCCGCTATGCCTCGGCGCGCGGCATGGTCGAGAGCTACGTCACGCGTCCCGGACATATCCGCCTGGCCACCGAACTGCCGCCCGGCACGCGTATTGCCGACATCGCCGAACTGCTGCTGGATTGCGTGGTCACGCCCGA
This sequence comes from Bryobacteraceae bacterium, assembly GCA_014860455.1. Lineage (GTDB taxonomy): Bacteria > Acidobacteriota > Terriglobia > Bryobacterales > Bryobacteraceae > PNKE01. The sequence continues at coordinate 14,196 of JACZJQ010000261.1, read as the reverse complement.
CACGAAGGAACGCAAGGGCGCCCGCGATGGCAGTTGCGGCCTCAATTCGCCTGGCCGCGTCATGTTGCTTGGGCCTGACTACGCTCCCGCCCAATGGCGCGCCTTCCGCGCCCAGGGCCGCTGGCGCAACGGGACGCTGGCCCTTCTGGAACTGCTGCCGTGACCGTGGATGAACTGGTTTCGCGCTTCAACTCCGATGGCCGCATCTCGCTCACCCTTCGCGTGACGCCGAAGTCGCCCAAAACCGCCTGGGGTGGCCGCCTCGAGGACGGCAGTTGGAAGCTGCGCCTGGCGGCCGTCGCCGAGGATGGCAAGGCCAATGCTGAACTCATCCGATTCCTCGCCCGCCAGTTCGGCGTCGATCGAGCCTCGGTGCGCATCCTCAGCGGCGAAACCTCCAGGGTCAAACTGGTTGCGGTTCACCGCTGATTGGGCTTCACCGGCCCGACAGCAGCTTCGCCACCCGCGACGCCAGTTCGTTCGGGTGGAACGGTTTGGCCAGGAAATCGGTCGGCGCCGGTCCGCTGATGTCCGGCTCCTGCTCCGGTTCGGCATAGCCGGACATGAACAACACCGGCAGATCCGGCAGAATCGCCCGCGCCCGCCGGGCCACCTCGCGCCCGCCCATGACCGGCATTACCAGGTCGCTGATTAGAAGTTCCACCCCAGTGCCGTCGCCGATCCTTGCTAGCGCAGCCTCCGGGCTGGCATACTCCTCCACCGTGTAGCCAAGAGACTCAAGCATGGTGTACACCACCGCCCGCACTGCCGGCTGGTCTTCGACGACGATGATCCTGTTGCCTGGTGACGGTGCTCGCTGCGGCTCGGCGGCTTTCGCTTCGGTCCGTGGAGTTTCGTCGATGGGAAAAACCGCGGACACAGTCGTTCCGCGGTCCGGCTGGCTCTGAATTCTGATCCGGCCGCCATGCTGATGCACGATGCCGTAAACGGTCGACAATCCCAGACCCGAATGCCGCGCGTTCCCCTTTGTAGAGAAGAAGGGCTCGAACACCCGCATCCGAACCTCGTCATCCATCCCGTGTCCGGTGTCGGTGACCGACACCTCCGCATAGCATCCGCCCCGCCGCGGCTCCGCCTCTCCGTAATCCGCCGGCAAGCTGTCGAGCCTTCTGCTGCTGATTGTCAGCCGCCCGCCTCCGGGCATCGCCTCGCGCGCATTCACCGCCAGATTCAGAATTACCTGATGCAACTGGCCCGGATCGGCGGTCACATGCAGCGCATGTGGCGACGCGTCGATCTCCAGTTCAATGTCCTCGCCGATCAACCGCCGGATGACGCGCCCGCCCTCGTCGATCACCTGGTTCAGATCGACGCGCCTCAATTCGGCCGGTTGCTTACGCCCGATTGTCAGCAACTGCCGCGTCAGTGACGCCGCCCGCAATCCCGCATCGTGAATCGCCTGCAGCGAATCGCGCGTCGCTCCGCCCGGCGGAGTTCGCAGCAGCAGCAGTTCAGCATGGCCGTTGATGATGGTGAGCAGGTTATTGAAATCATGCGCCACGCCGCTCGCCAGCCGCCCCACCGTCTCCAGCTTCTGAGCCTGCAGAAACTGGTCCTTCAACTGGACGTAACTGGTGACGTCCTGAACGATGCCAAACAGCTTCACTACCCTGCCCGTGGCGTCCTTCACCGGTTCGGCCGACACCCGGCAGTGACGGATCTCGCCGTCGGGCCTTATCACGCGGTAATCCACTGCGTAGGGCTCGCCGGTCCGCTGGGCACGCTCGACGGCGTCCATCAGCGACGGCAGGTCATTGGGATGAACCAGCTTCCGGAATTCCGGCCGGGTTGGATGAAACGCCCCCGGATCGGTGCCGTGGATCCTGTGCGCCTCAGGCGACCAGGTGAGCGTCTCATCGGTCAGATCCAGCGTCCAACTGCCCATCGATGCCAGCCGCTGCGCGTGCTGCAACTGTGCCTGGCTACGTTCCAGATTCCGCACCGACTCGTTCAATTCTGTCAGGTCCTCATATACGGCCACGATGCAGGCGGTCCTGCCTTCTGCATCCCTGACCGGAGCGGCTGACAGTCGCAGTTCCTTAAACGATCCGTCCTTGTGCCTGCGCCTGATCGTGGTATCCCTCACCGCGTGTCCACTCATAACCGAGTGCATGTTCTCATGGAACTGGCTGAGTTGTGACTCAGTGACAACAGGCAACACACGTCCGGCCACTTCCGCAAACGAGTAGCCATACATCCGCTCCGCCGCCGGATTCCACCTCAGCACCCGCCCCGCCGGGTCAAGAACGATAAGCGAAACCGGACAGGCGTCGATGATCGCTTCCAGCAGCCCGGCCTCGGCGCCGGCTTCAGCCGGTTCTGCCGCCACAGTGGAGCGTCCGTCGCTCAATGAAGTGACCGTTACGCGCAGGCCGGCCGCCCGTGCAGCCTCCTCGAAGGATTCCACGCCCACTCCCGCCCTTGCGGCAATCCCGGCAGCCGCCTGGCTGGCGGCCGCCACCCGGCCGTCCGCCTCAAACAGCACGACCGGCCAATGGCATCTTGAGATGAACTCGGCGAAAGCCGGATCGGCTTGGTTGGGCATGTCAGATCGTCCGGTCCTGTCGCTGCATCCACCTGAAGGATAACAAGCCCGGCGATCCGCGGATTCCGGTCTTGCCACCCGTCCTTCATCCCATCACTCGAACAGGCTCCGCTGCACGCCCGCCGCCGCCTTCGAAATCGCCCTCACAATGCGCCGGTACGGCGGCTGGCCGTGATCAAACGCCAGCCAATCTGCATCGCGGTAGGAAGAATAATACCAGCGTGCCAGCAGCGCCAGGTGCTCCATCCTCGTCCGCAGCACCGGCTTCGGCCTCTCGATGGATTCAAACAACTCCCTGATCCGCCGGTCCATCGATCCGGCTCCGTCAGACGGCGAAGCCGCGATCGAAAACCCCAACGGATCCACAAAGATCCCGTCCAGCATCAAGTGGAGATCGATCCAACCTTGCCGCGGCGACGCGTACACCGCGATGCCCGATTGCGACGCCGCGTCTCCGGCCAGGCCTTCCCTCAGTTTCAGTAACTGCTCGATCCGCTGGATCCGTTCGTGCTGCCGTCCGGCCTGTTCGAAGTCCATTTCGGCGCTCAACCTGTCTCGCGCCGCCAGCAGCGGTTCGAGGAGGCTCGTCCCCCCCGTCTCGAGAAAATGCGCCAACCGCCGCGATTCACCCCCGTACTCCTCCGCGCTCACCACATCCTGGCACGGCCGTAAACACCGCCCCATCTCGCCATAAATGCAGCCCGGATGCTCCGGCGAGGGAACCAGATCCTCCACGCATCGCCTCACCTGATACTGGTCCAGCACTTCGCCCTCAAACCGCTCCGCCGCCGCCCGGCTGCGAAACGGCCCATAATGCACCGAGCCCGCCCCGCTGATCCGCGACGTCACCTCCGTCCTCGGATACTCGTTCGACTGGATCAGCTTCACATAGGCCGGAAATCGCAGCTTCAGCATCTCGACATACCGGCCGGGGTAGATCCGCCGCGCCAGCCGGTAATTGAGCAGCGCCGCGGGCAACTTCCCCATGACCGCGTATGCCTCCACCGCCGTCGCGATCTCTCTCAGATTCAACCGCCGCGAACCCTGCTGCGTCTCGCCCAGCAGCCGCCCCAACCGCCGCCGCAGCATCGTTGTCCGGCCCAGATAAGGCTCGGCCCCGCCCAGCCGGACAACAAACACCGCTGGCGCGTCCGGGACCGCCTCGAAGTCAAACGGCGGCTCGATCAGCCAGTCGGGCCGTGCTGCCGTGGCCGTATCCGCCATAGCCAAATCCCGCTGCCCCGTCAGACCACGATCGTGAACGCCGCTTCGTCGCGCTCCACGCGGTTATACTGCGTATCGCGCTCCACCGGTTCGCGCCCAGCCTCGCGGATCAGCCGCAGCAACTCGCCCCGCCGCAGCCCCTGCGACGTCTCCGCCCCGGCGTCGTGATAGATCTTCTCCTCCACCACCGTGCCGTCGATATCGTCGGCGCCGAATCGCTGTGCGATCTGCGCGATCTTCGGCGTCATCATCACCCAATACGCCTTGATGTGCGGGATATTGTCCAGCATCAGCCGCGCCACGGCGATACTCTTCAGATCCATGAACCCGGTCGTCTTCGGCACATGCTCCAGCGGCGTGTTGTCGGGATGAAACGCCAGCGGGATGTAGGTGACAAATCCGCCGGTCTCGTCCTGCGCCTCACGCAAGCGAATCAAATGGTCGATCCGGTCCTCGGCGGTCTCCACATGCCCGTAGAGCATCGTGCAGTTGGACTTGATCCCCATCTTGTGCGCCATCTTGGCCACGTCCAGCCACTCCGAACCGTCGATCTTGTGGTCGCAAATAACCCGCCTGACGCGCTCGTTGAAGATCTCCGCCCCTCCGCCGGGCATCGAATCCATCCCGGCTTCTTTGAACCGCCGCAGCACCTCTTCGATCGGCGTCTTGAACCGTTTGGCCAGATAGGCGATCTCGACCATCGTGAACGCCTTCAAATGCACCTTCGGGAAGCGCTGCTTCAAGCCGCTGAGCATCTCGCAGAACCAGTCGATGTTCAGTTCCGGATGCAGCCCGCCGACGATATGGAACTCGGTCACCGCCTCGGTGTAGCCCTCGCCGGCGCGGAAGTACACTTCGTCGAGCGACATCGTGTAGGCCTGCGGATCTCGCGCCTTCTTGCCGAAGGCGCACAGCTTGCAACTGGCCACGCAGACGTCGGTCGGGTTGATATGGCGGTTGACGTTGAAAAACGTCACGTTGCCGTGCAGGCGCTCGCGCACCAGATTCGCCATCCAGCCCACGGCGAGCAGGTCCGGCGTCTCATCCAGCGCCAGGCCGTCGTCAAACGACAGCCGCTCGCCTGCCTTCACCTTCTCCGCGATCGCCTGCAGCCGTCTGTCGTCAAAGACCGGGTCCATACTTAGCTCCCTCCCTGGCCGGATAGAACGTCCGCGGCCCAGAAAACAAAAAACAACATGCTCACCCAACCATTCATGGTGAAAAACGCCGCATCCACCTTCGACAGGTCGCCGGCCCGCACCAACCGGTGCTCCCAGGCCAGCAGCGCCGCCGTCACCGCGATGCCCGACCACGCCAGCCCCCCGGCCTCGAACGAAATCGCCAGCGCACCCAGGCACACCACCATCGCCACATGAAACACCCGCGCCACCATCAGTGCCTTTGCGATGCCCAGCTTGGCCGGGATGCTGTGCAGCCCGGCGTCGCGGTCGAACTCAAAGTCCTGGCACGAGTAAATGATGTCGAACCCGGCCGTCCACAGCGTCACCGCCGCCGTCAGCCACAATATCCGTGGATCCAGGCTACCGCTCACCGCGATCCACGCCGCCGCCGGCGCGATGCCCAAAGCGAAGCCCAGCACCAGGTGGCTCGACGCGGTGAACCGTTTCGTCCACGAATAGAACAGCACCACCGCCAGCGCCACCGGCGCGAGCTTCAGGCAAAGCGGGTTCAGCATCGCCGAGGCCAGCACCATCAGCGCCGCCGACGCCGCGATGAACGCCCAGGCGAATCGCGCGCTCAACAGTCCGGCGGGAATATGCCGGCTTCGCGTCCGCGGATTCCGCGCGTCGATCCCTGCGTCCAGCACCCGGTTGAACGCCATCGCCGCCGACCTCGCCCCCACCATCGCCGCCACGATCCACCCGATCTTGCCGGCCAACCCTTCCATCGGATATCCCACCGCCCGCCACGCCAGCGCCGCGCCGGTCATGGCAAACGGAAGCGCGAACACAGAGTGTTCGAACTTGATCATTTCCAGCGTCATGACGAATCGCCGCCACACGCCTGCTGTCGCCACCGGATGCATCGCCACCTTGATTCTCGCTACCATTTTATTCGATGCCCGTTTTCCCTCGCCGGACTATGCTCGTCCTCCTGCTCGCCGCCGCCGCTTTCTCTCTCCCAGGCTGCGGGCCGAAATCCATCGGCAGCCTCAATGATCTCGGCATGAGGACCCTCACCTTTCCCGACGGCACGAAGATCCGCGCCGAACTCGTCACCCGCGAAGAGGACCTCCGCCGCGGCCTCATGCACCGCGACTCCCTGCCCGACGGCACAGGCATGTTGTTTGCCTACGGCAAGCCCGGCGTTTACAAATACTGGATGTTCAATGTGAAGTTCCCGATCGACATCATCTGGCTCGACCAGAACCGCCAAATCATCCACATCATCCACGAAGTGCCTCCCTGCACCGTCACCGCCGACCAGTGCCCCGTCTACGGCGGCGAATACCCTTCACTCTATGTCATCGAAGTGAACGCCAAAGTGGCCGCCAAGCACAATCTCAAGCCCGGCATGGTCATCGACTTCTAGTCGAGGAGGCTCATTCAAGATGGATCGCGATCAACTCAAAACCCTTCTCGAAGACGTCCGCAGCGGCGCCTCCACCATCGACGACGCCATCGAACGCTTCCGCCACCTGCCCTTCGAGCGCCTCCCCTACGCCACGCTCGACCACCACCGCGCCATTCGTGTGGGCATGCCCGAAGTCATTTTCGGCAAAGGCAAGACGCCCGAACAGATCGCCGGCATCGCCGAACGCCTGCTCGAACGCTCGCCAAACATGCTCGCCACTCGCGTCGCCCGCGAGGCCGCCGATCTCGTCCAGTCCAAAATCCCCGACGCCGAATTCTTTCCTCTCTCCGGCGCCCTGCGCGTCTGGCGCGACCGCACCCCCCAAGGCAAGGGTACGCTCGCCGTCATCAGCGCCGGCACAACCGATCTTCCCGTCGCCGAGGAAGCTGTAATCACCGCCGAGATCATGGGCAACGAAGTCGTCCAGGTCCACGACGTCGGCGTCGCCGGCATCCACCGCCTGTTCGGCAGCTTCGACATCATCAAACAGGCCCGCGTCATCGTTGTATGCGCCGGCATGGAAGGCGCGCTGCCCTCAGCCGTCGGCGGACTCGTCTCCTGCCCTGTGATCGCCGTGCCTACCAGCGTCGGCTACGGCGCCAGTTTCCACGGACTCGCCGCCCTGCTCGGCATGCTCAACTCCTGCGCCTCCAACGTCAGCGTCGTCAATATCGACAACGGCTTCGGCGGCGGCTATGTCGCCAGTCTCATTAACCGTCTCTAGCGGCTCTCGATTAACCTATTAAGTATGAAGTCCTGGTTCGTTCTCTCTGCTTCTCTCGTTCTTGCCTCGTTCGCCTTCGGCCAAGCGACCCCGGCCCCTCCGGTCACCCCCGCCAAGAAGGCCACGGTCAAGAAGGCCACGGTCAAGAAGGCCCCAGCCAAGGCCGCCGCTGCCAAACCTGCCCCCCTGCCGCCGCCGGAACCCAAGGAAGACGGTCTCTACGCCAACCTCCGCACATCCATGGGCGACATGACCATCAAGCTCTTCGAGGCCGAATCGCCCATCACCGTCAAGAACTTCGTCGACCTCGCCCTTGGCCGCAAAGCCTGGACCAATCCCAAAACCGGACTCCGCGCCGCCAAGCCGCTCTACAACGGACTCACCTTCCACCGCGTCATCCCCGGCTTCATGATCCAGGGCGGCGACCCCACCGGCACCGGCATGGGCGGCACCGACGCCATCAAGGACGAATTCCACCCCACCCTCAAGTTCGACATCCCCGGCCGCCTCGCCATGGCCAACGCCGGACCCGGCACCGGTTCCTGCCAGTTCTTCATCACCGAAGTCCCCACCCCGCATCTCAATGGTCGCCACACCATCTTCGGCCAGGTCGTGAAGAATCAGGAACTCGTCTCTAAGATCACCGGTGTCCCGCGCGGCGCCCGCGACTTGCCGAACACGCCGGTCCGCATCGTCAAAGTCGACTTCGAACGCTGGGCCGCCGGCAAGCTGGCCCCCGTAGTCCCGCCCGTCAAACCCGCCGCCAAAAAGGCCGCGCCTGCGAAGAAGCCCGCCGCACCGGCCAAGAAAGCCGCGGTTCCGGCGTCGAAGACCGCCGCGCCGGTGAAGAAATAGACCGGCCCTCGCTCGACCTGATATCGTGGGCAGCATCATGAGATTCGCATTGCTCCTGGTGCTGCCCTGCCTGCTTTCCGCCCAAACCCTGCCTCCCCCCGCCACCTCCGGCGGCATGCCCCTGTTGTCCGCCTTGAAAGCCCGCTCCAGCGCCCGCGAATTCGCCGCCAAACCGCTCCCCCGCCAGACACTCTCCAACCTGCTCTGGGCCGCCTATGGCGTCAACCGCGCGGCGTCAAACGGCCGCACCGCCCCGTCCGCCCACGGCTGGCAGGCCGTCGACCTCTACGTCGCCCTCCCCGAAGGTCTCTTCCTTTACAACGCCAAGGCACATTCGCTCGAACTGGTCTCCAAGACCGACGCTCGTGAAATCTCCGGCACCCAGGACTTCGTCGCCGCCGCGCCGCTCAACATCGTCATGGTCGCCCGCATGAGCAAAATGAAAGCCTCGCCCGAGGACACCCAGGCCGATCTCGTCAACTGGGCCGCCATCGAAGCCGGCGCCGTCTCGCAGAACATCTACCTGTACTGCGCCTCCGAGGGCCTGTCCACCGTCGTCCGAGTCGGCGTCCAGCGCCCGGCCTTCGCCAAACTCGCCCACCTCGCGCCCACCGACGTCATCCTCGCGGCCCAGACTGTCGGCTACCCCAAATAGCCCGCGCCTATTCTCCCCGGAGGTGGACGCCGCGCTTCAGACATTCGATCAGCCACTCGTCCCGCCGCGCCTTCACCTCGGCCACCCGCTTACTCGACCAGTCGTAGAACCCCGTGCCCGCGCCCGCCCCGCCCTCGCCGCGCTCGATCTTCTCTGTGAACAGCGGCGGCGCCGAACGCTCTGAATACAGATCCTTCGACGCGTAATCGCACACCGCCCGCGCCAGTTCCAACCCCACCATGTCGATATGCTCCAGAATCCCGTAGGCCGGCAGCCGCAGCCCGAAGCCCAGCGACGCCGCGCGGTCCACGTCTTCGGCATCGGCGATCCCCTCGGCGACAATGTTCACCGCCTCGCGGAACAGCGCCATCTGCAAGCGGTTGCCCAACTGCCCCGGCCGGTCTTTCTTCACAATCACCGGCGCCTTGCCGCAGGCGACGAAGAAGTCCCGCAACGCCGGCGCCAGTTCCGGCGACGTCCGCTCGCCCAGCACGATCTCCACCAGCGGCATCAGGTGCGGAGGGTTCCAGAAATGCGTCGTCACCACGCGCTCGGGATGCGCGCAGCGCGCAGCGATGCCGGTAATGCTCAGCCCCGATGTGTTCGACGCCAGCACCGCATCGGGCCGCGCCAACGCGTCCATACGAGCAAACAGCTCCTGCTTCACGCCCATGTCTTCAACGATCGATTCGATCACCAAGTCGGCCCCGGACAACAGGCCGTTGAGATCGCAACCGGAGCCGATCCTGCCCGCCGCATCCGCCGCCTTGTCCGCGTCCACCAGACCCGCCGTCTCCAATGCGCTCAATGCTGCGCGTGCCGACGCCTCTCCGCGCGCCGCTCCATCGGTGCTCCGCGACACCACCGTCGCCCTCACCCCACCCAGCGCAAGCGCCGCGGCAATGCCCGGACCCATCATCCCGGTCCCCAACACCAGCGCCTTCTCGATCTTCATATGCCGCCCATCATCTCATGACGAGTGGCGCATGACCTGCGGCATCCTACGCCCGTCTCAGCCCACCCAGTCCAGCAGCGACTTGAACAGCACGTACCCGATATGGACGAAACAGCCCACCTCGATGATGCGGATGAAGAAACACATCCGTTCGTTCAAAAACTCAAATCGCAGAAACAGTCCGCAGATCACCGCCAGATACAGCACAAAGGGGTTCAACAGGTTCGGAAACATGCTCGAGAACACCACCAGCAGCGCGTAGTAGACCAGCGGCCAGTTGCTGTCCAATTTGATCGTCCAGCGGTTGACGCCCAGCCACACCGTCGCGACGGCCAGCGCGAAGCCTAGCAGGAGACCGATGCCAGGAACCTCCATCCGAAGCCCTCCAATGAACAATCCTCCCGCGCCCGTAAGGGTGCGTACTGTTCATGATACGCCCTCCGCCGCCATTTGAAACCAAGGAAGCCTACCCGGCCTCGCCATGCCTTTGCCCTATGCCTGCCGCCGGCGGCTTTCGGCCCGCATGGTATCCTCATAGAAGACGAGGCATTCGGCCTCGCCTCACCCCCTTGGGGGCCGGTAGCTCAGTTGGTAGAGCATCTGACTTTTAATCAGGTGGTCGCGGGTTCGAGTCCCGCCCGGCTCACCATCATCCACTCTTCCCATCCCGAGCATCGCTGTCCCCACCCCGCCCGCAATCTGTACCGACAGATTAACGAAGCATTATGAAAAACCAGTTGCAGAGAAACAGGCCCCATTCACATAATGGGATCAACTCAACAAGTCGTCATCGACTTCATGCATCCCCGTGAGGATACCCAGATCCTCACATAGCCCCTCTGACAGAGGCCCTGAGACCCCAAAACCTCAGGGCCTCCCCTCTTTCAGGGCGGCCAACCCGGCCCCGCATTTTCTCAGTTCTTCCGCAAGATTTTTGTTGCAGACATCCAGGTCCGTATAGCATAATTGGGACAACTAGCAAGTCATCATCTGACTTCATGCATCCCAGCAGAGAGTCCCAGCTCCCTGCTTTGCCCCTCTGACAGAGGCCTTGAGACCCCAAAATCCCAAGGCCTCATCGCTTTTTGGCCCGGCGTCTCTCTCGCCTGCGCCGGCTCCATTTCATTACAATTCGGCCTGATACACTCAAATGGATGAATGTCTTCGTAACTGGAGCGGCCGGCTACATCGGCTCCGCCGTCTGCGACCTGCTCCGCCAGCGCGGCCACACGGTGACCGGCCTCACCCGCAGCCATGAGAAAGCTGAAACGCTCCGCGCCAGGGGCGATCAGCCGCTCATCGGCGAGGTCGACGACGCCGATCTCATCTACGCCGCCTGCAACCGCAGCGACGCCGTCATCCATTGCGCCATGGAGTTCAACCCCTCAGCCGGCGTCATCGATTCAACAGCTGTCCGCCACATGATCGACGCCATGCGCGGTTCCCTCAAGCCGCTGGTCTATACCTCTGGCGTCTGGGTCTACGGCGACACCAGGGGCCGTACCGCCGGCGAGGCCTCCGCCCTCCATACACCCGACTTCATCCTTTGGCGCACATCCGTCGAGAAGATGGTCGTCTCGGCGAAGGAGGCGGGCATCAGCGCCGTTGTCCTGCGTCCAGGCATGGTCTTTGGCCGTGGCGGCGGCGCGCTGGCCGGCATGTTCCGGCAGGCCCGCACGGGGAATGCGATCCGCATCGTCGGCGACGGCGAAAACCACTGGTCCACCGTCCACATCGACGATCTCGCCGAGCTCTATCTCCACGTCATCACCCGCCCGGCCGCCGGCGAGATCTTCATCGCCACCGGCGGTATCCCTCATCAGGTGAAACGCATTGCCTCCGAGGTCGCCGCCCGCTGCGGCAACGGCGTCAAAGTCGAGTCCACCCCCCTCGGCCTGGCCACCGCCCAGATGGGCCCCATAGCCGCCGGCCTCGCCCTTGACCAGAAAGTCGCATCCACCAAAGCCGCCCGCTTCTTCGGCTGGGCCGTACGCCATCCGTCCGTCATCGAACACATCCGCACCGCCGAATACTAATCCCGCCGCCCCAGTCCCGGTGATAGGATCTTGTCGTGCGTACCTTTATCCCGTTGATCACCGCCGCGCTGCTGTTCTCCGGCTGCGGCGCCCCCGCTCCCAAGCAGGAAGCAGCCAAACCCGCCGCCCCTGCCGCCAGAGAGATGCCCGCCCCTGAGGACCGCCGCTTCCCGGCCGAAGGCCGCGGCGAGGTCACCCAGACCGCCGAGCCCCTCTACGGCAAGCCCTTCCTGACCGGCGGCAACATCGCCAAATACAAGCGCGGCGACAAGCAGTTCGAACTCTTCCTCATCAAGGCCTCAAACCCCTCCGCGCCCGCCTCGATGATGTTTGAATACAAGACCGCCCTCGCCGGCCCGAAATTCATCGCCCACTTCGGCGGCTATGCCGGCAAGGATGGCGATGTCGACGTCTTCCTGTTCAGCAAAGGCGCATGGCTCGCCGGCATCCGCGGCCTTCCCCAATCGGAAGCCGACCTCATCGCCCGCGACTTCGCTGCCCGCCTCGACTGACCTCTATGAGTTCAGGTGCGTGTTGATCCGCTCAATGGCCTCGTCGATCTCGCCCGTCGTCTTGTAGCCGATCGTCACCGAGTCCACCGTCCCCAGCTTCATCACGAACTTGATCGACGCGTCACGCTGCTCCGGCGTCTTGAACGCCCCTTCGCCGATCAGCTTCATGCCCAGGATCCCCGTGCCGCCCTGACGGATCTTCGAGATGTGCGACACAACTTCAGGCACATCGCCTTTGTCGTCGGTGTCGGTCATCTTCAGCGAATCCATCTTCGTGCCGTCGTGGTTTACTCTCAGCAGCGCCACATCCAGCCAGTTCGTATTCGCCGCGAAAGCACGCAACGGCAGCAGCCCGTGGCACGACGCGCCGTGCGACAGGATCGCCTTCTTTTCCTTGATCTCCGACATCGAGTCGCGCAGCGGCTTGAACGTCTCCGGCCAGTCCGGCGTCCTCACGCAGTGGATAAGCACGATGTCGAAATACTCCGAGTTCATCTCCTTGCGGAAACGGTCGATGGTCTGCTGCGCCGTCTCCGTGCCCCGGCTGCGCAGTTTTGTCATCAGCCGGTAGCTCTCGCGCGGCAGCCCTTTCAGCGCCTCGGCCAGCATCTCGTGCATCTCGCCGTAGCTGTCGGCAGACTCGAAGAACCGGATCCCCCGATCATAGGCGTGACGCACCAACCGCGTGAACTCGGTCTGTCCCAGGCTGCGCTGGATCTTGCCGCCAAACGTGCCCGTGCCAAAAGCCAGCCGTGTCACCTTCACGCCTGAATTGCCCAGTTCCACCCAATCGGTGGCTGACCGCTTTGCCGCAAACGCTTGCGGTCCGGCCGCAACGGCCCCGGCGGCAATTGCCGTCGTCCTCAGAAAGTCTCGGCGGGTAAAGTGTGCCATGGGTTGTCCTTTCGCGAGTTCGCAAAGCCTGCATTTTTCACCACGCCCGAAGCTTGACGCAGCGGGAAGCGCGTGGATACGAGACGCGCGACCGAGGCGCGCGCAGGCGTACTTTGACAGTACGTCGAGCACGCTGACCGAGCGCAACGAAGTATACGCGCCCTTAGCGCAAGAAAAGCCGGGTGCTGGTGAAACATGCGGGCTTAGGGTCAAGCTACCACAAAGACGCCCGTCGTCAAAGCCAATCCTCTACGCTTTACTCAAGTTTTCCGGCGCCGCCCTCACCCTGCCCGCCATCCACACGCATCCAACCGCCGACAACAGGAAAATCGCCTGCGTCGAGAGCGACGGCGCCCCCTTCAACGGCGGCAGGTAGCTCTTCAGGAACGAATCGGCCACCGCCGTCAAAGTGATCAACAGGAACAGCCGTTTCGGACAATTCCAACGCCCGGCGAGCCACGCCATTACCAGCGTCAATGCGATCACCACCGCCCACCCCGCCGCCCCATACGTTGGCCGGTTCTCCAGCAGATCCACGGCAAAGGCGAAGAAGGTCAGCGTCACGGCCACATGCGGGGCCAACTGCCGCCATCGCACCGCCGCCGCCAGCAGAATCGCACCGCCGATCGTGTAATTGAACCTCGACTCGAAGTGATACTCCAGCCCAATACCCACCGCGATCGCCGCCATCGCCAGCGCCGCCGCGCGCCAGTACGGCTGGCTCTGTTGTTCACCCGCGCGCGCATCTGCCGCCTCGCGCCGGTTCAGCCAGGCCGCGATCCCATAGCCCAACCCCAGCAGCAGCCCGAAGGCGAACTCCATCATCTTCCACCAGTCGATGCCCGCATCCGGCCACCGGCTTGCGCCCGCCACCTGGATCCACGCGCCAATCGCAAAGCCCGCGCCGCCGCCGGCCGCGCCCCACAGCGCGTAGCTCCACAGCGGCTTGCGCGCCTCGCCCCGGCCCAGCCATACCAGCAGCGCCAGCGCGCCCAGCGCCAGCCCCGCCCAGATCTCCGGCCTCGGCCTGTCCAGCCGGTTCGAGAAGTACACCAGCTTCGGCTCGTTGATCAGCTTCCAGCCCGCCCAGGTCGCCGCTGTCATCAGCGCCAAACCTGCCCACACGAACCTGTCGCGCCACCCCGCGCGGCGAAACTCGATCGCCGCCGCCATCACCGCC